>DATJWM010000089.1:0-15367 GCA_035501255.1 Mycobacteriales bacterium | reverse complement strand
CGGTGATCGCCGACCGGAGGAGGACCGTGCGCTGACCCGCCAGCCGATCGACGACGAGGATCGACTCGCCCGCACCGGTCGCGGCTCGCGGCCGCGAAGCCGGCTGCGCCCGCGTCACGAGGACGCGACGAACGCCCGGGTCGTCAGCGTGGACCGCGGCCGCTACGGCGCGCTGCTCGCCGATGACGTTCTCGTGGTTGCCATGCGGGCGCGCGAGCTCGGGCGCCGGGCAATCGCGGTCGGCGACGCGGTCGAGCTCGTTGGTGACCGCGGCGGCGGACCGGACTCCCTCGCCCGGATCGTGCGGATCTCACCCCGGACGTCGGTGCTTCGGCGCAGCGCCGACGACAACGACCCGGTCGAACGGATCCTGGTCGCCAACGCGGACCAGCTGCTGATCGTCAGCGCGACCACCGATCCGCCTCCGCAGCCTCGCCTCATCGACCGCTGCCTGGTGGCGGCGTACGACGCAGGGATCGCCCCGGTTCTCTGTATCACCAAGAGCGACAAGGCGTCCGCGGATGACCTCGCGTCCGCCTATGCCGGACTCGGGGTTCCGACGATCATCAGTGGCCGCCCCGGGTTCGAAGCCGCCGTCGGCGAGTTGCAGGACAGGCTCGTCGACCGGGTGACCGTCCTCGTCGGGTCCTCCGGCGTCGGCAAGTCCACGCTCGTCAACGCGCTTGTGCCCGATGCCGATCAGCGGATCGGAGCGGTGAGTGAGCGCACTGGCAAGGGACAACACACGACCACCGCCGCAATCGCGCTGCCACTGCCCACCGGCGGCTGGGTGATCGACACACCGGGCATCAGGTCGTTCGGCCTGGCGCATGTGAGCCGCGACCGGCTCGTGGCGGCCTTCCCGGAACTTGCCGAGGGCGCCCGACACTGCCCGAGCGACTGTGACCACCTCGACACCGAGGTCTGCGAGCTCGATGCCTGGGTCGCCGACGGTCACGCGAGCCCGCAGCGGCTCGACTCGCTTCGTCGCCTTCTGCTGAGCCGGGACGAGTCGGGGGGCCCCTGAAGCCTCGGGTCAGCTGTCAGCGCCGACCGCGATCGTCGCGTCCACCGCGGCCCGGGCAGCGCGCTCAGCCTTGTCACGGTCGATCTGCTCGGCCTGGTCCTCGTCGGTTTTCATCAACTCGTCGAGGTCGACCCCGGCCATGTCGAGCACGCCCATGTCCGCATAGCACTTCTGCACTCGCTCGCCCCACAGGCCGATGTCCTTCACGCACGGCACGATCCGGCTGAAGAGCAACGATCGGAACAGCTTCTGGAACTCCGAGTGCTCGGCGATCTGCGTGCACTCCTCGACCGGGAGGTCGAGAGCCTGATAGATCTCGGTTCCGAGGAACCGGTTGCGCATCAACCAACAGCCCTCGACGACGAACTCTTCACGTTCGGCACGCTCGCGCGCGGACAGTTCGCGGTATGCATCGCGCAAGGCGAGCCGTCCGAACGCGACGTGGCGCGCCTCGTCTTGCATCACGTAGGACAGCAACTGCTTCGCCAAGGGGTTCTCGGCGAGATCGCGAAGCACCCCGAAGGCGGCAAGCGCCAATCCTTCGATCAGCACCTGCATCCCGAGATAGGCGTAGTCCCAGTCACGTGCCTCGAGCGCGTCGCGCAGGAGCGCGGCCAGATCCGCGTTCATCGGGAAGACGGTCCCGACCTTGCCTTGCAAGAACCGGGCGAAGGTCTCGACGTGACGGGCCTCGTCCATCACCTGGGTTGCGCCATAGAACTTCGAGTCCAGGTCGGGAACGGTCTCGACGATCCGTGCGGCGGTGATCAACGCACCCTGCTCGCCGTGCATGAACTGGCTCCACGACCACGCCGCTTGGTGATGAACGAGGTTGTCCCGCTCGGCCTTGGTCATCTTCTCCCAGATGTCACTGCCGACGAACGGGTTGTAGGTCTCCGGCAGACCAACCGGGTTGTTCGGATTGACCTCGAGCGACCAGTCGATCCGGGTCACCGCATCCCACTGCTTGTCCTTGCCCTTCTGATACAGCGAGAGCAACCGGTCCCGACCCTCGTCGTACTCCCACGTGAACCTGGTCTCGCAACGCGGCGAGACGTCCCAGGTCGACGTGACGTCGGTCGGGAGGGCGTACTTATCAGCGGTGCTCATTCGCAACCTTTCATCAGCAGTCGTTCCACCAGCCGGGCCATCCGCTCGGCGATCGCTTCGGCCGAGCCGTCTGGCCCGTCGCTCGGCAGGACCAGATAGGACACGGTGAGCCGGGCGACCGCCTCGGCCGTCAGCGCGACGGCATCGGGATCGATTCCGGGCCAGTTGGTGAGCATCCGCTGCTCGATGCTGCGACGAGCCGCGCCGACGATCGCGTCTCCGCGCGTCGTGAGCAGGGGGAGCAGACCGCTCGCGTCGTCGGTGAGTACCGCCTTGAGCAAGGGATTGTTCGAGGCTTCCCGAATCGTCCACTCGGTAGCGGCGCGCACCGCATCCACGGGCGCGTCCGGGTGGATCTCGTCGAGGAACCGGTTGGTGCCGGCGATGAACCGATCGGCCTCGCGCAGCGCGAGCGCCTGGGCGAGGGCGTCCTTGGACCCGAACTCGTTGTACAGGGTCTGGCGGGACACCCCGGCCGCAGCGGCCACATCGGCCATCCGGGCGCCCTGCCACGACCCGGCGACGACGACGTCGTACGCCGCATCCAGTAGCGCGGTCCTGGTCGTTCGGTCCGTCTCCACCTCATCGAGTCTTTACACCAAAGCCATCCGTGTCAACCACCCCCGCCACATAGGCTGCACGCCGTGACCGACGCTCCCCGCTGGCGGGCGGACCTCGACCTCGCCCACACGCTCGCCGACGCCGCCGACCGGATCACCATGGCGCGATTCCTGTCGGCGGACCTCACGGTCGAGACAAAGCCCGATCTCACGCCGGTCACCGACGCCGACCGGGCGGTGGAGCGCGCGTTGCGCGACGCCCTCGAACGTGAGCGCCCCGATGATGCCGTCGTCGGCGAGGAGTACGGCGATCGCGACGGAATGGGCGAATCCGCGCGACGCTGGGTGATCGACCCGATCGACGGCACGAAGAACTTCGTCCGCGGCGTCCCGGTGTGGGCGACCCTGATCGGACTGCAGGTCGAGCGGCGGACGGTTGTCGGTGTCGTGTCGGCGCCCGCGCTCGGGCGCCGATGGTGGGCGAGCTCGGGTGGTGGCGCGTGGACCAGCGCCCCAGCCGTCGACGCTCGCCGCTGCCGTGTTTCCGCCGTTGGAGCGATCGAGAACGCCTCGATCTCCTACTCCTCGCTGGTCGGTTGGGAGGCGACGGGCCGAGGCGAGGCGTTCATCGCGCTTCTCGGCCGCGCTTGGCGCTCGCGTGCCTACGGAGACTTTTGGTCCCACATGTTGGTGGCCGAGGGCGCGGTCGACGCGTCCTGCGAACCGGAACTCTCCCTGTGGGACCTCGCGGCCCTTCAGGTCATCGTCACCGAGGCGGGCGGGCGGTTCACCGACCTATCAGGCGTCGACCACTGCGACGGAGGCAGCGTGCTGTGTACCAACGGGCGGCTGCACGACGAGATCATGCGCTCGATCGGCAGCTAGCACGCGGACGCGGCGGCGGGCGGTGATGGCGCGCTCCACCACCGGCGCAAGCACCAAGGCCGCGGCGTCGAAGAAGCCGTAGCCTCCGGCCGCCCCGGATGGTGGGTTGCCCATCGGCACGAGGTGGAGGATCGGGTCGCGGACCTGCCAGGTCCAGTTGCCGAGATGGGTGCCGACGAGCTCGAGGTATGTCACCACGACGAACGCGCCAACGAACACGGTCGGCTGGCGACCCTTCCACAAGAACAGACCAAGGCAGGCGCACCACAACGCGCCCAGCACGTCCGTGCGTCCAGAGACGAACAGGCCCCAACCGGAGTACCCGGCGGCCAGGCCGAAGGTCGCCGGCAGCAGCCAGGTCGCGCGCTCGAGCACCCACGAAGAGCGACCGATGGCGAGTGCGCCGAGGTACACCAGCCCGTGGCCGGGCGGCACGAACCACGGAACGTCATGAAGCCGGTAGACGTACACATGCAGGGCGTAGGAGAAGGTGTATTCGATCAGGGTCGCGAACACGACGACAACACCGACCTGAATGCGGGTGCGAGTTTCCTCGGCGGCAAGAAGCGCAGCGAGAAGCAGCCAGGTGCCGACGCCGAGCCAGCGTTGCTCGGCCATCGTCGCGCCACCGGGACCCAGACCGTGATCGAGCCAGAGCACCACCGTGATCCAGAGCAGCACGACAACCGCGACCAGGAGGTTGTGCCGGCGCCGCACCACGCGTCCAGTATCTCCATGGCCGCCGCCGTGGCGGTCGGGCGAGGGCCGGCTACAACGAAATGAGGGGTTCGTCGTGCCAGGCCCTCGTCACGCCTTCGGGGTAGACGAGTGGGCGGATGACGCGGGCGGGATTACCGCCGACGAGCGTGTCGTCGGGGACGTCGCGGGTCACGACGGACCCGGCCGCGACGAGCGCACGGGAGCCGATGCTCACCCCCGGCAGGATGATCGAACGGGCGCCGATCCACGCGCCGTTCCCGATTCGGATCGGCGCCTCCCGGACTTTGCGCCCCTCGACCCCGTGGCTGTCACTGTCAGTGAGGTAGACGTCGTTGGCGATCGCGATGTCGTCGCCCATCGTGATCTCGTGTACGCAGGAGACGAACACTCCGTCGTTGAAGAACACCCGGTCGCCGACCCGCAACTTGCCCCACCCGGTGACGAGGGTGCCGCGGTGAGTCGACCAGATCTTGAAATGGTCCCCGACGATCATGTCCGTGGCGTCGACCCGCGGACGCCCGAGAATCGTCGCCTGCGCACCGACCGACCGGCACCTGCGCAAATACCAGTTCGCCCGAGCTCGCTGGCGCCCGTACTGCCAGTAGAACTGCGCCTCTTCGCGCCGTTGCTCGTATTCTGCGCGGACCACTCCCACGGAACGAAACCTAGCGGGCCGCCCCGGACACCTCGAGCACGGCCTCCGCCTCCGCCTCACTCGGTGGTGCGAGCTGCCCGGTCGCGCGCACGTCGGACCCGACCGACGTCCGCGACCGCCGCACCACTGCGATCGCCAGCACGACGGCGACCGCGCAGGCGAGCGCACCGAGGCCAAGCCCCCACCGCGGTCCCGCGTACTGGGCCACGGCACCCGCGATCGGACCACCGATCGGGGTGGAACCAAGAAACGCGACCGACCACAGTGCCATGACGCGGCCGCGCATCGACGGTTCGGACGTGAGCTGCAAGGTGCTGTTACCTTTCGCCAGGAAGGAAACGCTCGCGGCACCGGCGGCGGCAAGCGCGAGCAGTTCGATGCCAAGGTTCGGTGCCAGCGCAGCAACGGCGATCACCACGGCGAACACCGCGGCGGACCGGGTCAGCGAGCGAAGTCCGGTGGTGCCGCGCGCTGCTGAGTACAGACCACCGAGGACCGCACCCACGCCCATCGCCGCGGTCATGAAGCCGTAGGCCTTCGAACCCGAGTCGAACGTCCGGGTCGCCATCACCGGAAGCGTCACCTGGAACTCGTAGGCAAGACAGCCGACGATCGCCATCATCAACAACGGAACGGCCAGGTTCACCTCACTGCGCACGTAGCGGAAACCCTCCAACAACTGGCCTTTCGCCCGTGGCGCCGGGGGCGACGGATGGAGCTTCGTGACATCGATTCGAAGCAAGGAGGCCACGACCGCGACGAAGCTCGCCGCGTTCAACAGGAAGCACACGCCGTAGCCGCCCGCCGCGATGATCAAACCCGCGGAAGCGGGACCGACGGCACGGGCGACGTTCACCAAGACGGTGTTGAGGGTCACCGCATTGCGCAGGTTCTCCGGCCCAACCATCTCGAACACGAACGTCTGCCGGGCGGGATTTTCGAACGTGTTGTTCAGCCCGAGGATCACCGCGAGGATGGCGATCTGCCAGAGCGAGATGACATGAGTGATCGTCAGCAGCCCGAAGACGAGCGCCTGCATACCCATGGCCGATTGGAGGGCGATCATCAGGCGACGCTTGTCCACCCGGTCGGCAATCACCCCGCCGTACGGTCCGAGCACCAGTACTGGAAGCGTCTGTAGGGCCACGACCAGGCCGACGTCGACGGCGGACCCGGTGAGGTGGAGCACAAGAAAGGACTGGGCGACCGTCTGCATCCAGGTTCCGATGAGCGACACGGACTGACCGAAGAAGTACAGGCGGTAGTTCGGGTTGGACAGCGAGGCGAACGTGTCCTTGCGCAGCCGCCGGATCCGGATCATCGGGACGCGGTCCGTGCGCTGACCGCCGCGACCAATGCTTCCAGCGCGGGAAGCGCCGCCTCTACCGCCGCGCGGTCCTTCGGGTCGAGCTGTTCGAGGCCCTGCATGAGGATTCGACCTCGCTCAGCTCGCAATCGGTCGTGGGTACGACGACCGGTTGCGGTCACCTCGACGAGCCCGGCTCGGCGATCGACCGGATCGGGCTTGCGGGCGAGAAGACCCGCATCTTCTAGGGCCGCAACGATCCGGCTGACCATCGTCGGGTTCATGCTCTCGGCCTCGGCGAGGTCGGAGATCCTGATCGGGCCCTGCCGAGCAACGACTCCGAGCGCTGACAGCTGGCTCGTGGTCAGACCGGATCCGCGGGCAAGCGAGTTCAGCCGCCGCGACAGCTTGCCGACGACGGCCCGCAATCGGGCCGCCGTCTCCGGGTCGGAGAGCGCGGAAATCGGGTCGGGCATGAGATCAGGGTAACTAATTGCCTGCTAGCATGCAAATTAGTTCGCGGCACCGAGCGAACCCGGCGTAAGGTTCGGACATGGACCGGATCGCGACCTGGGACGACTATCGCCGCAGGGTCGAGGACCTCCAACGAGAGTTGCTCACCTTGCCTGCGGGAGCACCGATCCGGTTACGCAAAGGTCAGGAGACGTCGAACCTCTTCCGGCCCCGTCGCTGCGAGCACACCGCTTTCGACGCCGACGGTTTCACCGGCACTCTGAGCATCGACCGCACACAACGGCACGCCGACGTCCTCGGCATGACGACCTATGAAGACCTGGTCGCCGCGACCCTTCCCTTCGGACTGGCGCCGCTCGTGGTGCCGCAGCTGAAGACGATCACTCTCGGTGGTGCGGTGACCGGACTCGGCATCGAGTCGGCGTCATTCCGCAATGGCTGTCCACACGAGTCGGTCCTCGAGATGGACATCCTCACCGGAGACGGCCGGGTCCTCACCGCCGCACCGAACAACGAGTATCGCGACCTGTTCTTCGGCTTCCCGAACTCCTACGGAACTCTCGGTTACGCCCTGCGGCTCCGGATCGAGCTCGAGCCGGTCGCGCCGTACGTGCACCTTCGCCACCTTCGATTCGGGTCGGTCAGCGAGTGTGCGGTCGCGATCGAGGCGATCTGCAATCAGAGGGAGTGGGACGGCGAGCGGGTCGACTTCATCGACGGCACCTGGTTCAGCGCCAGCGAGTGCTATCTGACAGTTGGCGCCTATGCCGACACAGCCCCGACCGTGTCCAACTACACCGGCCAACAGATCTACTACCGATCGATCCGGTCGAGGACCGACGATTGGCTAACGACCCATGACTACTTCTGGCGCTGGGACACGGACTGGTTCTGGTGCTCACGAGCGTTCGGCGCTCAAAACGCTGTGATCCGTCGCATGTGGCCCGCGCGCTACCGCCGCTCCGACGTGTACTGGAAGCTCATCGCGCTCGAGCGGCGCTACGGTATCAAGCGGTGGATCGACCGGCGGCGGGGCGAACCGGACCGCGAAGAGGTCATCCAGGATGTTGAAGTCCCGGTGGACCGGTTGGCGGACTTCATCGACTTCCTCGACCGGCGTACCGGGATCCAACCGGTGTGGATGTGCCCGTTGAAACAACGGGACCCCGCCGCGACTTGGGATCTCTACCCGCTCGACCCCGCGACGCTGTACGTCAACGTGGGATTCTGGTCGACCGCTGCATTGCCGGCGGGGGAGCAAGACGGCTACCACAACCGTGCGATCGAAGAGAAGGTCGCGCAACTGGGCGGGCGAAAATCGTTGTATTCAACCGCCTTCTACCCTGAGGATGAGTTCTGGGCCACCTACGGCGGCCCGACCTATGAACTGCTGAAAAAGGCGTATGACGGTGAGGAGCGGCTGCTCGACCTCTACGCCAAGACCGTACAACGTCGATAGCGAACGAGAACGGGAGACACCACATGCCACGCAAGCCGATCGCCGATTTGGTGGCTCGCACGATCGGTCAACCGGCCGTGCACATCAGCGCATACGACGCAAGCAGTTGCGGGCCTGACGATGCCGATGTGCGGATCTCGCTGCAGTCTCCGGCCGCCCTGTCCTACCTCATCACTGCCCCGAGTTCGCTCGGGCTCGCGCGCGCCTACATCAGCGGCGAGCTCGAGATCGAGGGGAATTTGTACGACGCGTTGGCGCTGTTGTGGAGCGATCGGGTCGGCAGCGTCTCCTGGGCTGAGCGGATCGACGCCCTTCGCAGTATCGATCCGAAGGCGCTGCGCTGGGTCGAGCCGCCGAAGGAGGAGTTTCGCCGACGCTTGCGGTACGGGCTACGGCACTCGAAGGCGCGAGATGCCGAGGCCATCAGTCACCACTACGACGTCTCGAACACCTTCTACGAGTGGGTACTCGGGCCCTCGATGACCTACACCTGCGCGTGCTACCCCGAAGATTCCTCAACACTCGAGGAGGCGCAGGCTCACAAGTACGACCTGGTCGCGAGGAAACTGGATCTCAAGCCCGGCATGCGCCTGCTCGACGTCGGCTGCGGTTGGGGCGGGATGGTCCGGCACGCAGCACAGCACTATGGAGTTCAGGCGCTGGGCGTCACCCTGTCCCGACGCCAGGCCGAATGGGCGGCGAAGACGATCGCGGACGACGGCCTGACCGACCTCGCCGAGGTGCGCTTCGGCGACTATCGCGACGTCCGCGAGGGCAACTTCGACGCGGTGTCATCGATCGGTCTCACCGAGCACATCGGAGCCAGGAACCTCAACTCCTACTTCACCTTCCTGCGGTCGAAACTCAAGCCGCAGGGAAGGTTGCTGAACCACTGCATCACGCGGCCGACAACGACCGAGAACACCCACATCCGGGGCTTTATCGACAGCTACGTCTTTCCCGATGGTGAGCTCGAAGGCGTCGGCCGGATCGTGGCGGCGATGCAGGACAACGGCATCGAGGTGCGGCACGAGGAAAACCTGCGCGAGCACTACGCGCGCACGCTGAACGCGTGGTGCGACAACCTCGACGCGCACTGGGACGACGCGGTGACCGAGGTCGGGCTCGGTCGGGCCAAGGTCTGGGCGCTCTACATGGCCGGTTCACGCCTCGGCTTCGAGCGGCGCACCATCGAGTTGCACCAAGTACTCGGTGTGCGGACCGACGCACACGGATCGTCCGGGATGCCGTTGCGCCCCGATTGGGGCGTCTAGCGGCCTCCCGGACGATCCTGCGTGGGTGCGGTGTCGTCCCTCAGGACGGTTGCGGCACGATCCGGATGTAGGGCTTCGGCTCGTCCCAGTCGCCGAAGATCTCCTTCGCCTCGTCGTTGGATACCGAGCCGGCGATGACGACGTTCTCGCCGGGCCTCCAGTCAACCGGCGTCGCTACCCGGTGAGTCGCCGTTAGCTGGAGAGAGTCAATGACACGGAGCACCTCGTCGAAGTTGCGGCCGGTGGTCATCGGGTAAACCAGGACAAGCTTCAGCTTCTTGTCCGGTCCGATCACAAAAACGTTGCGGACGGTGGCGTTGTCGGCGGCCGTCCTGCCGTCGGAGCTGCCAGGTTCGTCGGCTGGCAGCATCCCGTACAGCTTCGAGACGGCGAGGTCCGTGTCGCCGATCATCGGGTAGTTCGGGCGGGTCCCCTGAGTCTCCTCGATGTCGTCGGCCCACTTGCTGTGGTTGTCGACCGGGTCGACAGACAGTCCAATTACCTTCACGTTGCGCTTGTCGAATTCCGGTTTGAGCGCAGCCATCCGACCCAATTCAGTGGTGCAGATCGGGGTGAAGTCCTTGGGGTGCGAGAACAGCACTGCCCACGAATCCCCGACCCAGTCGTGGAACGACAGCGAGCCCTCGGTGGTCTCGGCGGTGAAGTCCGGCGCGGTGTCGCCGAGCTTGAGCGTCATTGCAAGTCCTCCTTGTGCCGGATGGCAATCGGAGCACAGCCTATGCGCTCACCGGATCGGCATCGTCGTCGAGGATTACCTCGACGAAGTCGGCAGAGTCCGGCGGGTCGATGCTGACGTGGGGCAGCATCGGCTCCAGCCACGCGGGCAGGTACCAGTTGGCCGGACCGAGCGTGTGCATCACGGCCGGAACGAGCACGGTCCGCAGAACGAACGCATCGAGAAGAACCGCCCCGAACAGTCCCAGCCCGAACTCGGCCACTTGACGCTGTCCGGCGAGGACGAAGGCCAGAAAGACCACCATCATGATGCTCGCGGCCGCGGTGATCACGCGGCCGGTCTCGGCCTGCCCGACCGTTACGGCCCGGGCGTTGTCGTGGGTGTGGATCCACTCCTCGTGCATCCGGCTGACCAGAAACACCTGGTAGTCCATCGACAGGCCGAACAGAACGGCGAACAGCATGACCGGCAGGAAGGCATCGATCGGCCCGGGCCTGCCGATCGAGAACACTGATCCCAGATGACCTTGCTGGAAGACAAAGACCAGCAGGCCGAAGGAAGCCAGCGCCGCGAGGATGTTCATAACGGACGCGGTGGCCGGCACGAGGACACTACGAAAGGCGACCATCAGGAGCAGAAACGCGGCGAGCACCACGACGCCGATGAACAGCGGGAGCTTCTCCGACAGCACGTGGGCGAAGTCGATGTAGGCGGCCGTCGTCCCGCCCACGTAGGCGACCGTCACCGGCGTTCGGGCGAGGACCGACGGAACGACGGTTTCGCGCAGGTGGTGGACGAGCTGATAGGTCTCGCGGTCCTGCGGGGCGCTAAAGGGGATCGCGGTGAAGACCGCGGTCGCCTGGTTCGCCGAGTACGTCGCGGGCGTCACCGCGGCGACCCCAGGGGTTGCCCGGATCGCCGACTGCAACGACTCGACGCCGAGCCGACCCGCCTCGGTCGCCGGAACGGTGGCGATGATCTGGAGCGGTCCGTTGAAGCCGGGCCCGAAACCTTCGGAGAGCAGGTCGTAGGCCTCTCGCGTGGTCCAGCTCGTCGGATCGTTGCCTTGGTCGCTCGACCCCAGTCGCATCGCGAACGCAGGAAGACTGACGAACAGAATGAGGACGAAGGCCACAAGCGCGAGCGGAGCCGGCCGACGTTCGATGCGTCGCGCCCACGCAAGCCACCGGCCGGTGACGTGGCTGTCGTCCGGACCGTGCTCCCGCAGCTGGGCCAAGCGCTTGCGGCCGAGAATCCTCGGTCCCATGAAGCCGAGCATGGCCGGCAGAAGAGTGAGGGCGGCGAGCATCGTCAGGACGACGGTGATCACCGCGCCAAGAGACACCCCGACGAGAAAGCTGACGCCGAGAAGCATCAGGCCGAGGAGGGCGACTGAGACCGCGGATCCGGCAAACACGACCGCGCGACCGGAGGTGTTGACGGCCGCGATTACCGACTCACGAACCTCCATGCCGTGCAGAAGGTTGTTTCGATGTCGGCTCACGATGAAAAGGGCATAGTCCACCCCTACGCCCAGCCCGATGAGCGCAGCAAGTTGCTCGGTGAACTGCGCCACCGGCATGACCTGCGACAGCATCGTGATGATGCCGACACCGATTCCCAGCGCGAGGAACGCGGCGAGCAACGGGAGGACCATGCCGCGCCAGGATCCGAACGCCAGGAACAGGACGACCGCGGCCGCGATGCCGCCGGCGATCTCGGAGGCGACCGTCGACGGTGGATTCAGGTATCCGATTGCCTGGCCCTCCAGGGCCACCTGGACCTGCCTGCTGGCGCCGGTTTCGGCGGTGTCAACGACCGCGCGGATCGCCGAGAGTGGAAGGTCGTTGGCGCCACGGTCGAACAGAACGGTCGCGTAGCCGATGGTCCCCTCGTGGTTGATCTGAGCCGAACCGCCAGGTGCATACGGCGACACGACCGATGACACGTGTGCGAGGTCGGCAACCCGACCGAGCATCGCTGATTCTGCGGCCCGGACCCCACCGTCACGCAACGTCCCGGTGCGGGCATGCAGCACGATCGTGTCGACATCACCGTTTTGGGCCGGGAAGTTGGCCTTCAGCAGGTCGTATGCCCGTTCCGTGTCCGTTCCGGGAAGCGTGACGTTGTTTCGGTAGTGCTGTCCGATCGCGCCCGAGAGCACCATGCTGACCGCCAGGGCAGCAAGCCACAGGCCGACCACGATCCATCGCCGGTCGTAGCACCAGCGAGCGAGGGTCGTCACGAGCGCGCTTGGCCGCTGTTCGGCGAGACCATGAGACCGGCCTCGTTCACGGCGACGAAGTCACGTGCGGGAATCGTCTTGAGCTCACTGATCAGACCGCTCGGCCAGCCACGGCTCGCGTCGCCCTGGAAGTACCACGGCGAACCGTTGTCGGCCAGGATCAGGCCATAGGTTTTCATCGCCTGGATCACAACCCTGGCGCGACGACTGTAGCCGTGCTCGGAGAAGCTCGCCTTCAACCGGAACCGCGCACCCATCGGAGGGTAGGCATAGCTGGCTTTGTCACCCGCCTCGTGGCGGGCCGGCCAGAGGAAGCGCTTCGAGGTGTGCGGGGCCGTGAACCGGATTGCGTGATCCACCACTGCGGACTTCACCTCTGACCACCGAAGGAGGCCGGCGAGAATGGGAAGGCCGGCCGCATCCGCAGAGGTCCAGTGGTCATGCCGCAATGCGTTGCTCTGCAGCGACCACGTTGCACCGGACCCCGCCGTCCAATGACCGTGCTTCTTGCGGGTGAGCCAGGTCTCGTAGAGCCGGCACGTGCGCTTGTCGACGATGACGGCGTGCCGGTCCCCGCCGGCGTTGGAACCACCCTCGATCTTTGTGTCCGCGCCCAGGGGATAGCGCACGTGGTCGCTTTCGGAGGAGTACAGGAACCGGACGTGCACCCGCGGATGGGATCCCGACACCACCGTCACCGGAATTCCGTACGGCACCGGTTGCGCGCCGTACGACGGCCCGAAGTCAGGATGCAGATCGGCCGTGCGGCCGATGTGGTCGACCCACTGCCTACTGTGCGAGTCGATGGGTAGCTTGTTGACCTTCGCATGCCAAATGTTGTCCGCGGGGAAAACCCGGCAGTTCGTGCCCGCGACCGTGTCCACGTGCGTGTGTGCGGCGAGGGACGGCCCGCGAGCCCCAGCTGCCGGGGTGATGGCGAGCATGGATCCGAGCGCGACGCCAAGCGCAACAACGGGGGCCACGACTGCCCCCGACCGAGCACGAAGGCCCGCAGTTCTCCGGTTCACGTCGTCTGTATCGGCAGGCTCGTCGCCAACCTGTCGGAATGGAATGCGGGTCAGAGCAACGAGGTCAGATGGTCGGCGAGGCGACCGGGCGCGTCCTCGTCAACCCGCAGGAAGAGTTCGGGCTCGATCAATTCGAGTTCCATCACGGCCGGCCCCGACGTGGTCTCGACGAGGTCAACCCGGGCGTAGGCGAGATCATCGCCGACCGCAGCCAGCGCGGCCTTCGCGACCGCGTCCTGAGCAGCGGAAGGCTCCACCCGCTCGACCGCGCCACCGTGGATCGACTGCACCCGATAGTCGCCGGCCGCCGGCGTCTTGCGGACGGCATGGGAAAACGCCGCGCCAAAGAACACGAGCGAGGTTTCGCCCGCGGCGATCTCCGGTTCGAACGGCTGAACGAGCACGTCACCCTGAACGCTCAAGGCCTCGAGGTGAGCCTGCGCCTGCTCCGACGTCGCGCGCGAGCGCAGCGCGCCGATCGCCCCGACCGACACCGCGGGTTTGATCACTACCTCACCGTCGTGGCGTCCCAGCACCTCGACCCGCACGGGCGCGGACGCGTCCCGCGGCACCAGTGCCGTGTCGACCACGGGTACTCCGGCACGAGCGAGGTCGAGCAGATAGCTCTTGTGCGAGTTCCACCCGACGACCCGCGCGGGGTTGACCAACCGCGTGCGCGCGGCCGTCTCTCGCGTCCACGCCAAGAACTCCTCGATCTGTGTGGTGTAGTCCCACGTCGAGCGGATGACCACGAGCCGGGCGTCGATCGAGTCCGCGGTTCCCCACCCCGCGATCGTCGTCGACACGCCCCGTTGAGCCAGTGCAGCCTGAAGGTCGGCGCTTTCTCGCTCCGCTCGCACGGGCGTGCGTCCGGTCACGACGACAACGTCGGCCGTGGTCACCCGCCCGCCGACGCCGGGTAGTGGACGTACGCCGCCTGGAGCGCCCGAATGAACTCCGGGTCGCGAGTCGGATCGCCGTCGGGCACCGTGAGCGTCTCTCCGCGGGAGGCGAAGTCCGCGACGAAGCGGCTGACGATCTCGCCACGATCGATATCGGCGGTGTGATCGCGGAATCGGCGCTCGTCCGCGGCATCGTCGAACACCATCGCCTTCCAGGACAGGCTGACCCGCAACGACTCCGCCGGGAATGTTGCCACCTGCTCGTCACGATCGACGATCCCCCACCTCCCCGGCTCGGGGCGCACGAGTTCGGCGTCAGGACTGAGGGCGATCATCCCGTCCTCGACCCGCCCGGTCGGCCGGACCCGATGCCACATGAAGTCGTTGTCGGCCACAATCGCGGTGTTGTCGATCGCTCCCTCGTGCACCACGGAGTCAGCCCCGACACCATGCGGCCAATATTCGAACCCGCCGTCGCCCCCGCGGTAGAACCACGCAACCGCGGTCGCCACCTTCACCCGGGCGTCCTCGAACAACCCGGACAGGCCCATGATCGTGAGAAACGTGATCGGTTGATCCGAGCGGTCGAAGCCCCGAAAAGCAGGGACGTCGGTGTGACCGGCACCCTGTGGGAACGGCAGTTGCCAGGTGAGGTTGACATACACCGTGGTCGGCCGCACGATCTCGGCTCCGAAGATCGTTCGGGCGGCCGCGGCGAATCGCGGGCTGGACAGGATCGGCTCGACGCCATCGAGCACGACACCTTCGCTCGCCCAGTTTCCCCGGAACACGGGAGCGACGATCATCGTCTCGGGCTCGGTCTGACCGGAAAGTGCGGCGTACTCGGCACTGTTGGCGAAATAGCGTTGCACCGGCCAGTACGGCTGGTGCGCCACGATCAGGTTGTGCACCAGGGAGGGATCATCGACCGCCTGGTCGAGCACGACGGGGGTACGGGGCAACGGCAACGTTGCAGTGTCCATAAGGTTCAGTATTGACCGGGGACCACCGGGCTGCCACTCACG
>DATJWM010000088.1:0-20465 GCA_035501255.1 Mycobacteriales bacterium | reverse complement strand
GCAGCAAAGCAGCGACGCTGATGCCGGCTCTCGGCCCGGAGCCGAGTGACTTCGTGCTGTCGCGGATGCACGGTCTCAACCCGATGGCCGGGACGGATCTCGACGCGGTGCTTCGCAACCTGGGGGTCTCGACCATCGTGGTCACCGGGGTGTCGGTCAACGTTGCCATCACCAACCTGGTGATGGACGCGGTCAACCTCGGCTACCAGGCGGTGCTCGTTCGTGACGCGGTTGCGGGCGTTCCGCAGGACTACGCCGACTCGATCATCGTCAACACGCTGTCGCTTCTCGCCACCGTCACCACAACGGATGCACTCGTCGCCGCGTGGAGCTGATCCGCGCGGCGTCCGGCTGAGGTCGTCACCGTGATCGATCTGATCATCCTGGGCGCGATCACCATTGGGTACGCGGTCGTCGCAGCCAAGCTCGACCGGCTGTCCATTGGCGCGCCGGTCGTCTTCACGACCTGCGGAGTCCTGATCGGCCCGTCGCTGCTGGCGTCAACCACCGCCTCGCTCCACGGCGAGTCGGTCAAGCTCCTGACCGAGATCACGCTCGCTCTTTTGCTCTTTGTCGATGCGTCGACCATCGCCCTCGCAGAGCTGAAACGAAACGCAGGGCTTCCGATGCGGTTGTTGGGGATCGGTTTTCCGCTGACCATCCTCGCCGGCGTGATCGCCGGCCGCGTATTGCTTCCGGCAGTCGGCTGGGCGAGCGCGGCTCTGATTGCGTCGATCCTTGCCCCCACCGACGCTGCACTCAGCCTCGCCGTCGTCACCAACCCGCAGGTGCCCCCCGGGATCCGTCAAGTTCTCAACGTCGAGAGCGGTCTGAACGACGGAATCGCGACACCGATCGTGACGGTCCTGATCGCCGTCGTTGCTGCCGAGGAGGGTGCGACCCGCGGCTGGGTGGTCGACGCGGTCAAGGAGATCGGCGTCGCCCTCGCCGTGGCCACCCTCCTCGGCATCGGCGTCGGCTGGCTTGCGGCGTTCGCCCACCGGCGAGGGCTGACCAGCGAACTCTCCGAGCAACTGATGATTCTCACCCTCGCGCTCGTGAGCTATGGCGCGGCGGTTCGCTTCGGCGGCAACGGATTCGTGGCTGCCTTTGTCACCGGTGTGCTCTTCGGCGCCATGACCCGGCACCGGTTGCGCAACGCTGCCGGATTTACCGAGACCAGTGGCCTGTTCTTGTCCTTCGCCGTCTGGACGCTGTTCGGGGTGTCGCTCGCCGGTCCGGTCCTGCGTGGTCCATGGCACCCGGCACCGATCCTCTATGCGGTCGCCAGTCTCACCGTCGTTCGGATGGTCCCGGTTGCGATTGCCCTCGCCGGGACCGGCTTGAACCGTGTGAGCGTGTTCTTCATCGGTTGGTTCGGTCCGCGCGGACTTGCCTCGATCGTGTTCCTGCTCCTTGCCGCGCACGAACTTCACATCACGAGTCTGCACGGTGCAGCGAGTCAGGCCGTGGTCTGGACGATCCTGATCTCTGTGCTGGCTCACGGGTTCACCGCTACTCCTGGCGCCAACTGGTACGCGCGCCGAGGTGCCAGCAGTCAGGACGGCAAGAGCGACACATCCATGGGGCCGGTGCCGGTCCGCCGCAAACTCGGAATCGTTGCACCTCCACAACCAGCGATGGTGGACAGTAGCAACAGTGAGAAGGAGATCGGATGACCTCGCGACCGAACATCTTGCTGATCACCACCGATGAAGAGAGGTTCACCCGACCACAGCCGGACGGCTACGTACTCCCAGCCCGGGAACGGCTGCAAGAGCGCGGAACTACCTTCACCCGCTACTACGTGGCCTCGGCCATGTGCAGCTCGTCGCGATCGGTGATCTACACCGGACAGCACGTGCCCGTGACCGAGATCTACGACAACGACAACATGCCCTACATCCGTCCGCTGAATCCGGGCCTTGGCACGCTTGGCACGATGATGCGTTCCGCCGGCTATTACTGCACGTACCAAGGCAAGTGGCATCTGTCGAACGCCTACCTTGACCCGGCCGACCCCCGATCAACCGTCGATGCGCTCGAGCCGTACGGCTTCTCGGAGTTCAACGACTGGGGTGACCTCGACGGCGGAGCGTGGGCGGGCATGAAGGTTGACCCGGTGATTGCCGGGCAGGCGGTGAAATGGCTGCGCAACCGGTCACGAACGGTCGCGAGCGAGCAACCGTGGTTCATGGCGGTGAACTTCGTGAACCCGCACGACATCATGAGCTTCGATTACGGCGGGCACCGTCGGATCCAACCTCCGCCGAACCTCGCCGAGGCAGTCGTCGTGAAGCCACCGGCGGACGTCCCCCTCTACGCACGCGAGTGGGGCTTCGATCTGCCGGGGAGTCTGCACGACGACCTGACCGGTGCAGCCCCGGCCGCGCGCGAGTTCGGGGGCGTTGTGGAGGCGATGTTCGGTGCCGTGCCGAGCGACGACGACTGGCGCCACGGACTGAACTTCTACCTGAATTGCATCCGGGACGTCGACCGCAGCGTCGATCTCGTACTCGACGCGCTGGAGGCGTCCGGGCAGGCCGACCGGACGGTCGTGATCTTCACCTCCGACCACGGCGAGATGGCGGGCTCACACGGGCTGCGGCAAAAGGGAAACCTCGTGTACGACGAGAACTTCCACGTGCCGCTGGTGATCTGTCATCCGGACGTTGCCGGCGGTGCCAGCAACGACTCCTTGGCCTCCGCCGTCGACCTTGCGCCCACCCTCCTGGATCTGGCCGGCGTCGATGGCGCGTCGCGGGCGACGGAGTTTCCCGCGCTCACGGGCTACTCGCTCGCGCGCATCCTCGAAGGGTCGCCGGGCGGTCGCGAAGGAGTGCTGACCGCGGTCGAGTCGGTTCTCACTCTCGATCGCGAGTTCTGGGAAGGGTTTGCCGACCCGGACGCGCCGGATCGAATCCTCAGCGGAGAGCTCCGCCCGGACTGGAGGCGACGAGGCTTCCTGCGCGGATACACCGACGAGCGGTTCAGCTTCGGACGGTACTTCTCGCCGCTGGAGCCCAACCGCCCTCGCGACGTCGAAGAACTCACCCGCGACAACGACGTCGTCCTCTACGACCGTGCCAACGATCCGACCGAGCAACACAATCTGGCCGTCGATCCGGCTAACCGCGATCTTGTTGAGACTTATCGGGCGCGCCTCGAGGCGGTGATCGATGCGGAGATCGGCGCCGACACCCGTTCGTGGATTCACGAGCGCCCGATGCTGCTCGGGCCTCCGAAGTGGCGAGGAGACGCCGCCTGAGCGGAGCTTCGATGCCAGGTCAGGACAACTAGGCCGAGGCTTCTTTTGCGTCCGCCTCGATCTTGTCCTGGTCGGCCTTGATCTGCTTCTCCTGCAGCTTGTCGGCGCGCTTCATCGCCGCGCGCACCTTTGACTCCATGTCGGAGACCCCGACGACGACGAGGCCGGCCTGGCCCTCGTCGAGGGACTCGCCAAGCTCCTTGAGGTCGCTCCTGCTCATGCCCGCCGCGGCGTGGCCGGCGACCGACCCGAGGACGGCGCCGAGGCCGGTCGTGCCGAGGAGCAAGCCCCCGCCGATCGCGGCGGCCGGGAACAACGCGACGACAAGACCGGTGGCGAGACCGACACCACCCCCGAGGACACCACCGACGCGGGTCGGGGTCTCGTGCTTCTTGACGATCTTGACCTTGCCCTTGTCGTCCCGCTCGATGACGGCCGCGTCATAGGCATCGATGAGGTCTGCTTCGGTGTGCAGGTCCTTCACCAGGTCGTAGTCGGCGATCGCGTCCTGCACGTCGCCGTACACGCCGCAGTAGACGATCAGAGTGTCGATTGCCATGTTGTGCTCCTGTCCCGATTGAGTTGTCATGGTGAGAGATTGCTGGCTTGATCCGAGTGTCTCAGGCGTTGCGGGCGTGCTTCCAGCCGAAGTCAGCTCCGAGGCTTGCGAGGACGACGATCGTGGTGAGTTGGCGAGGATGAGCACACCGGTCTGAGCTCCGGTGCCGGCCCCAGGATGATCGCCACGTGAGATGGTCCTTGAGCCGATACAGTCATTTGACGGATGCTCGGCGCATTGACTGCACGGGAGGGGTAGGGGCATGAGTGAGCCATCGCCCGGCACCTGGCCGGCGCCTCCGCCCGCGCGACCCGTCGCCGCACCCGCCCCTGCGACCGGAAAAGCCCTGTTGTCGGCGTGTTGGGCACTCTTGCGCCAAGACCGTGAGCTGCTCTGGCTGCCCGTGATCGCGGCGATCTCAGGATTGATCGCCGCGCTGATCCTGTTCGTTCCGGGATTTGCCATCGGGTGGGTCATCGGTGGAAGCAACCACCACTCCTGGGGTGGCTGGGTCGGGGGCGCGTTCGCCGTGTTCGCCGCGTCCGTGGTGTCGATCTACTTCCAGGCCGCGCTGGTCATCGGCGCCAACCAGCGCGCGGATGGTGGCGATCCATCGGTGGGTGACGTCCTCGCCGAGGCCTGGTCGCACCGGGGCAAGATCCTGAGCTGGGCGGTCGTGACGACCACCGTTGGCTACGCAATCCGGGCTCTCGAGCGGCGGCTGGGAATCCTCGGCACGATCCTGGGATTTCTCGGCGGGCTGGCGTGGGCGATCGCGTCCTTCCTCGTCGTACCCGTCGTGATCGCCGAGAACCTCGGGCCGATCGCCGCGGTCAAGCGGTCGGCACAGCTGATCCGGGAAACATGGGGTACCAGCGTGCGGACCGAGTTGCGGCTCGGCCTCGCCTACGTCCTGTTGAGCCTGATCCCGCTCGTCGTCGTGATGTTCGGGGTCGGTGTGATCATCGCGAACGGATCGACTGCAGGGGTCGTGATTGGCGTGTTGTTCGTCATGGCCGGCGTGGCAGGTTTCTTCGCCATCATGACCGTTTTCAGCGCGATCTCGAGCTATGCACGGGCGCTCATCTACCGCTATGCCACCGGCCGACCGGTGCCAGGGATCGACCCGAGCTTGTTCGTCGGTGTCTTCACCCAGAAGGGCAAGCGTCGCGGCTTCGCGTGATCGTGCCTAGAGAGGAACGTTGACCGTCGCGTCGACGGCGCGCTCCGCATCGTCGAGCCATCTGATCCATGCGCCGTGGAAATCGGCGTGCGCAACCTGGTCAACGAGACCGTCGGGCCAACTCCGCACGGTGAGCCCGTAGTACAGATGCGATCCGTCGTTCGGGCTGGTCGTTGAGACGAATGCGAGCGGACCCTCTCGTCCCGCTTCGTCGAGTGCGGCGAGCACCGCATCTCGCGCATCGACCGGGAGGTAACCGAGTACCGCCGTCTGCCAGACCAGTAGCGAAACGTTCGGCCGTCGGCGCGCAAGCAGTCGCGGCAGCACCTCAGCAATGTCCCCTGCCACGAGCTGCGGTGGGTCGCTTCTCCTCACCCGGATTGCACGGTCGAGCTGGTCGAGCCGATGGGTCTGGTCGGCCCACACGAATGACTTGAGCAGCCGGGCGCCGTCGTCAGTGGTGACGTCGATCGGGTGGAGATCGACGCCGATCCGGGATCCGACGGACGGTGCTGAGGAGAGCAGGTCGCCGGGCACCTCGCCGCGTTCCTCGCCGGTGAACTCCAGGGTTCCGGACGGGCCCCAGTCACCCTGCCGGTAGTGGTAGCGGTAGTGGTCCCACGTGAGGTTCAGGCCCGCGCTCGGACCCAGCTCGATCACATCGATTCGCTCCGCGCCGAGCCGGCGTGCGGCGTGCAGGAAGCAGGGTAGGAGCATCCAGCACCGCTGGACCTCGTTGGTTTGCACCCCTTGAGTCGCAACGTGGCGCGTCAGGAAGTCGCCGTGGGTGACAAGCGCGGCCTCCGCTTCGTCCCACGTGATCTGTCCGCGCAGCACGAGAAAGTGCAGTCCCGACAGCAGTCGCAGCGCCGCGTCCCACTGGAATCGCTCACCGATGATCGGCGTCACGTCGGTGTTGTCGGCGAATCGTTCGCACAGGCCGGCGTACAACTCGGAGCGCCCGCGGCACTGTTCCGCCTGTCGGTGAAACAGCTGGGCCTGGCTCTCGCTCAGGACGTCATCCAGTCGACGATCAGCCGGTTCACTTCGGCGGGCTTCTCCAGGTGCAGGAAGTGCCCGGTCCCGTCGACGAACTCGACCCGCGAGTCCGCGGACAGGTGTGCGGCGGTGTCCTGTACCCGATCGACGCCGAACGCGCCGTCCTGCACGCCGTGCAGGTAGAGCGTCGGTTGCTCCGGTGACTCCGACGGGCCGATGCCGCCGGCGAACATCGACCGGTAGTAGCTGATCGCGGCCGCCAGGTTGGCGGGATCGCGAAGCGCGTCCTTGACGTGCGACAGGTCAGAGCTTGCGTCGTACGACGGAGACCAGTCGGCCCACAGGTTGCCGATGAATGCCAGGTCGTCGGCGGCGACGGCGAATTCGGCGAGCGGGGTCTGGAACAGGAACACGTAGAAGCTGCGCTTGATCTGCTGATAGTCCAGGAACGCGTTGGCGGCGATCGCGGGCGGGGGGACCGCGATCGTCACGAGCCGCTTCCAGCGTTCCGGCGCAAGAACGGCTGCGGCGTAAGAGGTCATCGCCCCCCAGTCGTGCCCGATCAGGACGGCGTCTGCGCCGCCGTCAAGTGCGGCGTGCAGCGCGTTCGCGTCGGAGGCGAGAGCGGGCATCGAGTAGTCGCCGTCGGGCGGAATCGCGGTGGGTGCGTACCCCCGCATCCACGGCGCGACCGCGCGGAAGCCGGCCGCCGCGAGGTCCGGCAGCAACCCGTCCCAGGTGTGCGCGGAGTCCGGAAACCCATGCAAACACAGCGCGAGCGGGCCGGATTCCCCGCAGGTCAGTGCGCCGAACTCCAGGCCGTTCGCGGTCACGGTCGTGGGCCGGATCTCCATCGCTCGCTCCGTTTCTGACGGGTCGTCATATTTCGTCGATCCGCACAGTACGGTAGTCGCGTGGACCTGCGGTACTCGGCGGCGGACGAGGATTTTCGCCAGGAGGTGCGTGACTGGCTCGGCGTACATCTCGTCGGTGAGTACGCCGACCTCGGCGACGCGGGTGGACCCGGTCGCGAGCACGAGGGCTTCGAGCTGCGGCGGGAGTGGGAGCGTTTGCTCGGCGAGCACGGGTGGGTCGGGCTCGGCTGGCCGGCGCCGCACGGACGGGACGTCTCGCTGATGCAGCAGGTGATCTTTCACGAGGAGTACGCCCGCGCACACGCACCTCACCGGGTCAACCACATGGGCGAGAACCTGCTCGCTCCGACCGTCATCGCCTGTGGTTCGGCGGCGCAGCACGAACGGTTCCTTCCGCCGATTCGTCGCGGCGAGGAGTTGTGGTGCCAGGGCTACTCCGAGCCCGGCGCGGGCTCGGATCTGGCCGGCGTGAGCACCCGGGCTGTCCGCGATGGCGACGAATGGGTGATCACCGGGCAGAAGGTGTGGACCTCGCTCGCGCATCTCGCCGACTGGTGCTTCGTCGTCGCACGGACCGATCCCGATGCTCCGAAGCATGCCGGCCTGTCCTACTTGCTCGTGCCGATGCATCAGGACGGGATCGAGATCCGTCCGATCGTCCAGATCACCGGTACGTCGGAGTTCAACGAGGTCTTCTTCGACGGTGCTCGAACCGCGGCCGCGAACATCGTCGGCGAGCCGGGTGAGGGCTGGCGGGTCGCGATGGCGACCCTCGGCTTCGAGCGCGGTGTGGCGACGCTCGGCCAGCAGATCGGGTTCGCCGACGAGCTCGACCGCGTGTTTGACGTCGCTCGTCGTACCGGGGCGATCGACGACCCGATCCTCGCGGACCGGTTGACTCAGGCCTGGATCGACTTGCAGGTCATGCGGTTCACCGCGTTGCGGATGCTCGCCGTCGAGACGCCGGGTGCCGAGGCGTCGATCAGCAAACTGCTGTGGGCGTCGTGGCATCAGCGGCTGGGCGAGCTTGCGATGGCGGTGCAAGGCCCGGGCGCCCTTGATGTGGGCGAGTCCGCAATCGACTACGACGAGCTCCAGCGGCTGTATCTCTTCAGCCGCTCGGACACGATCTATGGCGGGTCGAACGAGATCCAACGTGACATCCTCGCCCGCCGGATGCTCGGTCTGCCCCGCGCCTAAAACGGCGTGACGCCGTTTCGCTCTAGCAGGTACGGCGTGACGCCGTTGTGTTCTTAGAGGCGTTCGATGATGGTGACGTTGGCCTGGCCGCCGCCCTCGCACATTGTCTGCAGGCCGTAGCGCCCGCCGGTGCGCTCGAGCTCGTGCAGCAACGTGGTCATGAGCCGTGCACCGGTCGCGCCGAGCGGGTGGCCGAGCGCGATCGCGCCGCCATTGACGTTGACCTTCGCGAGATCCGCTCCGGTTTCCTTCTGCCAGGCGAGGACGACGGGCGCGAACGCCTCGTTGATCTCGACCAGGTCGATGTCGTCCAAAGACATGCCAGCCTTGTCCAGCGCGTACGCCGTCGCCGGGATCGGGCCGGTCAGCATCATGATCGGGTCGGCGCCACGCACGGAGAGGTGGTGAATGCGCGCCCGCGGTGTGAGGTTGTACTCCGTGAGTGCACGCTCGGACACGACGAGGACCGCAGCGGCGCCGTCGGAGATCTGCGAGGACACCGCGGCGGTGAGGATGCCGCCGGGAACGAGCGCCGGCAGCGAGGCGAGCTTCTCCGGCGTCGACCCCCGGCGCGGGCCTTCGTCCGTCGTGACGGCGTCGAAGGGCACGATCTCGCGGTTGAACCGGCCCTCATCGATCGCCTGGAGCGCCCGCCGGTGCGACTCGAGGGCAAAGGCCTCGAGCTGCTCGCGGGTCAGGTTCCACTTCGCGGCGATCAACTCGGCGCCGTGGAACTGGGTGACAGGCTGGTCGCCGTACCGCTTGACCCAGCCGGTCGAGCCGCTGAACGGGTCGGGATCTTCGACCCCGACCGCCTGGGCCGCCGAGAACGCGGCGCCGATCGGGATCTTGCTCATGTTCTGTACGCCGCCGGCGATGACGACGTCCTGAGTGCCCGACATCACGCCCTGCGCGGCGAAGTGGATCGCCTGCTGCGACGAGCCGCACTGCCGGTCGATCGTCGTTCCCGGCACCTCCTCGGGGTAGCCGGCGGCAAGCCAGCAGGTCCGGGCGATGTCTCCGGCCTGCGGGCCGATCGTGTCGAGACACCCGAACACGACGTCCTCGACAATCGCCGGATCGATCCCGGTGCGCTCAACCAGGGCGGTAAGGATGTGAGCACCGAGATCGGCGGGATGCACGTGGGCGAGGCCGCCACCCCGCTTGCCAACAGGGGTGCGGACGGCGTCGACGATGTAGGCCTCAGGCATGGTGCAAGCCTACCGACCAGGCCGTCTTCCCGACTCCGCCCGGGTTACGGGAGATGGTCGTCCTGCATCGACGTGCCCGTCGCGCTGGGAGGATGATTTCTCAGCCCAGCCAACCTGCCGTCCTCTACCGTTTCTGACGGGTCGTCAGAAACGGTAGAGTCGGCGGGCGATGGATCTGACCGAACCCCGTGCCCGGGCCGCTTTCCGCGCCGAGGTCCGCGAGTGGCTCGCCGCGAACATCCCGTCGCGACCGCTCCCTTCGCTCGACACGGAGGCGGGGTTCGCCGCCCACCGTGACTGGGAGCGGCTGATGGCCGACGCGCAGATGGCGGTCGTCACCTGGCCGGAACGCTTCGGCGGGCGGGGCGTGGACCTGATCGACTGGCTGATCTTCGAAGAGGAGTACTGGGCGGCGGGGGCGCCCGTCCGAGTCAGCCAGAACGGGATCTTCCTGCTCGCCCCGACGATCTTCGAGTTCGGCACCGAGGAACAAAAGGCCCGCTACCTCCCGCCGATGGCGCGCGCGGATGAGGTGTGGTCGCAGGGCTGGTCGGAGCCCGGTGCCGGCAGCGACCTGGCAGCGTTGCGCTCCAAGGCGACGAAAGTCGCCGGCGGCTGGCGGCTGTCCGGGCAGAAGACCTGGTCGACCCGCGCGGTGTATGCCGACTGGATGTTCGGGTTGTTTCGCTCCGACCCCGACTCGACCCGGCACCGTGGGCTGACCTACTTCCTGTTCCCATTGACTGCGCCGGGTGTGTCGGTGCGCCCGATCCGTCAGCTCGATGGCGAGCCGGGGTTCGCCGAGGTGTTCCTCGACGACGTGTTCGTGCCGGACGACGACGTCGACCAGGGCGGCGTCCTCGGCGAGGTGGGTGCGGGGTGGAAGGTCGCGATGTCGACGACCACGTCGGAGCGAGGCTTGACGCTTCGGTCGCCGGGCCGGTTCCTCGCCAGTGCCCGGCGTTTGGTCGACCTCTACCGGAGCGCTGAGGCCGATCAACCTGCCGCTGCGGCCGCTAACGCCGACGCCGTCGTCCAGGCCTGGATGGACGCCGAGGCCTACCGGCTCTACGTGCTCGGTACGGCGTTGCGCGCGCTCGACGGCCATCCGATCGGCGCCGAGTCCAGCGCGAACAAGCTGTTCTGGTCGGTGCTCGACATCGACATCCACCGAACCGCGCTTGCGCTCCTCGGGGAGCGGGCCACGCTGACCGGTGATCCGGTGTCCGAGCCCTGGCTCGACGGCTACCAGTTCGCTCTCGCCGGTCCGATCTACGCCGGCACCAACGAGGTGCAACGCAACCTCATCGCCGAACGAGTGCTCGGGCTGCCGAGGTCGGGGTGAGGCTCGAGGCGGACCCGGACGCGCTGGCCTTCGGGACCAGCGTGCGCGAACTCTTCGACGACGCCGCGTCACCCGAGGCGTTACGAACGGCGTGGGACAGCGCGGACGGGCGGATCCCGGGACTGTGGGCGAGGTTGGCGGGGGTCGGCGTACTCGGCGCGATGGTCCCGGAGGAGTACGGCGGCCTCGGCCTCGACCTTCGCTCGGTGGTCCCGGTCCTGGTTGAGTCGGGCCGCGCTGCGGTGCCCGAGCCACTCGTCGAGGCCGTCGTCGCCGCCTCCGTGCTCGGCGCGGCCGGGGGACCGGCCGCGAACGAGTGGCTGCCGGCCCTCGCGGACGGGCGCGCGGTCATCGGCGTCGGGATCGGTCCCGACACGCTGGTCAGCGCCGCCCCGTGGGCCGACGCGCTGCTGCTCACGCACCCCGGTGACGGCGTACACCTCGTGCCGATCGACGCCGTCACGCTCGACGAGCAGGCCTCGGTCGACCGCGGGGTTCGGCTGGCGCGCGTCGGTTGGGCGCCCTCGCCCGAGACCCGGCTCGGCATCGATCCAGACGCGGCGTTCAACCTGGCCGTCGTGGCGGTCGCCGCGCAGCTCACCGGTCTGGCCGCGGCGATGCTCGATCTCGCGGTGCGCCATGCACTCACCCGCGAGCAGTTCGGTGTCGTGATCGGCTCGTTCCAAGCGGTGAAGCACCAACTTGCCGACGTCTACGTCGGGAACGCGTTCGCGACGCCGGTGGTCGCCCGGGCGGCCTGGTCGGTTGCGGTCGCCGCGCCGGAAGCGGACCGGGACGCCTCGCACGCGAAGATCGCGGCCAGTCAGGCGGCGCTTGCCGCCGCCCGGACCGCGTTGCAGGTGCACGCTGCCATCGGCTACACCTACGAACACGACCTGCACATGTGGATGAAGCGGACCTGGAACCTGACCTCGCGATGGGGGGACCTCGCGTGGCACCGCGCCCGCGTCGCCGCCGCCGTCCTCACACCCGATGATGCCCCCTCGACGAACACGGAGAACTGACGTGACTGCACCTTTGGCCGGCCTGCGCGTCGTGGAGTGTTCGATGTTGGGGCCTGCCGCGATCACCGGCGCGCTCGTGGACTTGGGTGCCGACGTGATCAAGGTCGAACCCCCCGCCGGCGACTATGTCCGTCAGATGACCTGGCCGATCGTCGAGGGGGTGTCGCTGATGCACTTGCACCTCAACCGCGGGAAGCGCAGCATCACCCTCGACCTGCGCAGTGACGCGGGCAAGGACGTGTTCCGGCGGCTTGCGGCGGGCGCCGACGTCGTGGTGGAGGCGATGCGTCCCGGCGCGTTGGAACGCATGGACATCGGCCCGACCAACCTGCGATCCATGAACCCGAAACTGGTGTTCGCGAGCATTTCCGGGTACGGCGCGACCGGTCCGTACAAGGACTACCCGAGCCACGGCATCGCCTACGACACCTGGGCGGGCATCGTGAGCCCACAGGTCGACGCGGAGGGGTTCAGCTACATCCCCGAGCACGTGAGCATCGGCATTTTCGCCGGTCCGATGTACGGCGCGCTCGCCATCCTCGCCGCCGTGATCCGCGCGCGCGAGACCGGTGAGGGCGCGAGCCTCGAACTCGCCCAGTCCGACTGCGCGGCCGCGTTCGACTGGTACCGCAGCGAGTCCTACCGGGCCTACGAGCGCCCGCAGAGCGAGGTCACCGGCAACGCCTCGGACAACTACGAGCGTCGCGCTCCTGGCACGGCAGGGATGGCCGAGGGCGTTCGCTACCAGGTGTACGCAAGCAGCGACGGATACGTCTTGTTCATGGCGAGCGAGCAGGCGTTCTGGAAGAACTTCTGCGAGGGCGTCGACCGGCTCGACCTGTTCGAGCGGTGGCCGGGCTCGAAGTACGCCGACCACGCCCGCAACAATCGTGAGCTCCAGGCCGAGCTCCGGACGATCTTCGCCGGCCGCACGTCCAGCGAATGGCTCGACTTCGGTGGTCGGGTCAACACCCCGATCGCTGCGGTGAACACGCCGGCCACGCTCCCGGACGACCCACAGTTCCAGGCCCGGTTCGACTGGTTGCCGGCCTCGGAGCTCGGTGCCGACCAGCTGGGGTTTCCGGTGAAGTTCGAGGGCGAGGACCTGCCCCGCCCGGCGAAGGCGCCGACCGTCGGCCAGCACACCGAGGAGGTGCTGCGCGATGCCGGCGGGTACGACGCCGACGCGGTCGCCGCGCTTCGAGCGGCGGGTGCGCTGGGGTGAGGGCGGCTCCGGCACGTAGGGTGCCGTCGTGAGCGAGGGCGCAGCCGATCCGTTGAGTCCGGCCCCGTTCGACCCGAAACGGTTCCGCACCGTGTTGGGGAACTTCCCCACCGGGGTCGCCATCATCACCGGCCTCGACGCCGACGGGCAGCCGGCCGGTCTGGCCATCGGCTCGTTCAGCTCCGTTTCGCTCGACCCGCCGCTGGTCGGTTTCATGCCGGACAAGAACTCCAGCAGCTGGCCGAAGTTCCGCGACTCGGGACACTTCTGCGTCAACATCCTGGGCTCCGACCAGGAGACGGTGTGCCGGACCTTCGCGGTCAGCGGCGGAGACAAGTTCGCCGACCTGGGTTGGCGGCCCGCCGGGTCGGGGTCACCGATCCTCGATGACGTGCTTGCCTGGATCGACTGCGATCTCGAGGCGATCCATGAAGCCGGCGATCACTACATCGTGTTGGGCCGCGTGCGTGACCTCGACACGGGCGCCCGTACCCTTCCGCTGGTCTTCTTCCAGGGCGGATACGGCCGGTTTTCCTCGTTGTCGCTCGCGGCGTACGAGAGCGGTCTGATACTTCAGATGCGTTCTGCGGACCTCGCCCGTCCGCACATGGAGGAGCTCGCCGAAGAGCTCCAGGTCGAATGCGTCGCGAGTGCCGTGGTCGGTGAGGAAATGGTGCTGGTCGCGCGCGCCGGGTCGCTGCGCGAGCACACGCTGCCGACCGCGGTGGGACAGCGGATCCCGCTTGAGCCCCCGATGGGGACGGCGTTCATCGCGTGGGGTCCGCAGACGATGCGCGACGAGTGGTTCGGCCGGCTCGGCTCGGACTACTCGCACGAGGCCGTTCAGGCGCTCGAGCAGACGCTCGCCGCCGTACGATCCGCGGGCTACTCGGTCGGAAGGGGCCACCGCTTCCACTCCCAGGCGGCCAAGGTGCTCTCGCGGACTCCGCCGGAGCGCCACGACGAGGAGACGACCGAGCAGATGCACACCCTGATCCGCTCGCTGCCGGCCGACATGGAGTCACCGCAAGTCGAGGACTCGGAGGTCCGGACGGTGTCGACGCCCGTATTCGGTCCCCTTGGTGAGGTCGTCCTGGTGCTGTCGGTTACCGTGGCCGGTCAACGAACGCTTGCCGCGGACCTCGAATGGACGGTCGGGCGGTTGCGGGCCGCCGCGATCGCGGTGACCCAGGAGCTAGGCGGCACGATGCCCGAGGGAGAGCTGGGATGACGTACGCGTCACTGCACGGCGTTGACTACTGCTCGCTGTTCCTTCGTGCTGCTCTGGGGATCACGATGCTCGCCCACGGCTACAACCACGCGTGGGGCGGCGGCAAGCTCCCGGGGACCGCACGCTGGTTCGAGTCGATGGGCATGAAGCCCGGACACCTGCACGCGTTGCTGGCCACGGTCACCGAGCTCGCGTGCGGCGTACTCCTCGTTCTCGGCTTCCTGACACCGCTCGCGGCGGCGGGTGTCATCGGGGTGATGATGGTCGCCCTCATCGCTAACCACTTCAAGAACGGCTACTTCATCTTCCGGCCCGGCGAGGGGTACGAGTACGTCCTGTTCATCACCCTCACCGCTTTCGGCCTGGCTGCGCTGGGTGGCGGGAAGGTCTCGCTGGATCACGCGTTCGGGCTGCACCTCGGTGGCTGGTTGTACGGCGGCAAGGGCCTCGCGGTCGGTTTGCTCGGCGTCATTGGCGCCCTCGTGCTGCTTGCCGTCTTCTGGCGCCCACCGGCCAAGAGCGACGCCTAGACCGGGATGAGCGGTCCGCGCGTGCCCGGTGGAGTCGTGCACCGGCTGCCGCAGGACCTGCGGATGGCGTTGCTCGCCAACCCGACCGCGCTCGATGCGTGGAAGGACATCACGCCACTTGCCCGCAACGAGTTCATTTGCTGGGTTGAGGACGCCAAGCAAGACCGCACCCGCGCGCGCCGGATCCGTCGTACCCAGGAGGAACTGGAAGAGGGCATGCGCCGGCCGTGCTGCTGGCCCGGGTGCAAGCACCGCGAGCGCACTGGCCGGCCCTGACTGCCCTCCGGTTCGATCGGCGTTTCAGAGCACAACCGACCCGCCGTCGGCGTGTCGCGGGCGGTCGTGAGCGTGCGAATCCGGCGCGAGCGAGCGGATGTGCTCTGAAACGCCGACGGAAGAGAGGGGGTTGCCCGAGATACGTTATGGCCTATAATGAAACTCGGCCGGGCTGACTCGCCGGGTCGACGAGCGAGGAAACCAGCGAACGAGGAAACCAAGCGAAACGGAGCGGCTCGATGGAGTTCGGCCTGTTCATCCAGAACTACGTGCCCAAAAGCCGGCGCGAGGGCAATCCCGACGCCGAGCACCAGGTGATCTTCGAAGACCTCGAAGCGGTCATCGCCGCTGACAAGGCGGGCTTCAAGTTCGTCTGGATCACCGAGCACCACTTCCTCGACGAGTACTCTCACCTGTCCGCCAATGACGTCGTCGCGGGCTACCTCGCGGCGAAGACCGAGCGGATCCACATCGGCGGCGGCATCTTCAATCCGCTCCCGGCCGTGAACCATCCGGCCAAGCTCGCCGAGCGGATCAACTACCTCGACCACGTGAGCAACGGCCGAGTCGAGTTCGGCACTGGTCGTGGTGCCGGCAGCCACGAGATCCTCGGCTTCCTCGCGCACCTCGGCATCACCGACACCAACCAGACGAAGGAAATCTGGGAAGACGTCATCCGCGAGTTCCCGAAGATGTTCACCCAGGACGTCTACGAGGGATACGAGGGCAAGTACTGGTCGCTCCCGCCTCGCAAGATCCTCCCGCGGCCGTACGGCAAGGGCCACGCCCCTCTCTGGTACGCCGCGGGCAACCCGCCGTCGTATGAGATGGCCGGGCGGATGGGCATGGGCGTGCTCGGCTTCTCGCTCGACCGCTGGGACAAGGTCGAGGCGCTGCGCAAGTCCTATAAGGACGGGATAGCGAACGCCGAGCCGGTCGGCACGTTCGTCAACGACAACATGATGTCCTGCATCGCGGCCTACGTGGCGGAGGACAAGGAGACGGCGTACCAGTCCTACGTCAATGCCAAGCCCAACTACCTGGTCTCGAACGTCTACCGCTATCACGACACCTTCCCTGCGCCGTCGTGGGTGCCGAAGTGGCCGGAGACGCTCGAGGAGCCGACGCTGGAGGTCGCGGAGATGGCTGCGGAGTTCGGCGGGGTCGTCCTCGGCGACCCGGACATGGCGCTCGAGCAGTGCAAGAGATGGGAGTCGACCGGGATCGACCAGCTCGTGTTCGGGATCGGACCGGCGCCGATCGAGGACACGATCAGGACAATCGAGCTACTCGGCAAGCACGTGATCCCGAAGATCGACACCGATCCGGTTGTGTCGACGACCCGCTACCGCGAGTCCGCTTCGTCCTAACCCCCTTCCGCCCAACTGTCAGGTACCGGTCGTTTTCGATGCGAGAATGCCCGATAGCTGACAGTTGGGCGGTGCCGGGGGAGCCCGAGGAAGGGATCCGCGATGGAGATCGGCGTACATGTCTCGCAGTTCACCTGGCCCGGCGGACCATCTCGGATCGCCGCTGACCTGACCAACGTCGCGATCGCCGCCGACGATCTCGGCTTCGCGAAGCTCAGCGTCATGGATCACGTCTGGCAGATCGGTCACCTCGGGCCGCCCGAGGGCGAGATGCTCGAGACGTACACGACCCTCGGCTACCTCGCCGCGCGCACGACCCGAGTCAACTTGCTCGGCTGGGTGACGGCAGTGGTCTACCGCGATCCCGGCCTGCTCGCGAAGGCGGTGACCACCCTCGACGTGCTCTCCGAGGGCCGGGCCTGGCTCGGGATCGGCGCCGCGTGGAACGAGCCCGAGGCGACGGGGCTCGGGCTGTTCTTCCCGCCGCTCGCCGAGCGGTTCGAACGGCTCGAGGAGGCGCTACAAATCTGCTTGCAGATGTGGAGCGACTCCGAGGAACCGTACGACGGCAAGCACTACCACCTCGGCCGGACGTTGAACTCCCCGCAGTCACTCCAACGCCCGCACCCGCCGATCCTGATCGGCGGCGGTGGGGAGCGCAAGACGCTGCGACTGGTCGCGCAGTATGCCCAGGCGTGCAACCTGTTCCCTGGTCCGGACCTCGCCCGCAAGCTCGACGTGCTGCGCGAGCATTGCGTCGAGGTCGGCCGGGACTATGACGAGATCGAGAAGACCGTCATGGCGCCCCTCGACCCCGGGGCTAACGGCGAGAACGTCGACGCTCTGCTCGAGACGATGCGCGGCTACGCGGCGCTGGGGATCACCCACCATCACGGCACTATCCCGGACGTCGCGTCGATCCGCCCGCTCGAGATCCTCGCCGAGCAGGTCATGCCGGAGGCGGCCAAGTTCTAGGCGGCGCCAGCCTGGCCGGCCACTGTGTCGTTACGACAAGGCACGATGGCGGACGTGGCCCTCGCGACCCCGACACTGCACACCGCCCGGCTGGTGATGCGTCCCTTTGCGGACTTCGACGCTGACCCCCTCTACGCGCTGCACAGCAACCCGCATGTGCTCCGGTATTGGGACTCGCCGCCGTGGACCGAACGCGCACGTGCCGCCGCGTTCATCGCCGCCTGTCCGCAGATGGCCGAGGATGGCAGCGGGGTCCGGCTGGCCATCGACCGCGAGTCCGATGGAGCCTTCATCGGCTGGTGCGGTCTGGCGCGTTGGAACCAGGAGCACCGCAGTGCGTCGTTGGGCTACTGCCTTGACGATGCGCAATGGGGGCACGGCTACGCGACGGAGGCCGCAGGCGCCTTGCTGCTCTGGGCGTTCGACGCGTTGGACCTGAATCGAGTTCAGGCCGTGACCGATACCCGCAACCTGGCATCTGCCCGCGTCCTGGACAAGCTTGGGTTCGTGCGCGAGGGGACGATGCGCGAAGACTGCATCGTGAGCGGCGAGGTATCGGATTCGTGGGTGTTCGGACTACTCAGGCGGGAGTGGCAGCCAACGGTGGGAGCGGGACCGTCGAGCGATCGGTGAACCGTTAGCCGTGGCCCGCACCGGTCAACGCTTCACACATCTGTACGGCGGCGTCAGCCCGCGTAGTTGCGCAGCACCCTGAGGGCGGCTTCGCCGTCCGGGCCAGTCGCGACCAGGCGCGAGTCCTCGGGTCTGAGGCGCTGCGCACCGACCCGGCAGAACTCGCCGGAGCTTCCGGTGATCCGGTTCGCGGCGGTTGGGCTGCCGAAGGTCCAGCTCGGTCCGCCGCCGGGTGGGACCAGTTCGACGTACACGGGCTGCGCGTGCAATCCCTGCAGGCCGAAGGCGTACGGCAGTGTGCGATGCGCGAGCCATGCGACGTGGCGCAGCCGATCGGTGTCCGGGTAGTCGACGCCGAGCGGACCGGCGATGTCCTGCGCGTGCGCCCAGTGCTCAGCCAAACGGGTGGTGGCCAGCGCGTCCGGGCGCAGCGGTCCCGCGATCCACGGGTAGCGAGTCGCCGGGTCCGCGGACCGTAAGGCGACGAGCGCCATCCGCCGCGCTGCTCTCCAGCGTTCGCGGGCCTGAATCGGGTCGCCGCGCTCGGCCTTGACCCAGTTGTCGATGATCTCGTCGGTCGTGGTGCCCTTGACTGGGAGCGGCTCGCGGACCGGGTTCCCCGTGATACTCGACGCCACCGACTCCTCGCTCTGTGCCAGGTGCAGGAGAACGTCGGAGATGGACCAACCCGCCGCGCCTGACGGCGCCGAGAGGTCGGTGGAGTCCAGGTCTCCCACCATCGCCTCGATCGCGTCCTGCTCCGCCTCGAGGTCGTCGATGACCGCACTCACCGGTACGACGTGCCGTCGTCGCGAGCAATCACGATCCGGAGGATATGACTACCCTTCCTGTCGCTGAGGAGCCAGGCGGCCAGGTACGACGACGATGTCGCGACCACCACTGGGTGGCGATTCGCCGCGCGTCGTTATCAGTTGCAGGTCCGCCGGGGCAGTGTGCCCGCCGGATTTCATTGCGTTGATACCGATTTCGGCCGCCCGTTTTGCTGGCGGGCCACGTGCATTGTTGCCTGACAGCGGGACACTAGGCCCGCCGGCAGTGTGCCGGAGGTCGTCTGCCGTCGGGAGGGACACATGCGATCTGCACTGCGCCGCAACATTGGACTCGGGGGCCTGCTGTTCGTCGTTCTGTTTGTGATCAGTTCCGTCATTGCGCCCCAGCCGAGCTCACGGACCAGCGCCAGTGATGCAGCAGCAAAGTACGCCGCTCACACCGGAGCGTTGGCCATCAATGTCTACGTGACCGTGCTCGCGATCGCCGTGGGTCTGGCCTTCTTCTGGTACCTGCGGGATCTGCTCGCCGAAACCCCGGCCGTCCGTGCGCTCGCGACGATCGGGTACGGCGGTGTCATCCTGTTCGCCGCCAGTGGCGGGCTTGCGGCCGGTGTCGAGTTCGCCCTGTCCGACGTGTCCAATCACGCCTCGCTCTCCACCATCCAGACCCTCAACGTCCTCAACACCGACGTCACTGGGGTGCTCGGTGCCGGCGGGGTGGTGGCGTTCTTGTTCGCGACCGGCATCGCGGTGATGCGTAGCAGCGCACTTCCGAACTGGCTCGGTTGGCTCGCGATCGTCCTCGGGGTGGCCTCGTTCGCGCTGCCGTTCGCGAGCCCTCCCGGTGCGGGGATCTGGGTTCTCGTCGCGAGCATCGTCCTGCTCGTGACGCGGGAGCAGGAGTCAGCGCCCGCGCCGGCGCAGGCGGTGACGCCTTAGGGTCAGCGCCGCCCAGCGGCGACGCACAGTCAGCGCCGGGACGAAGTTCACGAGGGAACGGGAGCTGCGGAATGGGCGATCGAACGGGTTCCGTTTCGGTGATCACCGGCGGTGGCCGCGGGTTCGGCGCCGCGTTTGGCGAGGCGCTCGCCCGCGAAGGAAGCCACGTGGTTCTCGTCGATATCGACGAGGTCGCCGCGATCACTGCCGCCGGAAGCATTCGCGAGGGCGGCGGGCACGCGACCGGGGTTGGGGGAGACGTCGCCGACGAGGACCGAATGCGCGATGTGATGGCCGATGCGGCGCGGATCAATGGCGGTATCGACCTGTTGATCAACAACGCCGGCCTGCACAGCGAAGAGTACGGCCAACCCGTCATGTCGCTCGGCCTTGCGAAGGTGAGGCGCCTGTTCGAGGTCAACGTGATCGGGGTCGTCGCCTGCACGCTTGCCGCAGCACCTCACATGACAGGGCGCCCCGGAGCGAACGTGGTCAACATCTCCTCGTCGGCGGCGCACTTGCACGGGTCGGCGTACGGCGACTCGAAGCTTTCGGTGGCCGGCCTGACGATCACCTTTGCCCGCGAACTCGGGCCGCAGGGAGTGCGCGTGAACGCGATCTCCCCCGGCCTCATTCTGACCGAGACGATCGCCAACGAACTGCATCCGGAGACGAAGGCGCGGGTCAAGGCGATGCAGTTCCTCGACGACGACGGAGCGGAGCGGCACATCGTCGACGCGATGATGTTCCTGAGCTCGCCGCAGGCCAGTTTCATCACCGGCGAGACGCTCCGGGTGACCGGCGGCATGGCCGCGGGCATCTAGGCCCCG
>DATJWM010000087.1:0-14478 GCA_035501255.1 Mycobacteriales bacterium | reverse complement strand
AACGAGGAGACGGTGGATCACCGCACGCTGCTGATTGACCGTCTCGAGGATCTGGTTGGAGTCGTTGATCAGCTGTGCCACCTGAAGGTCGTGGGCGGCGAGCGTCCCGGTGACCGTGTTCGCGCGCCCGAGGAGCCGGCGCAGCTTCGCGTCCCGCGATGCGACGGTCATCGACACCCGCTCGAGACCCACCAGCGAGCTTCGAACGTCCTTGGGCGTGCCCTCGAAATCCTTCGCCAGCACGTCGAAGGACCTCGCAAGCAGGTGCACGTTGATTCGCCCGGATCGCGCCCCCAAGCCGTTGAACGCCGTGATGATCGAGGTCGGCGTGGTCGTGCTGGTCAACGGAATGGTGTTGTCCACGAGCTTCGCTGTGCCGGTCGGGGTCAACGCGACGTAGACCTGACCGAGGAGCGTCTCGATCTTCAGATCGGCGGTCGAACCCGCGCCAAGGCGAGTGCCGTTCCCGACCTTCATCCCTACCTTGACCACGTCACCGTCCAGGCTGACCGACGTCACCTTCCCGACGAGCACACCCGCAACCCGGACGTTGTCCCCCTTCTGCAAACCGGCGGCATCGGCAAAATCGGCGTACACGGTGTGACCGCGGTTGACGAACGGCAGGTTTCCGGCATCCGCACCGACGATGAGCAGGGCGATCACCACGACCACGCCGATGATCCCGATCGGCAGCGGGTTGCGCTCGCGAAACGGCTTCATCAGTGGCCTGCCGGACAGGACGGAGCAGTGCCGGGCAAGGGACCGAGAGTGACCGGCAGACCAGCGACGTCCAGTTCGCACAACCAGAAGTTGAAGTAGCCGCCATAACTGGCGGTGCGGATCAGGCGGTTCAGCTTCGCCGGTTCGCGCTCCAGGAAACCGGCGAGGGTGTTCTGGCCATCAGCGTCCTTCGTCGTGTTGAGCGTGTGCGCGATCTTTTCCAATGAGGCGAGATCGGACGGGAGGTACGGACGCGCTCCCTTGATCAAGGACGTGCCGCTCGTCGCGAGGGAGTCGATGTTCTTCAGCGAGGCAGCGATCGTCGTACGGTCACCCGCGAGACCGGTGACGAGGCGCTGGAGCTCGACGATCGTCTCGTTGAGCCCGGCGTCCCTGGCTTGGACAGTGCCGAGAACCTTCAGCAGGTTGTTCACAACTTGGCCGATCACCGCGTCCCGGTTCGCGACGGTGGTCGTCAACGAGGCCGTGTGCTTGAGGAGACTGTCGATCGTTCCCCCCTCGCCCTGCAGGGTTCGCACGATTTCGAGCGCGAAACTGTTGACATCCGCGGGCTTGATCGCCTGGAACAGGGGCCTGAATCCGTTGAACAGCGCGGTGAGGTCGAGCGCGGGAGTGGTGCGGCTGATCGGGCTCGCGACGCACGTCGTCGTCCCCTGGTTGATACAGCCGATGATCGAGTCGGTCGGCTGAACCAGGCCCGACCCCGAGGTCGGCACGAGCGCCAGGTAACGCTGCCCGACCAGGTTGAGATAGCGAACCTGAACCCGCGTCGATCGCGTCACCGGGACGTCGGAGTTGACCGAGAACGTCACCATCGCCTCGTCGTGGACGGCACCCCCCACTTGCCTGACGGGCATCACCTCGACCGACTTCACCGTTCCGACCCGGACCCCGGCCAGCCGCACGTCGTTGCCGGAGAGCAGGTCCGTGGCGTCGGTGAAGATCGCCCGGTACGTCCGGGTCGGTCCGAAGGTCTTGTTGCTGATCACGACGCCCAGCAGGACTGTCGCGAGCGCCGTAACCACTGCGAAGATGGTCAGCTTGATGAAGGCGCTGAGTGTTTTCCCCCTCATCTCGCGACCGCCATCCCGCGCACCAGCGGGCCCACGAGCAGGTCATCGAGTCCGCTCGCCGACGGGCGGGCGTCGGCGAGCGTACGCAGGAGAGACGCGATCTGGTGCTGCTCAGCGGGCGAGCCCACGCCCGCGGTCGAGCCGGGAACGGCGGGCGTGGTGAGGTGCGATCCTCCCGTTGCGCTCTCACCGTAGAAGCCGCCGGCCGCATAGTTGCCGCCCGGCGCGAACGGGTACTTCGAGTTCACCGGGTCGAGGGGGTGAGATCCGTAGGGCAGGCCGTAACAGCTCGCGGGTTGAACCTTGGAGGTGAGTTGGCGAAGCGTCGGCTTGTCGGACTTGGTGTAGCCGCCGCGGTCGTTCACCGGGATGAGCGAGACATGCAGTTCGCCCCCCTGAAACGCGTGCTTGAGACGCTCGCGATCGAAGATCGACAGACCCTTTGGAAGGCACTCCAGCACGATCGAGTAGTCACTCAGCAGATCGAGCGGTCCCACGCTGTTGCGCGTGAGCTCGACCCAGGTATGGCCGTTGGTGCGCACCACCCCGGTCGCCGTCGTCGCGAGACCTGCCGCGCCGGCGAGGAACCGCTCGTAGGTGTCCTTCTTTTGCGCGAACGTGCTCGCGGTCACCGAGAAGTTGCGCAGGATCCGCAAGAGGTCCGGCGCCGCGTCGGCATAGTTGCTCGTCAAATTGGCCAGACCGCCGATGTCGTGCCGGATGGTGGGCAAATCGGCATTGAGCGTCCGGAAGTAGCGGTCGATCAGGACGAGGTTCGTTCCGAGTTCGTTGCCCCGGCCCCGAAGCGCATCGGCCGTGTTGCTCAGGGCAACGGACAGATCAGCGGGCCTGACGGCGCGCAGGACGGGGATCAGCTTCTGGAAGACGGTTTGAAGCTCGACCGCGACGGTTGAGTCGTCCTGCGGAATCACCTGGCCGGGATGCATCGAGACCGGCGACGGCAGCCCGTCCGGCACGAAGTCGACGTACTTCTCGCCGAACAACGTCTTCGGCAGGATCCGGGCGACCACATTCTGCGGAATGTGAGAGATCTGCGACTTGGAGATGGCGAGGTTCAGCCTCGCGCGCGACCCGTTGCTCGACACCGAACTGACCCGCCCGACGAGAACGCCCTTGTACTCGACATCGGCCGGAAGGATCAACTGGTTGCCGATCCGTCCGGCCAGCACGGTGACGTGGTCGCTGGCCTGCCAGGGCAGCTTCTTGTCGTAGATCAGCACGGCGAACCCGAGCAGCATGGCGATCACCAGGATGAAGACCAGGCCCTGGAGGCGTCGCAAGGTGCGCAGGGGCATGCCGCCGGAGGACACCGCGCTAACCCGCGATTCGCACGGTCGTGTTGGCGCCCCAGATCGCCAGGCTGAGGAACAGGTCAATCACGTTGATCGCGACGATCGACGCACGCACCGCTCGACCGACGGCGACCCCCACACCCGCCGGCCCACCCTTTGCGTAGTAGCCGTAGTAGCAGTGGATCAGCATGATCACCACCGCGAAGATGATCACCTTCAGGAATGAGTAGAGGACGTCGGTGGGCACGAGGAACGTGTGGAAGTAGTGGTCGTAGGTGCCACCGGACTGGTGGAAGTACAGCGTCACGATCAGGCGGGTGGCGACGTAGGACGACACGAGCCCGACGACATACAGCGGGACGACCGCGATCAGCCCCGCAATGAGGCGGGTGGTGACGAGATAGGGCACTGAAGGGATCGCCATCACCTCGAGCGCATCGATCTCGTCACTGATCCGCATCGCGCCCAGTTGTGCGGTGAAACCGGCTCCGACCGTGGCGGTCAGCGCGAGGGCCGCAACGATCGGGGCGATCTCGCGGGTGTTGAAGTACGCCGAGATGAATCCGGAGAACGCGGAGATGCCGATCTGCTGGAGCCCTTGGTATCCCTCAAGCCCGACCTCGGTGCCGGTGAAGAACGTCAGGAAGGCGATCACACCGACGCTGCCGCCGATCACCGCCAAGCCTCCGGTGCCGAGGCTGACCTCGGCGACCAGTCGAACGACCTCCCGCTTGTAGGAGACGATCGTGCGCCACACTGAGGCGAGCGCCCGGAGGTAGAACGACAACTGCTCCCCGGCGATCTCCAGCCAGGACAGCATGCCCGCCACCGGCACAGTGACGATCCGTGTCGTGCTCCTGATGGCGCGAGCCGATCCGATTGCCATCAAACGGCCCGCTGCGGGTCGACCGCGAAGTAGATGCCGGTGATGACGAAATTGATGACGAACAGCAGCATGAACGACATGATCACGGTCTGGTTGACCGCGTCGCCGACGCCCTTGGGACCCGGCTTCGGGTTCAGCCCCTTGTACGACGCGACGAGCGCAGCCATCGCCCCGAAGATCAGGGCCTTGATCTCCCCGACGTAGAGGTCCGGAAGCCGAGCGAAGGCGGTGAACGACTGAATGTAGGCGCCGGGCGTCCCGTGTTGGAGCAGAACGTTGAAGATGTAGCCACCGATGACGCCCACGACCGAGACGAGTCCGTTCAGCAGGACCGCGACGATCATGCTCGCGATCACTCTTGGGACCACCAGGCGCTCGATCGGCGAAATCCCGAGCACCTCCATCGCATCGATCTCCTCGCGGATCTTCCGGCTCCCGAGGTCCGCGCAGATCGCCGACCCACCCGCCCCGGAAATGAGCAGCGCGCACACGATCGGGGCGGCCTCCCGCAGGATCGCGAGCACGGACGCGGATCCGGTGAAGGACTGGGCGCCCACTTGGCGGGCGAGGTTGCCGATCTGCAACGCGATCACAGCACCGAACGGAATCGCCACGAGTGCGGTGGGAAGGATCGTCACGCTGGCGATGAACCACGCCTGCTCGATCGTCTCCCGCCACTGGAAGCGCCCGTGGCGCACCGAGCGGAAGAACTGCACCACCGTGTCCAGGCAGAGCGCGAGGAAGCTGCCGCTGGCCCGGATCGGCGCGGACGCCGCGGACGAGCTCACGAGACAACCTGTCCGGCGGCCCCAGCGAATGACCCGGGTGGTGCCGCGATGTTGTGCTCCTTGAGCCACTGGCCCGGCACCCGCTGAGTGGGACGGGTCCCGCCGGCGCTGGGCGAGATCTGCAACGGGATCGGCGGCAGCGGCGGCATCGGCCCGTCGTGCTTCTCCGCTTCGAGCTCGGCGGCGTCCTTCTCCTCGGCCATGCCGATCGGGCCTTGGCGCCGGGCGTTGAGGAACTGGCGCACGACCGGTTCCTGGCTCGAGAGCAGCATCTCGCGCGGTCCGAACATCGACAGATGCCGGCGGTAGAGCAGACCGATGTTGTCGGGGACCGTCCGGGCCGTGTTGATGTCGTGCGTGACGATCAGCATCGTGGCTGCGATCTGGGCGTTGAGATCGACGATGAGCTGGTTGAGATAGGCGGTCCGGACCGGGTCGAGACCTGAATCGGGTTCGTCGAAGAGCAAGATCTGCGGGTCCAGCACGAGCGCCCGGGCGAGCCCTGCCCGCTTGCGCATCCCACCGGAGATCTCTGCCGGCAGCTTGCCCTCCGAACCCACCAGACCGGTGAGCTCGAGCTTTTCCATCGTGATGTCACGAATCTGGGACTCGGACTTCTTGGTGTGCTCGCGCAACGGGAACGCGACGTTGTCGTAGACGGTCATCGAGCCGAACAGCGCGCCGTCCTGAAACAGCACCCCGAACATCTTGCGGACTTCGTACAGGTGCCTTTCGGAAACGTTCGGAACGTCCTTGCCTTCGATGTAGACGTGCCCTCGATCGGGGCGCAGCAGGCCGACCAGGTGCTTGAGAAAGACCGACTTGCCGGTGCCGGAAGGACCGAGCAGGACCGAGATCTCACCCTTGGGCAGGGTCAGGCTGACGTCCTCCCAGATGACCTGGCCGCCAAAGGACTTGGTGAGCCCTTCGACGACGACCTCGACGCCCACTGCGGTCCTGCCTTCCAGGCCCGGGAACGCGGCCCGCCGGTGACGCCAGGCCCCCCAGGGCCGGACGAGCACAACATCACCCGCGACCCCACCCGCGTGAGCAGGATCACATCGGCAGACATTACTGCCAGGTAGTCGGTGCTGCCACGTACCCCGCCCGCCGTGTCTGGGTGACCCCAGACTGGGGCATATGGTAGCAATCGCCGCACATGCGAAGGGGCGGTACCGAAAAATCGGTACCGCCCCTCGGCGTGGGTAAACCTACTTGACGGTGACGGTCGCCCCCGCGCCCTCGAGCGCCTCCTTGGCCTTGTCCGCGGCCTCCTTCGGAGCCTTCTCCAGAACCGGCTTCGGCGCTCCGTCGACGAGGTCCTTGGCCTCCTTCAGGCCGAGGCTGGTGAGCTCACGCACCACCTTGATGACCTGGATCTTCTTGTCGCCGGCCGCCTCGAGGACGACGTCGAACTCCTCCTGCTCCGCACTGCCGCCATCGGCCGCAGCGGCGCCGCCACCCGCGGCAGCGGGAGCAGCCGCAACCGCGACCGGGGCCGCGGCGGAGACACCGAAGGTCTCCTCGAACTGCTTCACGAGCTCGGAGATCTCCAGCAGGCTCTTCTCCTTGAGCGCCTCGATGATCTCGTCGTTGGTCAGGGTTGCCATGATCCGTTCTCCTTCGGGTCAGCTGTCGGACGACGCGTCAGCGACGCCGTCGGTCGGGGTGTCATCGGTCGGGGTGTCATCTGTGGCGGCCTCGGGGGCCGGGGCCTCGTCAGTCGCAGCCTCGTCAGTCGGGGCCTGGACATCGGTGGCGGGGTTGGGGTCGACCGAACTCGCCCCGTCCCCGCCCGTTGCCGAGCTGGGGTCGGCCGCCACCTTCGCCTCGAATGCGCCGAGGACCTGCGCGAGCTGGCGAAGCGGTGCGGCGAGGACTGTGACGAGTTGCTGGGCGGGAGCGGCAAAGCCACCGGCGAGCTTGGCGAGAAGCACCTCGCGGGACTCAAGGTCGGCAAGGCGCCGGATCTCCTCGGCCGACAGTGGCTTGCCGTCGAGCACGCCGCCCTTGACCACGAGATTCGGGTGCTCGCGGCCGAAGCTGCGCAGGCCTTTGGCCACCTCAACGGGGTCGCCCGAGACGAAGGCGATCGCCGACGGACCTTCGAGCAAGGAGTCGAACGATTCGATGCCCGCTGCCTTGGCCGCGATCTTCGTCAACGTGTTCTTCACCACCGAGTAGGTGGCGTTACCGGCGAGCGAGCGGCGTAGCTCCTTGAGCTCGGCGACCGTCAGCCCGCGGTACTCGGTGAGCACCGCGGCAGATGAGTCCCGAAACGCGTCGGTGAGCTCAGCAACCGCGCCAGCCTTGTCAGACCTGGCCATCGTGCGTGTGTCCCTTCAGTGGTTCACTGACCCAAGACGCCGAAAACGCCCCGGCGCAGGGCGCGGGGCGTCGCGAGGACTCACCACATCACCTGCGTTGGACGCCCGCTCGCGCGGAACCTTCGGTCACGAATGACATCCGACGGTCTTCGGTGCCATCGAGGCTAGCAGAGTCCCATGAGCACAACGGCGTCACGCCGTACCGGCTGAGGCACAACGGCGTCACGCCGTACCGGCTGAGGCAGAACGGCGTGACGCCGTTATGCGGGGTCGGCGCCTGAGGGTGTCGCCGCCGGCTCGGCTCCCTCGGTGTCCTCGGTGAGCGAGCGGGTGCGACCCGGGTCGACGTTGATGCCCGGGCCCATGGTCGTCGAGACGGCGATCTTCTTGATGTAGCGGCCCTTCGCCGCGGACGGCTTGGCGCGAAGGATCTCCTCGAGCGCGGCCGCATAGTTCTCAACCAGCTGGACCTCGGTGAAGGAGGTCTTTCCGATCACGAAGTGCAGGTTGGCCTGCCGGTCAACGCGGAACTCGATCTTGCCGCCCTTGATGTCACCGACGGCTTTCGCGACGTCCATGGTCACGGTCCCGGTCTTCGGGTTCGGCATCAGCCCGCGCGGACCGAGCACCCGCCCGAGCCGGCCAACCTTGCCCATGAGATCCGGTGTGGAGACCACCGCATCGAAGTCGAGCCGGCCCCCTTCAACCTCAGCGATCAACTCGTCACCGCCGACGACATCGGCGCCGGCTGCTTTGGCCTCCTCGGCCTTCTCGCCGGTGGCAAACACCGCCACCCGCGCGGTCTTGCCGGTGCCGTGGGGAAGCGACACGGTGCTCCGCACCATCTGGTCGGCTTTGCGGGGGTCGACGCCAAGGCTCATCGCGACCTCGACGGTCGAGTCGAATCGCTTCGTCGTCGACGTCTGCTTGGCGAGCCGGAGCGCGTCGAGCGGGGCGTAGAGCCGGTCGCGGTCAATGAGCGCAGCTGCGGCCTGGTAGGACTTACTGCGTTTCGGCATTTCGACACTGCTTTCTGGTAGTGGTTCGAGCGGAGCCGGGCGGCCCCTCCCACGGCGTACGGGTGATGCTGGGCTCAGTCGCTGACGGTGATGCCCATGGATCGTGCGGTGCCGGCGATGATTTTCGCAGCGGCATCGATGTCGTTGGCGTTGAGGTCCGCCATCTTGGTCTGGGCGATCTCCCGAACCTGGTCCTGGGTAATGCTCGCGACCTTCGTCTTGTGGGGCTCGCCGGAACCCTTCTCGACACCCGCCGCCTTCAAGATCATCCGGGCAGCCGGAGGGGTCTTGGTGATGAAGGTGAAGCTGCGGTCCTCATAGACGGTGATCTCGACCGGAATGACATTGCCGCGCTGCGACTCGGTCTCCGCGTTGTACTGCTTGCAGAAATCCATGATGTTGACGCCGTGCTGGCCCAACGCCGGACCAACCGGCGGAGCGGGGGTGGCGCCACCAGCCTGGATCTGCAGCTTGATCAGTCCGGCGATCTTCTTCTTGGCAGGCATTGTTGATTCCTTTTCGGGCCGAGATCAGATCTTGCTGACCTGGCTGAACGACAGCTCGACCGGAGTTTCCCGACCGAAGATGGACACGAGCACCTTGAGTCGCTGGGACTCGGCGTTGATCTCGTTGATCGTGGCGGGCAGGGTCGCGAACGGGCCGTCCATCACGGTGACCGACTCACCGACCGAGAAGTCCACGACCTTGGGCGCTTCGACTCGCTTCGCCTCGGCCGGCTTGGGCGCAAGGAACTTGAACACGTCCGCCGTCGACAACGGGGTGGGATGGGTGGTCCCGACGAAGCCGGTCACGCTCGGCGTGTTCTTGACGACCGACCAGGACTCGTCGGTGAGGTCCATGCGCACCAGCACGTAACCGGGGAAGACCTTCGAGTCGACAACCTGGCGCTTGCCCGCCTTGATGATGGTCTCGGGCTGTGTGGGCACCTGGATATCGAAGATGTAGTCCTCCATGTTGAGGGACGCGATCCGCGACTCCAGGTTGGCCTTGACCCGGTTCTCATAGCCCGCGTAGGTGTGGACGACGTACCAGTCGCCGGGAAGGGACACGAGCCGGGCGCGGAACTCCTCCACCTCATCGACCGGAGCGTCATCGGCCGGCGCCTCGTCGACCACATCGCCCTCGCCTGGGGCTTCGTCCTCGACCGCGGTCCGCGCCTCGCCAGCTAGTTCCTCAGCCGGTTCGTCGGCCGGCTCCGGCGCCGCGTCGTCCGCCGCGTCGGACTCGGACGGCGGATGCTCGGTCACGGCAGCGATGCCCTCGTCGACGGACCCGGGCTGCACGACGGCAGCGTCGGGAGCCGACTGGTCGTCGGCGTGGTCGGGCGCAAAGTCGGTCACGGACAGGACTTCCTTGAATCGGGGACGAGGTCAGCCGAACAGCGAGATGACGGCCTTCGTGAACAGATAGTCGAGGAACCCGACGAAGGCCACCATCGCCGTCACGAAGACGACCGAGACGACCGTGTAGGTCACGAGCTCGCTGCGGGTGGGCCAGATGACCTTGCGCAGCTCGCTGACCACCTGGCGGTTGTACAAAGCCACGCGCTGCGGATAGGACGGCCGCTTGGTGCCACGGCCGCGGCCAGACGAGGAAGGCTGGCCTTCGGACGCGATATCCCGCATCTGCGTCATGCCGTCACCACCTCTTCTCTGCGTTCTCCGCGGCCGTCGCCGGGTCGGGTCCTATCACGTCGCAGCGTGCTTCCGCAGGGCAGGAGGGACTCGAACCCCCAACCGCCGGTTTTGGAGACCGGAACTCTGCCAGTTGAGCTACTGCCCTGTGAGTGCGCTTGCGAACAACGAAGTGTACGTCCGGTGCCGCTGGCGGGTCGAACGCGCCACCCGCCCGCTCGCTCCCGGACAACTGGTTGGACCGGGCGCGAGCGGTACGCAACCATGGGGGTATGGCGCAAGGAAACCGAATCTCCGCCCGCATCGGTGCGATCGCCGAGTCCGCCACCCTGGCGGTCGACGCCAAGGCGAAGGCGCTGAAAGCGGCCGGACGCGACGTCATCGGGTTCGGGGCGGGCGAGCCCGACTTCGCCACGCCGGACCCGATCGTGTCCGCGGCGATCGCCGCCTGTTCCGACCCTTCGATGCACCGATACACCCCTGCCGCAGGCCAGCCCGCGCTTCGCCAGGCGGTCGCCGACAAGACCCTCCGCGACTCCGGCTACCAGGTCGACCCGGGGCAGGTCCTGATCACCAACGGGGGCAAGCAGGCGGTCTACCAGGCGTTCGCCACGCTGATCGACCCCGGCGACGAGGTCATCCTGCCCGCCCCCTACTGGACGACCTATCCGGAGGCGATCGCGCTGGCCGGCGGCGTACCTGTGGTGGTCGACACCGACACCGACAGCGGCTACCTCGTGACCGTGGACCAGCTCGAGTCGGCCCGCTCCGAGCGCACCAAAGCGCTGCTGTTCTGCTCACCGTCGAATCCCACCGGGGCGGTCTACCCGCCGGATCAGGTGGAGGCGATCGGCCGCTGGGCCGTGGAGCACGGCGTGTGGGTGATCACCGACGAGATCTACGAACACCTGCTGTACGACGGCGCGCAGGCGCCCTCGATGCCGGTGGTCGTCCCCGAACTCGCCGACACGTGCGTGGTCATCAACGGAGTCGCGAAGACCTACGCGATGACGGGTTGGCGGGTGGGCTGGCTGATCGGGCCGACCGACGTCGTGAGCGCCGCGACCAACCTCCAGTCGCACGCCACGTCCAACGTGTGCAACGTGGCCCAACGGGCGGCGCTGGCCGCCGTCAGCGGGGATCTGTCGGCAGTCGCCATCATGCGAGCCGCCTTCGACGCGCGCCGCAAGACGATGACACGGATGCTGAACGAGATTCCGGGCGTCACCTGTCCGACGCCGCACGGCGCGTTCTACTGCTACCCGTCGGTTCAGACCCTGCTCGGTAAGGAGCTCCGTGGCCGTGCCCCCCAAACCTCGAGCGAGCTCGCGGAGCTCATCTTGGACGAGGCGGAGGTCGCGGTCGTTCCCGGCGAGGCGTTCGGGGCGCCGGGAAGCTTCCGGCTGTCCTACGCACTCGGCGACGACGACCTCGTCGAGGGTGTCAGCCGACTCGCCAAGCTGCTCGGCGAGATCAGCTGGTAGCCGGCACCGCCGGGGTCACGGGCTGCGCGTCACCCAACTCGGAGGCACGCGGCGGGTGCGGGCGCAGGGCGTCCATGACCATTGCCCGGCCGGCCTCGCGACCGGCGGCGATCAGTTGCGGAGTCTTGGAGAAGTCGCGCAGGTCGTGACGGCCGACCGGCAGCCGAGGCAGGCTGATGACCTGTTGGCGGGCGTCGGCAGCCGGCGCGATCCGGCCCAGGTGCGACCGGGAGATCGCGAAGCTCTCCAGCAGGACATCGACCGCGGACATCCGGGCATCCGCCCAGCCGTGGAAGTCCCGGGAGACGTTGAGGACCCACACCCGGATTGCGCCGAGATCGAGAGCCCGCTGGGTCGGCACGGGGCAGGACACCCCGCCATCGACATAGAGCCGGCCGTCGAGCTCGACCGGGGGAAACAAACCCGGCAGGCAAGAGCTCGCGGCGAGGATGTCCACGGCGTTGCCCGCCGTCCACCAGGTCGCTGTGCCCGCGATCAGGTCGGTCGTCACGATGTGGCACGGGATCGCCGTCTCCGACAGGTCGGTCACGGACAGCGTCCGCGTGAAGATCTCGCGCAGCCCGTCCGGGCGGTAGAGGTACTGGGCGCGGGCGGCGAGGCGACGCGCGACCGCAAATCGCCCGTCCGCGAACACCTGATCGCGCGTGATCCCCCGCCAGACCTTCTCCAGCGCGATCGCCCGCTGCGCGCTCGGGTCGATCGCGATGTACGCCGCGTTGATCGCGCCGACGGAGCATCCGACGACCGCGTCCGGAACGATGCCGGCCTCAAAGAGGGCCTGCACAGCGCCGACCTGAGCGGCCCCCAGGCTGCCACCGCCGGAGAAGACCACGACCTCGGCCGGCGGCTTCGGCGTACCGGTGGGCCCGCGGCGGCCGCGGCGCAGGAGGGTTCTGCCGCCCATCGCGTCCCCCCTCGCCGGATCGGTCCCTGAAGGAGTCATCGGCGCCGGGTGCACCAATGATGAGTACTGTCTACCCCGCGATCGGCGTACCCACCAACGACCTCAGGCCGACACACCCGCGAGGTCTGCCGGCTCCGCGAGCGCCGCAGCGTCCTCGGATGGAACCGCGAGCGACTGCGCCCGGCCCCGCGGAACCGCCAGAAGTACCAGAGCCGCGAATCCCACGACGACCCCCCCGACCGCCACCGCCGGGCGGAGCCCTTGCGCGAAGGTTTCGGGCGTCGCGTACCCGCCGTGACCGGCGAACACCGAGGCGAGGACCGCGACCCCCAGGACGCCGCCGAGCTCGCGAAGCGCGTTCGCGGCGCCGGAGGCGATGCCCTCCTCACTGCGCCGGACGGTGCCCAGCACCAGCGCGGCGGTCGGCGCGAAGAACATCGCCATCCCGACGCCACTGATTGCAAACGGGAGCACGAGGTCGGCGTACGGGGTCGTCGGCGAGATGATGGCAGCGAGCCACAACAGCCCGATCGACTGCAGGACGAGGCCCACGAAGACCACCGACCGCGCACCGATCCGGTCGGCCAGCACCCCGGCGATCGGGGCCACGATGATCGGCATGCCGGTCCACGGCAACATCCGGAGCCCGGCCTCCAACGGGCTGTAGCCCTGCATCGTCTGGAGGGCCTGGGCGAGCAGGAAGATCGCCCCGAACATCCCGAAGAACATGAGCACGCTCGCACCGTTGGCCGCGGAGAAGCCACGGGAGCGGAACAGGCGCATCGGGAGCATCGGGACCCGCGCCCGCAGCTCCCAACCGACGAACGCCGCCACCAGCACCGTTCCGATCGCGAGCGAGGCGACGACGGGCAACGACGTCCAGCCCAGCGAGTCTGCGCGGACCAGACCGAGCACGATCCCGAAGAGTCCGGCGCTCGCGAGAGCCACCCCGGGGACGTCGAGGCGAGTCGCGGTGCCGCGGCTCTCGCCGAGACGCCACCACGTGATGGGGATGAGAACGAGGCCGATCGGCACGTTGATCCAGAAGATCGTCTGCCACGACCAGCCTTGTACGACCGCGCCACCGACCAGCGGGCCGCAGGCGATCGCGAGACCCGAGACGGCGCCCCATGCGCCGAGAGCGGCCCCCCGCCGCTCGACCGGAACTGCGGCCGAGAGCAATGTGAGCGTCAAGGGGGTGACGACGGCCGCTCCGAGGCCCTGTACCGCGCGGGCGGCGATCAGCCACTCCGCGGAGGGGGCAAGCGCGGCTGCCGCGGACCCCGCGGTGAACACCGTGAGCCCGAGGAGAAGCATCCGGCGCCGGCCGAAGCGTTCCCCGAGGCTCGCCCCGGTCAGGAGAAAGACCGCAAAGGTCAGTGTGTAGGCGTTGACGGTCCACTCCAGCGAGGACAGCGAGGCATGCAGGTCGACCCGGATCACCGGCAGCGCGGTGGTGACGACCAGGTTGTCCAGGCCGACCATGAAAACGGCGACGCTGGTGACGATGAAGGTCCAGATCGTGCGGGTCCTGGCGCTCATGGTGGTGTGCCCTTCAAGAAAGTAGTGATTGATCAATCACAACTGGGGTGAAAAAAAATTAGCCGGAAGCTCGCGCGGAAGCGGGATGGGATGCGACGGGACCGACGGGGGCCAGCCACTCCGGTGGTACGCAAGCCTTGACCCAGTCCGAACCGTGGCTTGCGGCGTCCATGGATGCGATCACGTTCATCAACATTCCCATCGCGAAAAACGCCTGGAGCTGCTCGTTGTCCGCTCCGGACAAGCGCTGCACCTCGCGCCACAGTCCTCCGAACTCCCGCCGGGTGGCCTCGGCGATCTCCGGGTCATCGCAGGCGCCGTAGCACTGCATCTGGAGCATGAGCTCGTTGCGATCGCGGAGCAGTTCGCCGTACGCCTCGCCGATCGCTTCGAGGGCCTCCTCGCCGGTCCGTTCGCCGACCGCCTCGACAAACGCCTGCCGAACCCGCCCGAATCCCTGCTCGACCAAGGCGAGGAACAGGGCCTTTTTGGTGGGGAAGAGCCGGAAAAGGTACGGCTGGCTGATCCCGGCCGCCCGCGCGACCTCCTCGGTCGAGGTGCCGTGGTATCCGCCGCGGGCAAACGCCGGCACCGCTGCCCTCAACACGTCGGCGCGGCGCTCGACGGCGCTCATCCGGGTTGCGGCGGGGGTCATGAGCGTTAAGTTAAGTGATCAATCACTACCTGTCAAGGGGCCGCCGAGGTTCCTGGGCTCAGGGCGGGTC
>DATJWM010000086.1:0-83098 GCA_035501255.1 Mycobacteriales bacterium | reverse complement strand
GAGTGGCTCGGAGCATGGCGTGACGGGCTGGTCCGGTTCGAGGCTGAACGCAGTCAGCCGAAGGACCAGTGGTCGGACGGCACACGACACCGACACGACTGGGCGGGGATCCTGCATCTGAGGGACATCATCGAAGCCGACATGCGCCGGCAAGGGACACCGTTGCCTGACTCCGCTCTCGTCTGGCTCGGGCAGGTCGACGACTTCTTCTGTGGCTTCACCGAGGAAGTCGCGGACTGGGCTGGTGACGACGCAGGTACCGCCTGGTGGTGGCAACGGCTCCCGCTCGACGGCCCAGTTCGTGCTGGATGGTGGGCAGACGGGTAGGTGCCGATCGGCCTCGTCCGGCCGGAGGTCGATGATCGGTAACGCCACGCTCTGTTCGGGCATCAGAGCCGAGACTGCCGATCCTCGCCGGCGCTACTCGACATCTTGTATGCCAACCTTCGCCTGTGTTCCAGCGTCAAGGTGGTGTGAAGCACGTGACGCGGTTTTGCGTGCTCGTTGCGCTGCTCGCGGCGCCGCCTGCGGGGTGTTCCGGCAGCGACACTTCGGCCAGCGCCGGGAGAGCGTCGAGACCACCTGACACCGCGACGGTCAGGCCTCCGTCTGCCTCACCCACATCGCGGGGAGCCAACGGTAAGTGGGCTGCCCTCAATCGCCGTCTTGCCAAGAAGGAGGATCGGCTTTACCGGCAGTGCCCGAACGCCAGTTCTGCTCCGCCGCCCGAGGATGCCAACGCGCCTGTAGTGAATGTGGGATTCGCTGCACGCGGGCGGTACTACAAAAACGGACAGGTCCGGCCTCGCTGCCTCCTGTGGAGCGGCGACGGCGACAGCGATGGCGTGGGCTTGAAGTGGAAGGGATGGGGCAGAGCGATCGCGACGGCGAACGGCTATGGATTGCCACCTGAGTACTTTCACCGCAGGCGAGATGTGGTGCCCGCCCAGTTCCGCCTCGGGGACCTCGGCATGTGCAAAGGCGTCCTTGAGTACCGAAGGGTCTTCGAACGCACGGCCCACAGTCCCATTGACCACACGTGGCACCACTGGGATAACGGGTACCCGCTTTGTGCCCATCGGGATCGGGGCCTAGCAGCGGCGGGATCGACGAGCACGTCATTGCCGATCTCGGCGCAGACCCACGCGCAGATGAAAGCTGCCGGTAACAGCGGACCGCCGTCGGCAGGGACCCTCCGCCCGGAGACTTGCAAGGTCTCCGGGTCGAGAGTGACGGCGACCGGCGACATAGTCGGCGGTGCTGTCTCCGAGGACTACAGGCGTTACGGCGACGTGGTGGAGCTGTACCTGTTCACCCGACCGAAGCCGGGCTACCCCGCCGGCTACCAGATAGGTCTGCTATCCCGCGAGTCTGTCGGCTCTCTTGACGCGAAGCGCTGGCGAGCATCGGTGCCTCTCGACTCGTCGTTGGGCCGACCAGCGCGTTGCCTCGTTGCCGCCCAGCCAACCCACGTGAGCAACTCGCGCCGTCGGCGTACTGACCTGTCCCAATAACCGCCCTGGAAGTGATGCCGCTACCGTCTGGGCACCAGAGGTGCCGATCGCGAGCAGTCGATCCGGGGCTATGGTGCGCTCGAGGGGTCGAACCCTGCGGGCTGCCGTAGCGTCTGAGCAGTCATGATGTTAGGTCGGCTCGCTCCCCGGCTTGTGGCTGCGCTGCTTGTGGCGGGTTGTAGTTCCTCGCATCCTCACGATCTCCCCGATGGCGCACCGTCGCAGACTCCTCACCACGGCGTCGCATCGGTCCAGCCCGTGCTCGGATCCAGTGAATACCAGCTGCCGTTGGCGGCGCGGGGGTTCGGGCGTCCGCGGCCAGTCGAAATCAGCAATGGTGGCGACGGGACGGGAATCGTCCGGGGGATCACTTGGACCAGTTGGGGGAAGGCCAGCTCATACGGTTACAGCCTTACCGATGCGATGTCGCATGCGGGGCCTGGACACCACCGCTATGTAGTGGTCCGCGCGGAAGTCCACGCCTACGACCTGGGTACATGTCAGGGGCGTCCGGCTTACCTTCGACTAGCGGTTAGAAGTGCCCCTCGCCCGTCGGAGGCGTTGTCACGACGATGGACGCCCTGGGGACAGACCCCGTTCATATGTAGTGATTATCGCCACTGAACCGACGATCGAGAAGTGCCTACCTGTTGAATCGCGGTAGCTCCGGCCGGGCCAGGCTTGGAGTTAGGTGACCGGCGGGTTCGTTCTCTAAGTGCCTCCCGCCGCGGTGTGTCGTGTGGCTCTCTATCGGGGTGCGCTCGCCGGTCACTGTTCCTTGGCGGGAAGTGGCTCAAGAAGGGTCTGCAGCGATGAAGGTAGGCATGCCCTTCCCGTCGTCCGACTCGACGACGTGCTGTGCGCGTTACGGTTCGGGGGTGGGTGGCTCGCGGGCGTTGGGTGCCGCCGAGGGCTGGTTAAGCGCTGCCGAGCGTCTGAACGCGGCCAACCGTCGTGTTCACGAAACGTGGGCGCGGCGCGACCAGGGGTCTGCGGAGCACGCCGCTTGGCAGAGCGCGACGGGTGCAGCGCGTGCTGCATACGAGCAGATGTATCCACAGGCGTTCTGGGACGGGTTGGTCAGGCTCCAGGCCGGTGACCCAACCGAGCTCGACGGTGCGTTGCTGTTCTTAGAGGTCGACCCTTGGTGCTTCCGGTCGGGTTACGTCAAGGAGCGGATTGCGCAACTCTTGACTCGACACGAGCTGAGCCCCGGGCAGCGCGAGCGTTTCGAGCGGGTCCTGGTACATCTGGTGGACGTGGGAGATCGCCGCGAGTTCGCCGAGTTCTGCCGACTGGCTCGACGGGCACCGACACAGCGGTTGCGGGCAGAGTTGAGGGCTCGACTGCGGTCAACTGATGAGGGAGTGCGCCGCAGGGCGCTGGTAATGCTGACCTCCTTGCGTCGACCTAGGTTGACCCCAGACGAAATCGAAATCGCTAGGGACCTGATCTTCCGCAACGCGCGGCGAAGAGCTGACGGCTCACCCTGGTCGGCGAACCGCTGGGCTTATCGCCTCGCGCTGCAACTGAGTGACAGCGAGTGGGCGGCCAGGCTCGCTGCGGTCGGCTTGTCGGGTCACCCTGACAGCGCCGCTGCGTTACGTATTCTCGCTGACCTGCCAGTCGTGCGTCTGTCCGAAGCCGATCGACGCGTCGCTGCGAAAATGGTGCTGACGGTGGTCGACACCGGTGGTGACGAATCCTGGTTTGAAGGACTCACTGTTCTCGCCGACTCTCCGTCGCTTCGCGACTCGCTCAACGCCCGAGCGGCTAGCGCGCATCCAGATGTCGCCCGCCGCGCCTACTGGGCTCAAGGAGCGCTCCGACGCAAGGACGGCGAGCGAGCCCCTAGCGAGGAAGACTCAGGCACGCATCATCAGGACTCGCCGCCGAAATGAGCGTATAGCTACCAGTGCGCTGAGGCACGGCTACGACCCCGAAGTGATGCGATGACGGAGCGGGGCCTCCCGCTCCCGTGCGAACCACTGATCGCCGAGGATGAGACGTGTGCCCCGATGCGTTCTGTTCATCTCCGGTACGAATCCCTGTCGGTTCGTTGTCACCGTGGCGGCATGACGTGCCTTCTATTGTCTGGCTGAGTCTCGATGGCCGACCGGCTCACCGGTCAAGGAGAACGGGGAGAAACCGTGACTGCAGCACGTCCGCGAATCGTGACCAGGATGACCGGATCACTGGTCGCTATCACGGCGCTTGCCGCGGGTCTGCTGATCGTCGCCCCCTCCGCGCACGCGGCTGGAGCGGCTGATTTGGTCATCACTGAGCTTGCGTACGGCGGCAATGCTGCCTATGGCGGCGACAGTGGTGATGGCGAGTACGTCGAGCTGACGAATATTGGCGGTGCTGCTCAGGATGTGAGCGGATGGTTCTTCGACTCGAGCAGCAGCACCACAATCAGCGCACCCTCGCCGACGGCGGGGGTGTCACTGGCGACTCTTGCCGACGGTTCGGGGACCAATACGGTCGTCGCGCCGGGTGAGTCGGTGATCGTCACGGATCTGACTCCCGCCGACTTCCGCACGGAGTGGGGCCTGACGCCTTCGGTGAAAGTCGTCAACGATGGCGCCTTCACCCTGAAGAAGTCCGGCAGCGTCTACATCTCCACTGGCACTGCCGTGCTGGACCAGGTCTCCTACAACCTGGCCACTCCGGGCAAGGGTGTATCCGCATGGGTGTCCGCGGGGAACGTCGGTGATCAGCAGACCGCCATCGGTTCGGCGTTCACGTTCGCCACCGCCGCGACCGGCACCTCGAATGGGTGGACCGTCTCCACGGTCGGTGATTCGGAAGGGTCCTGGAAGTCTGCCGGTGGGTCGGTAGGGTCTCCGGCCGCCTCCACCTTGGGTACGTCCACCCCCACCAGCGTGCGCGCCTCGTCCCTGGCCGTGGCGGGCGGCAGCAACCAGACCGCCACCGTCGGGCACGCGTTCTCCTTCACCGGCCTCACCGCCTCGGGAGGTACGCCGCCGTACGCGTGGAGCGCACCCGCACTCAGCGGCACTGGGCTGAGCATTGATCCGACGACGGGCGCGATCACCGGCACGCCGACGTCCGCGGGAACCATCGGGGTAACAGCGACCGCCACTGACAGCGCGAACACGTCGGCCAGCGCCTCGTTCACCATCACGGTTGGTACCGGCATCGACCCGAACTGGTCCAACATCGTGATCAACGAGGTCACCTCGGACAACAACGACAATTCACAGCTCACCTCGAATCTGCCACCTGCGCTCTACGCCGCGCTCAACACCTCACCCAACTCGGCCAGCGATCTGGTCGAGCTCTACAACAAGGGCGATCAAGCGGTCGACATTACGGGTTGGAAGCAGATCGACAGCCATGCCGCGAGCAGTGCCACGGATTTCTCGGGCCGTCTCTTCGACGTCAATGGCAACAAGATCACCAGCATCCCGGCGCACGGGTACGGCGTGTTCCAGTCCGGTCAGGGGCTTGGCAGCGGAGGTGACGCGGTGAAGCTCTACTTGCCCGACGGCACGCTGGTCGACTCGGTGACCTTCGGCGCCGGTCAGGCGGGATACGACGAGAGCTTGGACCCACAGGGACTCGGCCCGATGGCAACCACTGAGGTCTATCACACGATCGCCCGCTGCCCCGATGGTGCAGGAGCCGTCAACACGAATACAAACGACGTGCCCGCCTCCTCGTGGTACAGCGTCAAGGTGGCGTCGTTCGGTTCGTCGAACGACTCGTCGTGTGACACCTCGACCGATCCCACCGCAGCGGTGCAGTACTACAACGAGCAGCCGCCCACCGGGCTGCCCAGCACGTGCTCGCCGAGCGCTCCGTCGGGCAGCGACACCATTGCGGTCCCCGATGCGGTCGCGTGGCCCACCACTGACGGGGTCTCCACAGCCGACAACCAGTGCGAGTTCATCACGCCCCAGGACCCGACCGGAAACGACATGAGTTCTCTGGTCTTCAACAACGACGGCAGTGTGCTGTGGGGGGCACAGAACAAGAACCACATCTGGAAGCTGGTCAAGGATCCGGTCACTGGCAAGTTTCTGCCGGCCACCGACAACGACTGGGGAAATGGCAAGGGCATCACCTTCTCCGGCACCGACCCGAGCGTCAGCCAGCCAGACGACGAAGGCTTGACGGTCGGGGGCAACGGTGACCTGTTCGTCACCTCGGAGCGCGACAACGTGAACAGCAATGTGTCCAAGGACGAAGTGCTGGAATACGACCCCAACGCCTCGGGCACCACGCTCGCACCGGTGCAGCAGTGGGATCTCACGTCGGAATTCGTACCCTCGGTCATCGCGGCTACCGGCGGCGATTCCAACCTCGGCTTCGAGGGCGTGACCTACGTGCCGGACTCCTTCCTCACCGCGCACGGCTTCCACGACCAGAACCTGAACAAGGTCTACGACCCGGCGGACTACCCGTTACACGGTTCGGGCCTGTTCTTCCTCGGCCTCGAGAAGAACGGTCACGTGTACGCGTACGCCCTGAACTCGGACGGCAGCTACCAGCGCGTCGCCGATATCGACACCGGAATCGATGGCACCAGTGCGATCGCCGATCTGCAGTTCAACGCTGATGACCAGGGAATCTGGACCGATTGCGACAACGACTGCGGCGTGGTGGACAGCCTCCTGCGGATCGACGCCCACGGCAACTTCACTCGCGTGGTGAGCTACAACCGTCCGGCCGGCCTGCCTGACGACAACCTCGAGGGCTTTGCCATCGCCCCGGCCTCGACCGCCGTGAACGGCGAGCGCGAGGTGGTGTGGTCCGATGACGGCATCTACGGCGAGGGCAACGCCTGGAACAGCGACCACACGGGCAACGCCGCCTCGGCCGACTGGGGCCACGCCCTGTACAGCGGCACCATTCCGCTCAGTGTTGCTCCCAACCTTCCCGACCTGACGCCACCGACGATCACCTTCAGCGGCAACGCCGGGACGTACGGGGTGCTCGGCACGGTCGCAATCTCGGCGACCGCGACGGACAGCGGCTCGGGCGTAGCGTCCCTGGTCTGGACCAACGTGAACGCTCCGGCGTACTCCTTCGGCCCCGGTCCTCATACGCTGACGGCCACCGCGACGGACAACGCCGGCAACACCACGACCGCGACGACCACGTTCACAGTGACCGTGACCCCAGCGGACCTATCCACGCTGACGGCCGAGTTGGTGCAAGGTTCAGCCAAATACAAGTCGTCGAATGCGCTGATCAAGCTCGCGGTGAATGCGCTTGTCAAGGTGGTGACCTCGATTGAGCTGCAACTGACGCCGAAGGTCTCGCCTGCCGCAAAGAACGCGCTGCTCAACGCGTACGCCTCGTCGGTTCAGGCTCTCGTCTCGGGCGCCTGGCTCACCGCGAGCCAGGCGGCGACCCTGATTGGCCTCGCGGGCGCGCTGTAGCACTGTGCGCTGGGTGGGAGCAGGACATGCTCCCGGGCCACCCGAGGGTGGACTCGATTGAACAGAGTCCACCCTCGGCGTTGCTCGCTTCTAGAACTTGAACTTTGCAATGCCAATCGACTTGCGGTCGTTCGAGGCGATCACCATGCCGCAGCTCCACCCGGACTTTTTGTCGGACTTGCTCGGCGGGCACGAGTGCTTCTTCCCCTTGAGCGTATGGGAGAACTTGGTGAAGGTGTCCTTGCAGACGACCTTGCCTTTGGAGTTGGACGTCGGTGTTCGCAGGGTGGGAACCCAGGCGTTCGCTGAGCCGGGCGTGTGCCCCTTCTGAATCACGATCTCGATGCAGTTGAAGCTTGCGTTCTTCTCGGTGCTTGTCCCCGAAGCTGTCACCCTCTGACCAGCCTTCGGCTTCGAGGGCTTCACGGTGAGCTTGAACGACTTGTAGGACTTGGCCGGAACGTGGTGCGGATGTGCCTGCGCGACGGCGGGACCGGCGATGCCGGCGCCGATGAGACCGGCCGCGCCGACGGCGACGACGAGCTTCTTCATGATTTCCTTCCGGTTGGTGGATCTGCGGGGTCAAACCTTCCCGGTGAGCAGGGTCTTACCGCTGAACACCTCGTAGTTCGTCGGGCTGCCGCTCGCGTCGAGCCGCGCCTGCAAAACGTCGATGCTGCAGATGTTTTTGGCGATCGGGAACTGCTTCTTGTTGCATTGGAACGTGACTCCGGGCATGAGCGGCATCGGCTTGGGCGGCATCGAGTGGATCGCTTGCTGGATGCTGGCTTTCGTGACCTGTCCGTGGAGTCCCTCGGTCGCCTCCACGAAACCGACGACGGCCTGGTAGTCGGCCATTGAGGCACCGGCGTGGTCATACCCCGAAGGCGCGTACAGGTCCATCGCCGCGTTGTAGACGGCGACGGTCCGGCTGTCGCCGGTGTCGATCTGTCCCGGGTAGACATAGGTCCCCGCAACGTTGGTCAACTGTTTTGACGACTCCGGAGTGATGCACCCCGAGTAGGCGACCTGTTGGCCCTGGAATGCGGCGTTGCCGAGCGCCTTCATCACGGTCTGGCAGAGGTTGGTGTCGCCGACGACCATGAACTGTCCGGGATGCCGGCTGAGCGCCGCGTCGATCTGCGGTGAAGCGTCCGGCGTGCCGGGCGGGATCGCGACGATGTCCGTCTGCACGCCGTACTCGCCGTAGAACAATGGCGCGGCGCTCTTGATCGCCCCGACCGCGGCAGGAACGTTGATCACCGCGATTGCCGCCAGCTTGACGCCCGCTTCCTTGGCGAGCGCAGCGGGGGCTCCGATGAGACCGACCAGTCCGTTGATCAGGATGTCGATGCCCGGTTGCGAGAAGCTCGCTGGGTCGCCGGAGCCGTCGACGAAGACGGGGACTCCCTGTTTCGCAAGGGGTGCGAACAGACTCGCGGCCTGACCGGTCACCCCGTTCAGAACGATCGGGACGCCGTCTGTGACGAACTGGCTCACACAGGTCTTTGCGCCGGCTGGTGTCTGGTTGGTGCTGCACACGTCGAGGCTGAGCGGTCGGCCTGCGACCCCGTTCAGGTAGTTGTTCACGTACTTGACTGCCGCTTGGGCTGCCTGAAGGTTCGACGTGTTGTCGATCCCGGCACTCGATCCGTCGTAGACGTAGCCGATCTTCAACGGAGCACCCGTGGCGACGTGGGTGGGCCCGAGTGTCTTTTCGGCGGCGGCTTTTGAGCCGCCGCCTGAGCTGCCCCCGGAACACGCCGCAGCAAGTGCCACCGCTGCGACCGCGACAACCGCGACGGCGATGGTGGGGACGCGGTGCGCGCGTCGGGTGAGGCGGTTCGCGGACGTCATTGCTCTCCTTGAGTTGTGGTTCCGAGGTAGGCGGCCTCGAGGGCCTCGAGATCGCCGGCGAGGTCTTGTGCCGGACCCTGAATCGAGACGGTCCCGTGAACCAGAACCATCGCGGTGTCGGCGATCTCGAGCGCGAGGTGCACGTGCTGTTCGACGAGGATCACGGCGGCGCCGTGGGAGTCAGCGATCGTTCGTACGGCGGGAAGGACGGATTCGACGACGACCGGTGCAAGCCCCATGCTCAGCTCGTCGATCAGGAGCACGGTCGGTTGCCGCATCAGGCCGCGGGCCACGGCGAGCATCTGTTGCTCGCCGCCGGAGAGGTTGCCGGCCGCCACCTTCCAGCGTTGCTCGAGGGCGGGGAAGAGCTCCAGCATGTCGCGAGGTGCCGGACCTCCCTTGCGGCGCGCAGCCTGCAGGTTCTCCTCGGCAGTGAGCCCGGTGAACAGTGCTCGATCATCGGGGACGAGAACGAGACCATGCGAGGCGGCGTCACGCGGGTTTCCGTTGCTGAGCGGAGCACCGTCGACGGTGACGTCCCCGGCGATCCGGGGAAGCAGCCCGGCCATGGTCAGAAGCAGAGTGGTCTTGCCGGCGCCGTTGGGCCCGACGAGGGCGAGCACGGTTCCCGGGTCGATCGAGAGGTCGAAAGCTCGAACGCAGGGCTGATCGTGGTAGCCCGCGTCGAGTCCGCTCACGACGAGGGCAGGGGCGGTGGACGCTCCTGGCGGTTGGGGTGCTTGCGCGGTGACGCTCATGCCGGGCTGCCATCAGGTTGGCTGGCGACCCTCACCGGTCGCGGAGTCGGGGTGGGCGGGCGCTGGTGTCGTTCGGTGCCGATGTAGGCGGCTCGCACACGCGGGTCGGCTCGGGTCTCTGCCGGCGTCCCCGACGCGATGAGTTGCCCGAAGTCGAGCACCTGAACGGTGTCGCACAGGGTGAGGACGAGCTCGAGGTCATGATCGACCAGCAGGATGGCCATCCCGGTGTCGCGCAGGTCACGCAACCGTCCTCCGAGCCAGCGGCTTTCGGTGGAGTCCAGACCGGCGGCGGGTTCGTCGAGCAGCAGCACTGCCGGCTCGCCCGCCACCGCCCGGGCGATCGAGACCAGCTGGCGGGTGCCCTGGGAGAGCTCGGACGCTGGCCTGTCGGCCTGCTCGGTCAGGCCGAGAATGCCGAGGGTCCGGGCAAGCGCCTGGCGGGCCGAATCGTGGTCGTGATGACCTGCTGCGGCCTGTCCGACCGCGACGTTTTCGGCGACGGTCAGGTCGTCGTAGAGCTCGATCGACTGGAAGGTGCGCCCGAGACCCCGTTCGGCCCGCACGTGTGCTGGCAGCTGGCCGATCTCGGTGCCGGCGAGCAGGATCTGGCCGCGGCATCCGACGAACCCGCTGATCGCGTCGAGCAAGGTCGTCTTGCCCGCGCCGTTGGGTCCGATCAGACCCGTGATCGACCCCGCAGGGACGTCGAACCCGACCTTGGACACCGCCGCGACGCCGCCGTAGTGGACTTCGACTTCTCGGACCGACAGCGGCGTTGCGCCGGACGGGGTCGGGCGGGCGGGCACCGCGGGTCTCGGCACGTCCGCGCGCGTGGTCCCGGTGCCCTGGTGGCTCAACCGTCGTGCAGCGAGCCAGCGATGTGCGGGACCGACGATTCCCTCCGGGTTCTTCACGACCGTGACGATCAGGCCGATTCCGGCGAGGACGGCGTACCAGTCACCGAGAGAAAGGAACGACAGGTACTTGTCGAAGAAGGTGACGAAGATTCCGCTTTCGGCGAGTACGCCGGCAACCATCGCGCCCGACACCGATGTGATCCCACCGAGGTACGCCGTCGCGAACACACTGAGACCCAGGTAAGCGCTGAATGAGTCATCGGTGACGTTTCCCTGTTGGTAGGCGAGCAGGGAACCACCGAGACCTGCGATGAACGCGGCGAGGGCAAAAGCGATGATCTTGGTGCGGACCACGTGAACGCCGGCGGCGGAGGCCGCCTTCTCGTTCGCGCGAACCGCAAGCATGGCCGCACCCAGCGAGCTGGAACGGAGTTTCACGACGGCGATCGCCGCAGCGACGAGCACCGCCAGCGTCATGAGGCAAAATCCGAGCCGCGGGTATCCGGCTCCGCCACCCACCGACAGATCCCAGCCGAACAGCGACGGGCCGTCCACGTTCTTCCCCGACGCCCCCACGATGTCGTAGTTGCGGAACCACAACGCTTCCAACTCCACGCCGAGGGCAAGGGTCAGCACCGCGACGGCCAGGCCGCGAATCCGCACGGCCGGGAGTGCGAAGACGACCCCGACCACGGTGGCGCCGAGGGCGGCAACCAACGTGGTCAGCGGGAACGGCAGGTGTCCACCCCACGGCATCGTCCAATAGGCGGAAAGCTCCGCGGTCAGGAAGGCTGCCACCCCGGCCAGGGGGAGTTGCACCAGGGAGATCTGCCCGGACAAGCCGGTCACGACCATCTGCGACAGAGAGATCAACGCGAAGATCACGGTGACGAGCAACGCCGCCCGCCACTGGTGGTGAAGGAGCCCGAGCCCGACCGCCGCCACGACCGTCGCTGCTGCTGCGGTGGGAAGCAGGTGGTAAGCCCGCGGGGCGTGGCCCAGGCGGCGGGCCTCGTACATTCCGCGGCTCGGCAGCGGTTTGGCCCGTACGACCAGAACAATCAGCAACAACGCCAGCGGCACGAACTCGGCAAGTCCCGAACTCGGCAACCAGGTGTGCTTCGCCTGCGCGTAGTTGAGCACCGATTGGATCATCCCGACGGCGAGCCCACCCGCCACGGCCGCCCAAATCGACTCGAAACCGCCGAGGGTCGCGACCGCGAGGGCGGGGACGAGGAACAAGGCGTAGTTGATCGGAACCGGGGCGACGATCGGCGCCATCAGGATCCCGGCGAGACCGGCGACCATCGTGCTGATCATCCAGCTCGCCGCGGCCACCCGGTCCGCGGGGATCCCCGAGACGAACGCCCCCTTTTCGTTCTGCGAGACCGCGCGGCTGATTAGGCCGAACCGGGTGTGTTTCCAGATCGCACCGACGACCAGTGCAATCGCGATCACCGTGAGTGCGAACCAGACCCGGTCCTTCGGCACGGACACTCCGCCGATGTGGATCAGGCCCGAGGGGAATACCTCGGGGACCGGTGGGGGAGCCGTGCCGCTACGCAAGGCGATGAGGCTCGTCAGCACTACGGAGATTCCGAGCGAGGCGACCGCGGTGGCGACTCCCGGCGCCGAGCGCAGAGGTCGGAACACGAGGAGGTAGAGGATCAGACCGAGAGCCGCGGTGACGGCCAGGGCCAGCAGGGCCGCCGGCAGGAATCCGAGCTCGCCGCCGATGTTCCAGGTTTCAGGGAGCCCCGGAAGCAGCAGCGGTACCTGGCCGCTTCGCAAGCCGGCGTAGATGGTCGCTGCAAAGAGCGCGATCGCGCTCACCGCGAGGTTCATCACCTTCGAGCTGCGGTAGGTCACGACCAGCGCGAGACCCAGCGCCGCGTACGTCGCCCCGTTTGCCAGGCCGAGCAAAAGGAACGAGACGTACGCCGTCATGGCCGATACCTTTACATGATTCCGGCCACCCGGCAATACGCGCCGAGCCGATCGTCCACGCGCCTATCCGGCCGTGCAGCCTGTGGCGTGCTCAGGTGTGGGTGACCACGTACCCGTGCGCCCTCGTCCAGGTGATCGAGCCGTGCTCGAAGGTCTGCTTGGTCCCGCCGGCGATCGCCTTCGGATCGCTCGTCGGAAAACCGAGGGAGGAGTGCTGCGCGCCGAGCTTGATCCACTTCGTGCCCGTGCGCCCGTGCACCGACCAGGCGCCCGAACGCTTCGATGAGTAGATCGACCAGCCGCTGACGAACCGCACCCGATGGCCCTTGGGCGACAGCGCGACGACGTTGGACGACGGGTAGCCGATCGCGGCGCTCGGACCACCCAACGCGAGGTACTTGGTGAGAATGGGCCGCGTCAACGCACGAATTCCACCCTTGGTTGACCAGAACATCTCGCCGTGCGCGAAGAGCCGTTCGTATCCTCCGCCCACCTTGGTGGTCGGGCCGTGGGGCTTCCCGAGTTGGCTCTGCAGCGCTTGATCGCGGTTGTAGCGATCGGTGAGTTGGTCGTCGAGGCCGACCAGTTGTTCGTACTGCGCTCCCGAGGAGTCATTGCCGGTGACCTCGTACGTCGCGGTCGACGTGCCCTTCTTCGTTGGCGCGAAGGTCACCGATTGAACGATGGCCTGGTCGGGCTGGATCGTCGCCCCTTCATCGACTGGCAGTGCAGCGTAGAACTGACCGAACGGCGCCTTGGCCTTGTCGATCTTCAGCAAGACGTTGCCCGCGTTGTAGATCTGGAACGTCAACGTGCGGGACGCACCTTGGGCGACCGGCCCGAAGTCGAGGGTGCGTGGCTTGCGCACCAGCTTCGGCGCGCCGACGATCGCCGCGCCCGACAATGGGATCGACACGGGCACAGGGTCGGGGTTGTCTTGACTGGTGACACTGATCGTGAGCGTGGCCGCGTCGTTGGTCGACGCGATTGTCGGCGAGTACACCAACGGCACGGCGATCGATGCGCCCGCCGGCAGCACCTGGCCCACCAATGACTGCAGGTCGGTGGAGGAGAACGGCGCGCTCAGCGGGGTCACGCTCGAGATCGTCTCGTCCTCCCCCGATGTGTTGACGAGGTTCACCCCCTCGGAGGCGTAACCGGGAATCGGTACGGTCCCGAAGTCGACGAACGATGGGTTCGCCACCAGACCCGGGCTGGTGCCGTAACCGGACAGACCGAAGTCGACCGTGCCGGTGATCGCCCCTCCTGCTTCGGCGGTGTCCACGGTGAGCGTCCCGGATTGGTCGCCCGGGACGGTCGGTGTCATCGTGAGGTCGACCGTCATCGTGTCGTTTGTGTCGAGGGTCACGGGAAGCGCCGGCGTCGTGTCGACGAGGTGGAACGGCGCATTCGTCGAGACACCGGTCACCTCGACTGGCCGGGAGGCCGTCAGGGTCACCGCAACCGTGGACGAGCTCGTCCCGACGGGCACGGGTCCGAAGTCGGTGTGCGGTGCATACACCGGCGAACCCGACGGATGGCCGAACCCGAACACGTAGCCATCGCGGGTGCCGACGAAGACCCGTCCGTTGTCGGTGGCCACGGTGGTGAACTTCACCCCCCGTGCGTCGGTGTTCGCGACCCCTGGCGGATCGAGCGGTGCGCTGTAAACCTTGTCGAGGACGCCGTTGTCGGGCTCGGCGTTGTAGGCGTAGAGCATCGGTTGCGCACCGCTCGAGTCATGAACGCTCACGACCCAGACGAGCGCACTGCCTGCGGTCGTTCCGTCCGAGGTGACGATCGGTGAGCCGGAGGTGTAGTGGAAGATATTGGCGCTGGTGGCCGTCGCCACGAGCTGCGGTGTTCCCGAGCCGTTCGCGGTGAGCTTGAGGGCCTGCAGGCTGCTCTCGGATGGGTCGATGTAGACGTAGCCACCCGCCGAGTCGGTGTCCGGCGTCCCTCCCCAAAACGCCGGGTGACCCCACTGTCCGTGCCCCAGCTGGATCATGTTCAAGACGTCGTCCGTGCCGCCCGGCCCCTGGGCCTCCCCGCCGAGCTCGTCGCGGTTCAGCAGGAAGACCCGCCCGTCCTTGCCCGCTTGCACCAACAGGTGCGGATAGCTCGACGTTCCGTAGCCGTCGGGAATCGCGAGTGGACCGCCGGACCCGAGGTCGGAGTCGGTCTGGTTGAGCGATGCGCCGTTCGCCGGGCTGAACCAGTCGGTCGGCTTCAGAGTGCCGTCGGATTGCACCTGAAGTCGCACGACCGCCTCGCTGAGGTCGGCGGGCGGTGCGTCGCTCGGCGCGACCGGGGCGGTGTTGCCGTTTCCGGTGGAGACGATGATCTGGTTGTCCCCATCGGAGACCAGACCTCCACCGCCCTGCCAGATCCCGCCTTCTCCATTGTCCGATCCGGCCTCGGTGGAGAACATTGCGGTCCTGGTTGCGGTTGAGGTGCTCACGCCGACGACGTACCCGACGTAGGGCCCGTAGTCGCAGTGGCTCGCGAAGCCGGCGTAGATCACGCCGTTGAGGAGCAGGAGGCCGGGGCGTTGTGCGGCGGTCTCCGGGTTGAACGTCCGGGTTGGATCGTTGTCCGGGTGCCCGCTGATCGTCACCGGCCAGCCCGTGCGCTCCACCCCGGTCTGGGCGTCGAGCGCGTGCAACTGGAACCGGGGGTCGGTGCTCGTCGCCCCGTCGGGAGCGTCCTTGGCCATGACATACACCGTGTCCGTTGACGGGTCGAACACCGGTGTCGACGTCACGCCCAGGTTCGGCGTGAGGTCGCCGCACCCCAGAACGCTCGCTGACCACGGCGTCCCGAGATTGATCGGCCCCCACTCGATCGATCCGTCGACCGGGTTCAACCCGTAGACGTCGTTGTTCTCGGTCGCGACGATCAGGATTCCGGGCGAGGTGTCGGTGCGGTCAACGACGAGTGGCGCGGCATACACCTGGCCGTCCACCTGCGTGCTGAACAGCTGACCGAAGTCCGAGCTGCCGACGATCGAAGGCGACAGTTGGGGTTCGTCCTGGTCCCAGCCGTCGCGCAGGTCGTTCACCGAGATCGTCGTGTCGCCCAGTGTCGACCCCGCGGTGTCGGAGCTCGCCGAGCTCGCGGTGGCGCGGCCGACCGGAAGGGCGACGGCAACGACGACGACCGAGATAGCGGCGAGGGAGAGCAGGAGGCGGCGCAGCATCGGACCATCCTGCACTGCGCGCTCGGACGGTGTCTCCCGGACTGCGAAGTCGGCGTGAAGGGGCGGGCTCCGCGGGCCGCCCGAACGGTCCAGGGAGGCGGTCTTATCGCGGTAACGTTCGCGGGTGCGGCTTCTGGTGTTCGGCAAGTACCCGCCGATCGAGGGGGGCACCGCCAGTCAGACCTACCTGACCACCCGACTGATCGCCGAGGCCGGGCACGGTGTCGACGTGGTCACCAACGCCGAGCAAGCGGAACCGTCGGTTCGCGCGCTGATGACCGACAGTGACCGGGTGCGATTGAGCGAGCCTCCTGCCTCACCGACCGGAGGGTGGGTGAAGGTTCACCACACGACCGCGCTCGAGGACAGCAGTTACGTCCCCTGGGCCAAACCGTTCGCGTCGCAGCTGTTCGGGCTTGGGTCGCAGCTCACCGAGACCAACGACTACGACGCAGTCCTCGGGTGGTATTGGGAGCCCTATGCCCTGGTGGCCGCACAAGTGGCGACGGCGGCCGGGATTCCGCTGATCGTGCGTCACGCCGGGAGCGACGTGGGCAGGCTCGCCCGCCAACCGGAGCTCCGATCGGCGTACCGCTGGTTGACCAAGCAGGCAGACCGGATCCTGACCGGCCCGGGCAGCGCCAAACTGCTGGAGAAGCTTGGGGCCGATCCGACAATCCTGCGAATGGTTGAGCGTGGCCGGATCCCCGAGTACTTCGCGTCGGCCGACGCGATGACGGACTTTGAGGAGCTCGCGGCGCTGGGCGCGGACAGGTACCGGTCGATGGGACTGTCGCCGTCGACCCGACGCGTCCTGGTCGACAACCTGGCTCGCAGCGGCGACCTTCTGGGCGCCCCGACGATCGGTATCTACGGCAAAGTGGCCGAATCGAAAGGTTCCTACGATCTGCTTAGTGCGCTCGACCAGGTGGGAGAGACCCGGAAGATCACCCTCCTCGGCGCGATCGGGGGCCCGGACGGCCTCCATCGCAGCTATCTCAACCAGGTGGCCCGCACTGATCGGATCGGGCAGCGGGCCGTGCTCTTCCCGTTCATCGCCCCGTGGCGGGTTCCGGGATTCCTCGACGCGTGCTCGATGGTGTGCGTGCTCGAGCGCCGTTTCGATGTGCCGCTGCACCGCAGTCGCGTGCCGCAGGAGGTAATGAGCCGCGGCCGGCCGCTCGTGCTGTCCGGTGAGATTGCCGACAAGGTGCCGTTCCGGGCGCGATTGGTCCCGGGGCAGAACTACATTCGGGTCGACGATCCCACCGACCGGCATGCCCTGGCGGATACCTTGCGTTCCTGGCTGTCCGATCCCGCAGCTCTGCATGAGGTCGGATCGCGCGGCCGGAGCTTGATCGAGGAGCTCGGTGAGTGGCGCCGACCCGACGGCCCAACGGTCGCGATCACCACCGCGCTCGCTGAGCTCGTCGGGGGTTGACGATGGTCGGTATCGGTGCCCGGATCGGCTGGCGGTTGGTGCTCACAGCCGCAGCCGGCGTCCTGGCCCTCGTCCCGCCGGCCATCGGCCTGCCGAATCACGCCGCGGCCCCCCGTGCGGTGCACTCGCCGAACTGGTCCGGGTACGTCGTGCTCTCCCCGCACCGGTTCGCCGCTGTGGTCGGGACCTGGAAGGAGCCCACCGTTCGGTGTCCCGATTCGACCGGGCATGCATCGGTAGCGATCTGGGACGGCCTCGATGGCTACCGCAGCCGAACCGTCGAGCAGATCGGCTCGAAGACGACGTGTGTCGACGGCACGCCTCGCTATCGGGTGTGGTGGCAGATGTGGCCGAAGCCGGTGCACTTCCTCGCGGCGACGACGTACCCGGTAGTCCCGGGGGACCGGCTGACAGCGACCGTGCGGCGCACCGGTTCGCGCTACCGGCTGCGCCTGACGAACAGTGCCGGTTGGTCGTTTGCGACAACCCGGAAGGGGACCGCTAAGGCCGCGTCGGCCGAGTGGATCGTCTCCTCGCCCAGGAGCTGCCAGACGTGCGGGTACGACCCGCTTGCCCGGTTCACTCCCGTGAGCTTCTCACGCACCCGGGCCTCGACCGGTCAGGGTTCGCAGGCCATCACCGCCTACCCACACACCCGCGCGGTCACCATGCGGCGCGCGGGCACGGTCCGATCCAGGCCGGGTGTGATCGCGGATCGGAGGCACACGTTCCGGATCCGTTGGACGCACGGGTAATCGCTATTCCCTGAGGGCCGATCGACCTGACCCGCGCTGGTGGTGGTTACTTCTTCGCGTTCCCGCTCGGTCCGCACCCGCAGCCGCATCCGCCGCACCCGCCGCAGCCGCCGCAGCCGAAGCCGCACCCGCCGCAGCCGCCGCAGCCGCACCCGCCACATCCGCCGCACCCGCCGCAGCCACATCCGGGAGTCGGCGTCGGTGTCGGGGTCGGTGTGGGGGTCGGTGTGGGCGTCGACGTGTAGGTGAAGGAGGCCGAGGCGTGCTTGTGTGAGGTGCCACCGGTCGTGGTCACGGTCACGTCGACCAGTCCGGTACCCGCCGGAGACGTGACGACGACCTTGGAGGCGGAGGAACTTGTGATCGTTGCCTTGTGGGATCCGAAGTGCACGGACTTCGGCTTCGACAGATTGCTACCGGAGATTGTCACTGTCGTCCCGCCGGCTGCCGGTCCCGAGGACGGCGACACGGAGTGGACGACGGGCGCCGCCGGGTGGTGGTAAGTGAACGCCGAGGCGCCGGTCTTGGCCGACGTCCCGTGCCCGGTCGTCACCGTCACCAACACGGTGCCCGAACCCTCTTTGGGGGAGGTCACCTGAAGTTCGGAGGATGACACCTCTTTGTGGATCTTCGCCTTCTTGCCGCCGAAGTGGACCGCGGTCGCGCCAGAGAGGTGGTGACCGCGAATCGTGACCCTGGTGCCGCCGTGCGTCGTGCCATGGTCCGGCGAGAGCGAGGAGATGACCGGTCGGTTGGATGGCTTCTTCGAGCCGGCTTTCCCCACCGTGGCGGTGGCTGCTGCCGCAGCCGGGGTGGCGAGCGCCTCGGCGAACGTGGCGGCCGCCGCCATCGTCAGGCCGGATCCAACCAGCCCGCGAATCAACGCCCGTCGATCGATCCGCCCTTGGATGTAGCGCCTGGCAAGCTCGTCCTCTGACATGTCACAACCCCTGGAATGCGGCGGTGGACCTGGATCACCCGACGATTGGGGCTCCGGTGGGGAACGATAGTGCTCGGCGAACCCGATGTCACCCAGGGTTGACAGCGAGTGTGACACACCTCGCTGGCGCGTGACGGTCGCTACCCGTCGGCGGAGTCCCGAGGCACGTACCCGCCGACCTGATCGGACCAGACGTGCGCGCTCGTGAGCGGTTGCAGCAGGTCACGAACCCCCTCGTAGCGGCGTACCCACATGTCGGTGTATTTCCCGGCTTGTCGACTCAGACCCGCCGGAGCACTGACCAGTTGCGGATCGGCCTCAACACCGAGGAAGCGCAGCACCGTTGTCAAGGTCAGCTCCCGGTCGGCGACGAGGTCCTCGTAGGCGACGGTCAGGGTCGGGGCTGACGCACTCGCGAGAACCCGCTCCCAGCAGGATTCGTGATTCGCCAGCGCATCGTCGAGGAACCGCACCTGCTGGAGATCCGGTGCCCAGTCGGGATCGTCGGTCAGCCTGGCCGCGGGCGGGGCGTGGTCGAACCAGCGCTGCGAGTGAATCGCGACGTAGTACGACAGTGCCTGGCGGGCACGGTCGCGACGAGTCAGGCGAATGACTCGCAGTTGCGGAAAGTACGGAGCGATGAGGTCGAGTGTTGGAGGGGACTCGACGCCGAGCTCGATCGCAAGTTCCTCGCACAACCACTCGAACTGATACCAGTGCAACTTCGCGGTGAAGATGCCGCTGTCCGACGCCGTGCGGTCGATGGCCGCCTCGACGTAGGAGGTCGTCGAGCAATCCGCAGCAAGACCCCACGAGCGCCGGTACGCCGCGAGGTAGTCGGGCCGGAAGAATTCGGCCGGTTGACCCACGAGTCCGGTCGATGCAAGAGCGTCGGAGAGGAGCCAGCTGCCCGAGCGAGGCAACGTCGCGACCAAGCCGCAGGTCGTGATCGTCGTGCCGCGCGGGTCGGGTGCCGCCAGAATCCGAAACGGGCCTTGATGCGGCTCTCCGCGGCGCCTCGGCGGTGCCGGCTCCGTCATCCGACCGGGTCGGGCAAGAACCAGTCGAAGCTGTTGACGGCAATGAACGCGGTGCTCGACACGCTGATGCTGAGATCGAGAGCCTCAACGTGGTGCCACCAGCCGACCGGGATGAACAGCGCCTCTCCAGGCTCGACGATGACCTGTGTCCGGGTCGCGCGGGTGAACTCCGGAAATCGCTCGAGGTCGGGTTCCTCGAGGCGAACGTCGGAGTACACGGACCGCGAGTTGTAGAGGTAGCGCGTGTCCAGCGGCGAGATGAGCGTGATCCGCTTTCGCCCGAGGACCTGATGGAACATGACGTTCATCGTGTCGTGGTGCAACGGCGTGACGGTGCCGGCTGGGCCGAACCACAGGAACGTGTGTCCGCGAGCGCGGGCCGGGTTGAGATAGCGCTTATCCAACGTGACGTCGGACCACAGGCCGTCGGCGGCAGCCGAGTCCAGTAGATGGTTGTTCGCAACCAGATAGATGTCGTTGCTGGCACCCGTGTCGACAACCTTGCGCACGTACTCGTCGAACGGCATGACGTGTTTGTGGGAGGCGGAGTTGACCTCGTAGTTGGGGTCGGCGTCGCGGCCCGACATCACCTCCACCTCCTCGCCGCCGACCTGCTCGACGAGGTAGTCGGGCGTCCAGCGCTCGATCGCCGGCCAGCGGCTCGCGGCGTCGGTGATAACCACCGGTCGGTTGGCGGCGTAGTACTTCTCCACGAAGGAGCGGGCGCTCAACCGACTGCGCCGTTCGACGTCCGCCAGCGCGGGATTCAACGCGGCGAGCGAGGCGCGAATCGCCAGCGTGGAGTTGATCTTTCGCAGTTGTTGGGAGACCGACCGCGCCGCGTCGAAGATTGGATCGGCATAGGTGTGCGCGCACAGCGTCGCGGCCGTGTGTTCGGACACCCCCGATGCGACCAGGGCCGCGATCACCTCGGCAAGAGGTGCGCCGCTGAGGAGCCGCTGCGCCGCCCACTGCTGCCAGTCCGGCGACACCTGTTCGTTCTCCGGGCGGCCGGTGCTGTTGGGGTGATCGTTGCCGCGGCTTTCGACCTTCTTGTTCCTCTTGTGCTTGCGGGCCTTGGTGCCGGAGGTCGTCGACTTCTTCCCCATCAGTCGGTCGCTCCGCGAGCCCAGTCGGCACGGACCATGATCGAGCGACCGACTCCGCGGAGGGTGTGTTCAGGTGGGAGCGGGTGGGTGATGCCGGCCCGAAGATCACGCAGCGCCTGCTCGAAAGGTTGGTCGCGGTCATAGGACATGGCTCCGAGCGCTTCCATCCCAAGCTCCACCGTCGAGATCGACGCCAGCACGGCCTGACGTTTGGCCAGCATGACCCGCACGTAGAGGTCTTCGGATCCGAGCGCGTCGTCGTGGACCTCACTGACCATCGATTCGAGCGCCGTCGCAGCCGTGTGCTGGTGGGAGGCCATCTCGCCGACCAGGCGGTAGGTGACCTCTTCGTGTGCGCGTCGACCTTCGCTCAGGAGGGCTACCGCCCGTTCGTACATCGCAGTGCCTGCACCGACGTACACCGCGGTGATCACCGGAAGCGCCACCATCAGGCCATGGATCCGCAACGGGAGCCGTCGCAGTGCCGGAGACACCGTGCCCTGGGGCGGTGCAGGCGTTTGGGCGCCGTCGGCCCCCGCTCGCGGCCGACGCCCGCGCCGCGGCCAGGGGCGTTGCATGTACGTGTCCGCGTCGGCGACGAAGACGTCGCTGAGCGTGACCGAATTTGACCCGGATCCGCGCATCCCCATGCCGTTCCAGTCGTCGTGGATGACGACTCCATCAGCGGCGGGATCGATGACTACGTTGATGATCCACTCGCCGTTGGTGTCGCCGGCGAGCGCAAGCAAGAAGTCGGCACCGGGCACACCGCTGGCGTAGGGCCGGCGACCGGAGACTCGGAAGCCGCCCGCAACCCGAGTGGCGCGCAGGCCGGGTTTCGAGGGGTCGACGGTGCCGCTCGAGCACAGGATCAGGTTCTCGCTGGCAACCCGCTGAAGGAAGGTCCCCACAGCGTCGTCCCCTGCACGCCAACGAACGGCCAGCGACAGCACGGTGTGGTGGTGCATGGCGATGGCAAGTGCCGTGCTCGCGCAGTAGCCGGCAAGAACCTGCTGCGCCCGACACACCTCCCCGAGGTCGGCGTCGTCACCACCGAGATCGGCCGGAATCGCAAGGACGCCGTACCCGCTCTCGCGGACCGCGGTGTACCCCTCCACGACGAAACTTCCTTCGCGGTCGTGAATCGCGACGTACGGCGCGGCTCGCTCACCCACCACTCGAGCGGTCTCGCACGGGTCGGTGAGTGCGACGCCGGGTTCGACCTGACCGTCGATCTGACTCATGTCAGGCGGCCACGAGGAGAGGAGAGGCGGCGACGAGTGAGCGTGCGCGGGCGATGTCGGCGCGCACCTGCTCCTCGGCCCCTTCCCAGTTGGTATCGCGCTCGACGATGATCACGTCGGGAACGGCGTGCGTCAGAAGGTGCTCGAGGATGTCGAACGCGCCGTCATGCACGGCGTGCGAGTGTGAGTCGACCCACTCACCGTGCATGAAGTGACCGCCGGCAAGGTGGACGTAGCGGAGCCGGTCCGGCGGGATCGCATCGACAAAGGCGTACGGGTCGAGCTCGCGGTTCTGCGCGTTGATCCAGAGGTTCGTGACGTCGACCAGGCAATCCCACCTGTCGCTGGCATCCAACAGACGCAGATAGAACTCTTCAACGGAGTACGTCGATCCGCTCATCATGATCGTCGTCGCGAGGTTTTCCAGCCTCGGTCGCCGGTCGGTCATGTCTGCCATCAGATCGATGTTGGTCACGACATGAGCGAGCAGGTCGTCGTCGAACCGGTTGGGAGCGAGGTGGCCAAGCGAGCGCTCGGTCGTGCCGGTGAGCGCGAGGTGGTCGCTGTAGGCGATGCAGTCCACCGCGTCCGCGAGCGTCCGGATGGTGGCGAGGTACTCACGGGTCGGACCGGTCGCGGAGGCGGCGTTGCCGGACAGACCGTGGATAACGGTGGGCACCTGGTGTTCTCGGAGCAGGTCGAGCTCCCACGCTCGGTTGAATCCCTCCGCGGCGAAGTACCGATCCGCGATCAGTTCAGCCACGTCGATTCCGGCGGCCGCCGGGTCGTTGAACAACCCGGGAAGTTCCGGTCGGAAGCCCGCTCCAATCAGCGGCGTCGCCGTCATGTTGTCAACGCCCCCATTTCGTAGAGTCGGGTCAGCCGGGCCCGCAGCCCGTCGGGGTGATGGCTCACGCTAACCAGATCGTCAATCGGATGGGCCTGTCCGGAAAGGTCGATCAACGCGTCGAGGACTGCCTCGTTCTCGATTCGCTCGAACATCACTCGCCCACCGGGCTGGCGGTAGACGAGCAAGTAGCACGGGTCCGGGGGGACCTGCGCGGCGGTTTCGGGTGGGATGTCCCGGAGCTTGCGTACGTCGTAGTCGAATCGGCCGAGGTCGGTGGGGGCGGCGAGCCGAAGCGGCGTCGAGGCGGACGGCGGTCCCCCGACGTCGTGGTGCGTCAACGGTCCTGGTGTCCGAAACGCGCGGTGGCGCATGTGATCCAGCTGTGCCATCGAGCGGATCAGCGCGACGCCATCAATGTCGGCAGAGTGGGCGTCGATCTCGGCCACGAGCCAACTGATCCACCGCGCCGGGTCATCGGCAACGACAGGCACCGGCGGGTTGGCCTCGATGTACCTGTCCAGCCAGCGGTCACCGCGGCTTCCGAGGAACCGAAGGGTGAGGTTCGCCGCGTTTGACAGCTGGCGGCGCCGCTTCTCCACGAAGCTCGGAGTGAGCCCGGTCAGGTCGGTGACCATCTCGACCAGCCAACGACGTTCGACGTCGGTCATCTCGAGGTCGCCGGCAAAGCGCACCGGATCGGCACGGAACCGCTCCGCGGCGTCCGTGCTGGTGATCACGAGCCCCATGGCCGCTTCGAGTTCGCGACGCGACACACCAAGAATGTACTCAGGCCGGCGTCAATGCGAACGCGTCGTGGTCGACCACCGCGGTGCCGAGACGCTCCAACATGATCGCGATCGTCGGCGGATCGACGTAACGGGTGATAGCCCAGAGAAACAAGCCGTGGACCATGCCAGCGCGGATGGCCTGCCACGCATCGCGCTCGCCCGGGGGAATGATGCCGTGTCCGGATAGCTCGTCGAGGTAGTGCAGAACCAGCGAGTGTCCCGCTGTCCTGCGCTGCTCGGTGGTGAGCGCGGCCGCGAGGTGATACCCGACGTCGATGAACCACGGGCCGCACTGGACCAACTGCCAGTCGATGAACCCCGGGCATCCGGCGCGATCGATGATCAGGTTCCCCGGATGAGGATCGCCGTGAATGACGCACCACGGGTCGGCGGTCGAGGCCAGCTGCTCGACGATGCGGTATGCCGCGAGCAGTCGATCCGCGTCACGCGCCGCGGCCGGCATGTTTGCTGCGTTGGGTCCGGCGAACTGCCGCCGAATCTGTTCGTCATTCGACGGCCAGGCGATCCGGTCGAACCGACTTGCCAGCCACGGTTGCTCGGCGAGGTCGGTGCGGTTCCAGGTCGCGGCGTGCAGGCGCGCTAGCTCGCCGAGGCTGGTCGCCGCTTGGTCGACGCTGAACTCGCTCGCCGCCGAAAGGAACGACGTACCGTCCACAATCACGTCCCTGGTGACGATCACGCCGTGACCGGAGTCGCGGTCGACGTCGGCGTACACCGCGCGCAGCGTCCGAAGTCCGACCTCGCCGGCGAGGTCGCGGTAGAAGAGCGCCTCGGGCGGTCCGGCGACGCGCGCCGCGCGGCCGAGGTCGTTGAAGTACCCCTTGACGCACAGGTCCGCAGAGAAGGTGGGCGGCAGCGGGCGCGAGCACACAATGCGGAAGCGGGCGTTGGTCGTGATCCGGCTGACAACCGGCCCGGGAATGACGTCCACGACGTCGATGTCGCCGAGGTGCGGGCGCAGTGCGGCCGAGAGCCACCTCGGCGAGAGTGCCTCCTCGAGCGTGTCGGGGACCGGAACGGTCATCGAGGGTCGTGCCGCGTGGCGGCAATGGCTGTCGCAATCACCGTTCGGCCTCCTGGTTCCCCCGCGCGCCCACCCGTGAGCGACGCCGATCAACACCGGATCATCTTGACACGAACTATGGTGTCCTGATTTGGTAGAACACCGTTCTAGCGGAGGATGGTCCGGATGTCGACCCTGATCGGTGAGCGCGCCTCTTACCTGGCGGGTCGATGGTCGAGCGACGGCGTACCGTTCGAGGTCGAGAACCCGGCCGACGAGCAGCCCGTGTGCGAGGTGCTGGGCGCGTCGGAGGCGGACGCCGACGAGGCGATCGCGGGCGCGCGGCGCTCCTTCGACAGCGGCGTGTGGGCCGATCGGGACCGGCGAGAGCGGGCGGCTGCGGTCAGCGCGCTCTGCGATTACGTCGAGTCGCTCGGTGACTCGCTCGTCGCGACCATGGTGGCCGAGGCCGGGCAACCGACCCGGTTTGCCGAAACGACTCAGTTGCGTGGCGGTCTCTCCCTCGCCCGTGGCCTGATCGACATCTACCGGTCGATGTCCGACGAGCAGGTCAACCAGGTGCCACTTGATGAGCTGACCGACGGTCGCCTCGCCCTGAGCGTCCGGCGCTGGGAACCGGCGGGGGTAGTCGCCGCCATCACGCCGTACAACGCCGCGATCATCATGGCCTTTCAGAAGATCGTTCCGGCGTTGTTGGCCGGCAACTCGGTGGTCCTGCGTCCCAGCCCCCTGACCCCGATCTCCTCGCTTGCGCTCGGGTCCGCTGCGGATGCTGCGGGCATCCCTCCTGGCGTGCTCAGCGTGGTGGCGGAGGCTGGTTCCGCCGTGGCCGAGCGGCTCACGCAGGATCCGCGCGTCGACATGGTGTCCTTCACCGGTTCGACCGCGGTGGGCAAGCAGATCCTCGCCCAGGGTGCTCACACCGTGAAGCGGGTCGCACTCGAGCTCGGCGGCAAGTCGGCGCAGATCTACTTGCCGGATGCGGTCGACAGGGCGCCGACGGGCGCCGCGGCGGTGGTGGCCATGACGTCAGGCCAGGCCTGCGTCGCGGCGACCCGCATGTTCGTGCCGCAGGAGAGCAAGGACGAGGTGCTCGCGAAGGTGGCGGGGATGTACGGCGCGCTCGCGGTGGGGCCCCCGACCGAGCCGACGACCTTGATCGGACCGGTCATCAACGCCAGCGCTCGGGCACGGTGCGAGCACTACGTGGAACTGGCCACCGAGTACGGCGGCACGGTCGCGTTCGGCGGGAAGCGGCCGGCGCATCTCGCTCACGGGTACTACTTCGAGCCGACGGTTCTCGACGTTCCCGACAACAGCAACCCGGCCGCGCGCGAGGAGATCTTCGGCCCCGTGCTGTCGGTGATCGGGTATCGCGACCTTGATCATGCAGTGGAAATGGCCAACGACAGCATTTATGGGCTCTCGGCGCAGGTCTACGGGACCGACGTCGCATCGGCGTCCGCGGTCGCGCGGCGCCTTCGGAGCGGCGCGGTCAACGTCAACATTGGCTTGTTCAGCGCCTACGCCCCCGGCGGTGGATACAAGCAGAGCGGCTTGGGCAGGGAGCGCGGTGTTGACGGCATCCGTGCCTTCCAGGAGCTCAAGCACCTCGCGATCGGCGAGTTGCGCCCATGAGGTCCAGACTGACGGCGAATTGGAATGGATGGAGTCAACGATGACCACGCAACCGAACCTCGACTGGCTGATCTCCGTGGACGACCACATCCTGGAGCCCGCTCACCTGTGGGTCGATCGCGTGGCCGCCAAGGACCGTGATCGCGCGCCTCGCCTGGTGCAGGACGGGGAGAGCGAGTACTGGACCTACGACGGGAAGAAGTTCCCCAGCTCCGGGTTGTCGGCGGTGGCCGGCAAGTCCAAGGAGGAGTTCAGTCCGGAGCCGGTGACCTATCAGGAGATGCGGCCGGGGTGTTACGACCCAACAGCGCGTCTTGCCGACATGGACCGCGCGGGGATCCTCGCCTCGTTGTGCTTCCCGACGGTCACCCGGTTCTGCGGCCAGTTGTTCATGGATGCGAGCGACCGTGAATTCGGGTTCGTCTGCCTGCAGGCGTACAACGACTTCATCATCGACGAGTGGTGCGCAAGCGCTCCCGGGCGCTACATCCCGCTCATTCTCATCCCGATGTGGGATCCCAGCCTCGCGGCGACGGAGATGCAGCGCTGTGCGGCCAAAGGCGCAACCGCCTTTGCGTTCTCGGAGAATCCCGCGCCACTCGGCCTGCCGACCATCCACGACCCCAGCCGCTACTGGGATCCCGTGATGGCGGCGGCGTCCGAGATCGGAATGGTCGCGTCGATGCACGTCGGCTCCTCCTCCCAGGTCCCCCAGATCGCGCCCGACTCGCCGTTCATGGCCAACCTCGCGTGGGGAGCGATTCGCACGTCGGGCGCGATGCTGTCCTGGTTGTTCAGCGGGATGTTCACCCGGTTTCCCGGGCTAAAGATCGCCTTGTCGGAGGGCGAGATCGGCTGGATGCCGTACTTCCTCGAGCGCGCCGAGCAGGTGCTCGACAAGCAGCGCTACTGGGTGGCCAAGGGTCAGAAGTTCATGAACCACGCGAGCACGGACGTCGACCTGGACACCCTCGACATCCGCGCGCTGTTCCACGACCACGTGTACGGCTGCTTCATCGAGGACCACCACGGCATCGCGAGCCTGGATGAGATCGGCGTCGACAACGTCATGTGCGAGACCGACTATCCGCACTCGGACTCGACCTGGCCGCACTGTATCGACACCGCGAAGGGACTCATCGCCCATCTCGAGCCCGAGGTTCAGTACAAGTTGTTGCGGGGCAACGCCGAATCGCTCTACCGGTTTACTCCCGCCGAGCCACCGGTGCCTGCCCATGCCTGACGCCTCCGCGGGCTGGACGGTCGTGGTCGACCGAGACCGGTGCATCGGTAGCGGCGTGTGCACGTTGGGGGCGCCGGCAACGTTCGACCAGGACGACGACGCGCGGGCGATCGTGCTCCCGCCCCCCAACGACTCGCTCGACACCATCCGTGCGGCCGTCGAGTCGTGCCCGACGGGTGCGCTGTCGCTCTCCAGCATTGACCCGAGGGAGTAGAACGCGTGTTGCTCAAAGACCAATCCGCGATCATCACCGGTTCGGGATCCGGTGTCGGCCGCGTGTCAGCGTTGCGGTTTGCCGCCGAGGGCGCCCGGGTTGTGTGCGCGGACATCAACGTTGATGCCGCAAAGGAGACCGCCGCGCTGATCGCGGATGCGGGCGGTGAGGCAGTCGCGCAGCAGTGTGACGTCTCCTCCGAGCCGGACGTTGTCGCACTTGTCGATAGCGCAATCGCTGCTTACGGTTCTCTGGACGTTCTTTACAACAATGTGGGAGTGCCGACTCCCCGGCTTGGCTCGTTGCTCGAGGATCACACGGCTGAGGACTTCGAACGCCTCACCTCGATCAACTTCCGCGGCGTTTTCTTCGGTTGCAAGCAGGCAGTGATCCGGTTCAAACAACAGGGCAACGGCGGTGTCATCCTCAACACCGGCTCGGTGGCCGGCCTGGTCGGATGGGGCGGCACCGTGTATGGCGCGACAAAGGGCGCTGTGCATCAACTCACTCGTGCCGTTGCTGTGGAGGTCGCTCCGTTCGGCATCCGGGTCAACGCGATCTGCCCTGCCGGGATGCCCTTCACCGGCTTCATGGCCGCGGGTGGACTGCAGGCCTCCGGCGAGGATCTACAGCGGATCGCCGAGCAGGTGGGTTCGACGCATCCGTTAGGCAAGCCGATCCGCGCAGAGGACTGTGCCGAGGCCGCGGTCTTCCTCTGCTCGGACCGGGCCGCAAACATCACTGGGGTCCTCCTGCCGGTCGACGGGGGGTACGTCGCCCGATGACCGAGATGAGCGGTTTGCTGGACGTCGCCCGGGTGCGGGAGCTGTTCGATCTGCGCAGCAGCTTCATGCCGTTGCTGGGCGGTGCCTACGACGACGACCCGTACCCCATCTGGGCCGGCCTCCGCGAGGAGCGACCCGTCCACGTGGGCACTGTGCACGAGTTGAGCGGCGTCAACGACACGCTCTACTTTCACGGGCTACCCGAGCCGGACCGACCGCACTTCTCGGCGTTTTCCTTCGCCGCCTGCGATGCGGCGTACCGGGATTCCGAGACGTTCGCCTCGTCGGCCGAGGCGGTCGACCTTGACGCCGCCCCTGGGATCACGAACAGCATGCTGTCGATGAACGGTGCTCAGCATCGCCGCTATCGAACGCTGGTCCAGCCCTCGTTCGTCCCCGCGAAGGCGCAGTGGTGGATTCGGAACTGGATCGAACAGACGGTTTCGCTGCTCGTGGACGAGCTCGCGGGCAAGGGTCGCGGTGAGCTGAACGTCGACTTCTGCGCCGCGATCCCGGTGCTCACGATCACTGGGAGCTTCGGCATACCGGTGTCCCAGGCGCTCGACGTTCGGGCGGCACTCGGGCGCCCGGACGAGGTCCTCGCGATCGTCGCGCCGATCGTGGCGGCCCGCCGCGAGCAGCCCGAGGACGATTTGATCAGCGTGCTCGTCGAGGCGGAGATCACCGACGAGGACGGAACGCGTCACCGCCTGACGGACGCGGAGATCCACTCCTTCGCTCTGCTCTTGCTCGCTGCGGGTTCCGGTACGACCTGGAAACAGATGGGCATCCTGCTCACCGCGCTGCTCCAGCGGCCTGAAGTGCTCGAGGCTGTGCGGGCAGATCGGTCGTTGCTGAAGCCGGCAATCGAGGAGTGCCTGCGTTGGCAGCCCACCGACCCGATGTTCTCCCGCTGGGTCACCCGCGACGTCGAGCATTTCGGAGTGCGGATCCCGGAGGGGTCGGTGATCCACCTGTGTCTCGGCGCGGCCAACCGTGACCCCGCCCGCTGGGACCGCCCGGACGCCTACGACATTCACCGACCTCCGAAGGCGTCGCTGGCGTTCGGCAGCGGCTCACATATCTGCCTCGGGATGCACGTTGCCCGAGCGGAGATGACCACCGGCGTCAACGCGCTGCTGGACCGGCTGCCCAACCTGCGTCTCGACCCGGACGCGGAGCCACCGAGGCTGATCGGGTTTTACGAACGCGGCGCGACCGCGATTCCGGTTGTCTTCGACTGAAAGGCGGAGCCAGTGACTGAGGGACCGGCGACCGAGGCTAACTACCAGCAGCCGAACATCGATCTCCTGGGAGCGGAGCACGTGCGTCGCTACCAGGAGACGGGTGGCGAGGTCGGATACATCTGGAACGGCGTTCCGAGTTTGCTGCTCACCCACACCGGCCGCACGAGCGGGAAGGCTTACACGACCCCGCTGATCTTCGCGCGTGATGGCGATGACTACCTCGTGGTCGCGTCCATGGGCGGTGCGCCGATGCACCCGCAGTGGTACCTGAACCTCTCGGCCGCGCCGCGGGCGTCGATCCAGGTCAAGGCCGACTCGATCGACGTCGTGGCGAGGACCGTGTCGGAGGAGGACAAGGATCGAGCGTGGGCCATCGTCACGTCCGTCTGGCCCAACTACGACGTGTATCAGTCGCGAACGCAGCGGTCGATTCCGGTGGTGGCCCTGACGCCGGTGGGGTCCGGCGAGGCGGGTTGAGGTGACGCTGACCGAAGGTGCGATCAGCCAGGCGGGCCGGATCGCGGTGCTCGCCCGGGAGCGCCCGGACGAGGAGGCGTGCCGTCACGTTGGCCTCGACGGTCACGAGAACATTGATTCCTACGGTTGGCTCGACCGCCGCTCCAGCGAACTGGCAGGCGCGTTGGCCGAGCGTGGCGTGGGTTTCGGCGACCGCGTCGGTCTCGGGCTGCGAAACTCGCCGGAGTTCGTCCTTGCGGCACTCGCCACATGGAAGCTCGGCGCCGTGCCGGTGCCCGTGCGCTGGGATGTACCCGACTGGGAGCTCGCCCGCCTACGGGAGGTCATCAGCCCGAAGGTCTACCTGTCCACCGACGACGTGCCCTGGATCGCGGCGACCGCAGGTCGGGAGGCGCCGGTCCTTCCCGACCTCATCGCGCCGCATCTCCAGGGAATCTGTAGCAGCGGTTCCACCGGCACCCCGAAGATCATCCTGAGCGCGGCACCTGCCGTGTTCAACCCGGTCTTCAGTACGCCGATGGCCGAGAACTGGATGCCGATTCCGCGACCCCAGACGATCCTCGTTCTCGCCCCGATGTACCACGTCAACGCCTTCACCGCACTACACAACTTGTTGGCCGGGGATCGCCTCGTGGTGATGGAGAAATTCGACGCGTCGCTGGCCATCGAGCTGATCGAGACGCATCGGATCACCACCTTCACCGCGACTCCGACGATGCTCCAGCGAATGGCCGATGCGCCGGGTGTCGATGACCGGGATCTGTCGAGTCTGGTCTGGATCCAGCAGGGAGCGGCGCCGATGCCTCCGTCTCTGGTGCATCGGTGGGCGGCACTGATCGGGCCGGAGCGGATCATCATGGCCTACGGCATGACCGAGGCGGTGGGCATTACCGCGTTGCGGGGAGACGAGTGGATGGCTCACGAGGGCAGCGTCGGGTGCGGGATGCGGGGCACCGAGATCAGGATCGTTGGTGACGATGGCGCCGAGGTGCCAGCCGGTGAGATCGGTGAGATCTTCCTGCGATCGGCGACTTACGGGGGATCGCTGTATCTCGGGGACGCTCCTGCTCTCCGCGAGACACCGGACGGGTTTCGCACGGTCGGCGACATGGGCTACGTCGACGACGACGGCTACCTCTACATCGCCGACCGCCGGGTCGACCTGATCATCACGGGTGGGGCCAACGTGTTCCCGGCTGAGGTGGAAAAGGCCCTGATCGACCACCCGAAGATTGCCGACGTCGTCGTCGTGGGCCTTCGCGACGAGGAGTGGGGTCGGCGGGTCCACGCGATCATCGAGCCGTCCGACGTGGCGGATCCGCCGACCCTGGACGAGGTGGTGACCTATGCAAAGGGGCGACTGTCGCCGTACAAGGTTCCCAAGTCGATCGAGCTGGTCGAGTCGATGCCGCGCAGCGAAGCAACCAAAGTGAATCGGCGCCGGCTGGTCGAGGCGCGTGGCGGATGAGCGCGTCATTCGACGAGGCTTTCGATGGGATCCGGGTCGTCGAGCTCGCCCAGTGGGTCTTCGTACCGGTCGCGGGGGCGTTGCTCGCGGACTGGGGTGCGGACGTCATTCATGTCGAACCGCCCAGTGGAGATCCCTACCGAGGGTTGCTCACCCAAGGCATCGGTGCGGACCGCGCCGGGGTGAACCTGTCCATGGCGCTCGCCAACCGGGGAAAGAGATCACTGGCGCTCGACATCCGTCGCGACGCCGGTCGCGAGGTTCTCGATCGACTCCTCGAGTCCGCGGACGTGTTCCTCACGAGCCTTCGTCCGCGCGCGCTCGAACGCCTCGGACTTGAGGCCGCGGGGGTGCTCGAACGCTTTCCCCGGCTGATCTACGCCCGGGGACACGGTTACGGAGTTCGTGGGCCCGACGCCAACCAAGCCGGTTACGACGCCTCTGCATTCTGGGCACGCGGGGGGTTGGCGCACATGCTGAGCCCGGACGATCGGGATTACCCGATCAGTCAACGCGGGGCGATGGGTGACCGCAACGGTGCCATGTCGCTGGCGTTCGGAATTGCGACCGCACTGTTCAACCGCGAGCGTCACGGTCGTGGCGCGATCGTTGACGTGTCGCTCCTCGCGACCGCGATGTGGACGCTGTCCTCGGACGTTCTCGCCGCACTCGACGGGAGCGGTCCGATGCACATGCCCGACCGGGGTGCGACCCCCAACCCGCTCGTCGGCGTTTATCGCACGAAGGACGGGCGACACATCCAGCTCGTGTTCTTGGAGGGGGATCGCTACTGGGGTGAGTTCTGTGCCCTGATCGGCCGCGAGGACCTCGCGACCGACCGCCGGTTTGCCGACCTCGCGGCGAGGCGGACGAACAGCGCCGCATGTGTCGCCATCCTGGACGCCGAGTTCGCGGGCCGGACCTTCGAGGAGTGGAAAACGCTCCTGTCGGGGATCGACGCGCCGTGGTCGCCGGTGCAGTCGGTGCCGGAGTTGCTCGACGATCCGCAGGTGATCGCGAACTCCTATATCGGCGAGGTTGCGCACGACGGCGGGAGCTACCGCTTGCCCAACGTTCCCGTCCAGTTCGACGGGCGGCCTGCGGCGCTTCGCCGCGCACCGGAGCATGGTGAGCATACCGAGTCCATCCTGATCGAGTTGGGCTACGACTGGGATCGGGTCGCCCAGCTCAAGGAAGCGAGCGCGATCCCGTGACCGCGGCCCGCCCGCTCCCGGTTCCCGATGAGCAGTCCGCGCCCTACTGGCAGGCGGCCGCGGAGCACACGCTCACGATGGCAAGTTGCTCGGCGTGCGGGGCTCTGAGTCTTCCGCCGGACAGCGTGTGCGCGTCCTGCGCGAGCACGTCTGCCGGCATCTGTTTCACGCCGGTGAGCCACCGCGGGGTGGTTCGGTCCTGGACCGTCGTGCGCCAGTCGTTCCTTGCGGGGTTTGACGATGAGGTCCCCTATGTTCTCGTCGACGTCGAGCTTGCCGATCAGGCCGACTTGCGCATGGTCGCCCGCTTGGTCAATGGCACGGCAGCCGACCTTCGGCTCGGAGCCGGCGTGCGCGTGACCTTCGAGGATGTCGCGCCGGGCGTCTCGATTCCCGCCTTCACCCTGGACGAGACGCAATGAGCGGATTCGAGGCGCGCAACAAGGTCGCGATCGTCGGCTACGCGCAGAGTCCGATCACCCGGCACGCTCCGGTTCCGCTCGGCGCGCTGGCCGTCGACACGGCGCGGGCGGCCATTTCCGACGCCGGCCTGACGGTTGCGGACATGGACGGATTCGTCACCGGCAGTCTGTTTCCGACGGCCGGAGCGCACGAGATCACCGACGGCGTCAGCATCGTGTCGGCCAACTGGTTGGCGCAGCATCTCGGCTCCGACCCGAGCTACGTCGCAGGTTTTCAGGGGTTCGGCCAGATTCCGGGGGCGGTGGCGATGGCGGTCAACGCGGTGGCGAGCGGCGCCGCCGACTACGTGCTGATGCACCGGGCGTTGCACAACCCGCGCGGCCAATACCACCGAAACCCGATGACCTCGGTCAGCGGGCCGCTCCAGTGGACCGTGCCGCAGGGTTTCTTCGGGCCGATCTCGATGATCGCGCTGACCTACAACGAGTACGTCCAGAGGTACGGCGCGAGCCGTGAAGCGATGGCCGCGGTGCTGGTCGAAGCCCGTCGGCAGGGCGCCCGAATCCCTTGGTCGTTCTGGCACGACCGGCCGTTGGCCAGCGCCGAGTACCTCAACGCGCCGCTGATCAGCGATCCGATCTGCCGGTATGACTGCGACCTTCCGGTTGACGGCGTCGCCGCCTTCATCCTTACCTCGGTCGAACGCGCCAAGGACCTTCCTCATCGGCCGGTATTCGTCAGTGGTTTCGCCGCCGGCCAGCCGCGGACTCGCCGTCTGCCGGCGCACTGGCCACTCGAGGACATCATGGAAGTCGGTGCGGCGCTTGCGCGCCGCCTGTGGCGGGCAAGCGGGGTCACTGTCGACGAGGTCGACCTTCCGCAGGTGTACGACGGATTCTCGCCGTTCGTCTACTTCTGGCTCGAGTGTCTCGGCTACTGCGCCGTTGGCGAGGCGCACGAGCTCGCGCTGTCCGGTGGTCTTGACGCGGACGAGGGCGGCCTGCCGGTGCTGTCCGGCGGTGGAGCGCTCGGTAACGGCCGGATGCACGGGATTCCGCAGATGCTCGAGTGTTACCTGCAGCTGTCTGGGCGGGCCGGACCGCGCCAACGTCGCGACGCGACCGTCGGCGTCGCGTGCCACGCTTCGCCGCACCTCGGTGGAGCCGTCGTCTACACCTCGGAGCCGGACCGATGACCGGCGATCCTCAGCCTGCCGCTGCCGCCTGGTTGGAACGCGCCGCCGACCGGTCCCCCTCGGTGCAGCGATCGCGTCAGCGCAGTGCGGAACGGGCGCAGCAGATCGTGGATGCGGCCCGTCGCCTCGTCGTACTCAAGGGGTCCGAGTTCACCACACACGAGTTGGTCAAGGAGGCGGGGATCGCGGTCCAGACCTTCTACACGCACTTTGAAGGCAAGGACCAAGTGCTTCTCGCCGTCTTCGAGGAGCTCATCTCCGAAACCTGCGCGTGGCTCGAGCTCGCGGCTCGCGACCTACCGGACCCGGTGTCCCGCCTGGAGTTCTATGTTCGATCGGTCGTCGGCGGGATCGATAACGGCCAGGGAGATCGTGGCTCGCGCTTCATCACGACCGAGCACTGGCGCCTGCACCGCCTTCACCCGCAGGAGCTCGCGCAGGCGACGAGCGCGTTCACCGATCTGCTGCTCCCGCAGATCCGGGCCGCGACGGCGGCGGGGCTGCTCGCGCCCAGCAATGCCGATCACGACGCCTGGCTCGTGACCCAGCTGGTCATCGCGGTGTTTCACCACTACGAATATGCGCGCAGCGAGGAGTCGGTCGAGGAAATTGCCGATCGGCTGTGGTCGTTCTGCTACGCCGCCCTGGGCGGGCGAGCGGATCCGGGGACCCGCCGCCCGCCCAGGCGGGCGTAAGTCATCCCGAGACGGTCTCGCCGGGAATGACCGTCCCGCAGATCGGGTCCGCGCCCTTGACCAACTGGAACGCGTCTCCGACGAACTTGACCGTGTATTCGCAGTTGTTCGGTCCGCTCACGTCGGCGAGGTTTCTCGGGTTGTACGGCGCGTTCGCGAGACCACCGGCGTCGAAGGACGTGACCTTCGTCAGCCCGTTGAGGATGGAGGTGGACGTCGGGTTTGCTCCCGCGTTCTTCAGCCCAGCCTCGAGAAGCAAGACCGACACGTAACCGGTGTACGTCGGCTGCGACGGCGTCTGCGTGCCGCCGCTGGCCTTGAGGTTCGCGAGGAAGGACTTCGTGCCCGGCGTGTCCATCTCGATCGGCTGGAAGAACACCGTGAAGTAGACCCCTTGTGCCGCCTGCTTCTCGCCCGGGCCCGCGTCGAGCAGGTCACCGCCGTACCCGATCGGCAACAGTGCGGCCTTGAGGTCGACGCCCTCGTTGCGAAGGGCGGTGATCAACGCGAACGAGGTGTTCGGGTCCACCTGCGGAGCGAGCGAGTCGATGCCCTTGTTCTTCATCGCGATCGCGATCGGCTGCACGTTCGTGCTGCCGAACGGGAAGGCCGCGTTGACGTAGCCGGCCTTCAGCCCGGCGTGCTCGGCCGAGATCGCCGTCGCCTTCGCCGATTCGGCGGAGGTCGGCGAGATCGCGTAGCCGAGCGATCCGACGTTCGTGCCGCCCACGAGCTTGAAGAAGTCCCCGCCGAGCGTGGTCACCTTCGTGGTGTCGATCGGACCGTTGACGGAGAACATGTTGGCGTACTTCGCCCACTCCGGCCCGTCGATCGCGGCACCGACGACCGGGATGTGGTGGGCGGCCAGCCATGGTGCGGCGCCGAAGGTCAACGCCGACGAGGCGATGACCGCCTGGACGTGATCCTGATTGACCAGCTTCTGCGCAGCGCTGAGAACGGCGGAAGGACTGGTCTGACTGTCGGCGACGACGTACTGGATGTGGTAACCGTCCTGACCGGCGGCGTAGATGCCGGCCTTGACGCCGTCCTGGATGTGCTGTTCACCGGACGCCGCGAGGCCGGTCACGTCGGTGAGCAGACCGATCTTGATGGTCTTGGTGGTGCTCGGGCTGCTGCCACCTGACGAGCCCGAACTGCAGGCGACTGCGGCCACAGTCACGAGTGCAGCGATACCGATCAGACCGCGAGACCTTCGGGCCATGACCTCTCCCTTGAGTTGGCTACCGGTGGCACACGTTAGAGCATCACGCGGCGCGATTCATCAGGTATGACGTCTCGATCTGGCCACAGATTCGAACACCGTTCGGTTTTACCGTGACTACCCGTGTCCAGTTACAGGTGCAGGCCGCACTCCCGCTTGTCGAATCCGGCCCACCGGCCGGATCGGGGGTCGTTCGGGTCGGCCGAACGGGTCGTGCATGGGGCGCATCCGATCGATAGGTAGCCCTCGGATCGCAACGGATTGACCAGCACGTCGTGCTCGGCGAGGTAGGCGTCGATGCGCGCGTCGTCCCAGTCGACGATCGGGTTGACCTTGACCATCTCTCGCGCAGCGTCCCAGTCGACGGCCCGGACGTCCTGGCGTTCGGGAGTCTCACTGCGACGCAAGCCCGTCACCCAGCCGTCGTACATCTCGAGCATCGCGTTGAGTGGCTGCACCTTGCGAAGGTGACAGCACAGGTCCGGGTTACGGGCGAAAAGGTCGGGGCCGTGCACATCATCTTGCTCGGCGACCGTCTGACCTGGTTCGACCGAGATCAGGCGGATCGGATAGCTCGCTTGCACGGCGTCGCGCATGCCGATCGTTTCGCTGAAGTGGTACCCGGTGTCGAGGAAGACGACGTCCATTCCTGGGCGAACTCGTGCTGCCAGATCGAGCACGACCGCGTCCTGCAGGCTGGTCGCCACCACCAGGCGGCCGTCGAGTTGTTCATCCGCCCAGCGCAGGATGTCCTCGGCCTCGCTCCCGGCGAGCTCGATGGCCGCCTTCTCGACGAGACCACGAAGCGCGTCGCTTCGGTCGAGGGTCATGAACCGATCAGCGCTTCTGACGCCACAAGGACCGGCACGGGATCTTGTCGAGGTCGGCGCGATCCGCGTACTTCTTTGCGATCTCGGTGACCTCGCCGAGTAGACCTTCTTCGAGAGTGATGGGGTCGAGGCCGAGCTCGATGAGCTGGCGGTTTTCGACGACGAGGTCGTTCTCGGCGGCTTCGTTGCGCGGGTTTTCGACGTTGTCGATCTCCGCATCGGTCAGGCGGGAGACCAGCTTCGCGAGATCGATGATCCGGTGGGTTTCGGTCATCTGGTTGAACACCCGAACCCGTTGACCAGGGGGCGGCGGTGTCTCGACCGCGAGCTGGACGCATCTGACCGTGTCCTGAATGTGAATGAAGGCGCGAGTCTGTCCGCCCGTGCCATGGACGGTCAGTGGATATCCGATTGCCGCCTGCATGAGGAACCGGTTGAGGACCGTGCCGTAGTCGCCGTCGTAGTCGAACCGGTTGATCAACCGGTCGTCCAAACGGGTCTCCTTCGTCTGCGTCCCCCACACGATGCCCTGGTGCAAGTCGGTGACCCGGACTCCGTCGTTCTTGTTGTAGTAGGCGAATAGGAGTTGATCTTGGGTCTTGGTGAGGTGGTAGATCGAACCGGGATTCGGCGGGTAGAGAATCTCGCTCTCGACGATGCTTCCGTCCTCAGCGGGAATGTGCACCCGTAGGTATCCCTCGGGAATTTTCACCCCCGCCGTCCCGTAGCCGTACACACCCATGGTGCCCAGATGCACGACGTGAACATCGAGGTCGGCCTCGACGATCGCTGCCAGCAGGTTGTTGGTGGCGTTGAGGTTGTTGCTGACCGTGTAGCGCTTGTGCCACGAGGACTTCATTGAGTACGGCGCGGCGCGCTGCTCGGCGAAGTGAACGATCGCGTCTGGCTGCCAGTCGGAGATCAGTGTCAACAGCCGGTGATACTGATCCGCGACATCGATGCTCTCGAACTCGATCGTCCGTCCGGAAACCTCGTTCCAGGCAGCCAGCCGGGTGGAGATCGGCGAGATCGGGGTCAGCGACGAGGCCTCGAGCTCGACGTCGATCTTGCGCCGGACCAGGTTGTCGGCGATGACGACGTCATGACCCTCGGCGGAGAGGTGGAGCGCCGTCGGCCAGCCGCAGAACCCGTCTCCGCCAAGAACGAGAACCCTCACGATGACCGCCTCCGAGTTCGCCGTACCGAGTTTCGTCCACGATAGACGCGGCGACGCGCCGGCCGAGCCGTCCCGTTCGAACCGGACGACCCGGCCGGAGCCGTCAACCAGGTGATCAGTTCAGGTCGTACCGGTCGAGATTCATTACCTTGTCCCACGCGGCGATGAAGTCAGTGACGAACTTCGTCTTGGCGTCAGCAGCCCCGTAGACCTCGGCAAGCGCTCGGAGCTCGGAGTTTGACCCGAACACCAGGTCGACTCGCGACGCGGTCCACTTCGCCGCCCCCGTCGCCCGGTCACGACCCTCGAACGCGTCCCCGGCTTCCGACGTCGGCGACCAGGTCGTCGCCATGTCCAGCAGGTTGACGAAGAAGTCGTTCGTCAGCGCGCCGGGGGTTGCGGTCAGCACCCCTGCGGTCGACCCGCCGGTGTTCGCGCCGAGGACCCGAAGGCCGCCGACAAGCACCGTCATCTCGGGCGCGGAGAGCGTCAGCAAGTTGGCGCGGTCGACGAGGAGGTACTCGGCCGGCAGCCGGTGGCCTTTGCCCAGGTAGTTGCGGAAGCCATCGGCAGTCGGTTCCAGGGCGGCGAATGACTCGACGTCCGTCTGCTCCGCCGACGCGTCGGTCCGCCCAGCAGTGAACGGCACGCTCACCTCGACGCCCGCCTTTCGTGCCGCTTGCTCGACGCCAACACATCCGGCCAGCACGATCACGTCGGCGAGCGACGCCTGCTTGCCGTCCGTGCGCCCCGAGTTGAACGAAGCAGTGATCCCCTCGAGGGTCCGAAGTACGCCGGCGAGGTCGTTCGGGTCGTTGACCTCCCATCCGCTTTGCGGCTCGAGCCGAATCCGTGCGCCGTTGGCGCCGCCCCGCTTGTCGCTTCCGCGGAACGACGAGGCCGATGCCCACGCGGTCGACACCAGCTGGGAGACCGACAGCCCGGAGTCGTTGATCGCCGCCTTCAGCGCCTCGATGTCCTCGGCGCCGATGACCGGGGCGGTCGCGGTCGGCACCGGGTCCTGCCAGATCAGCGTCTCCTTGGGCACCAGCGGACCGAGGTAACGCTGGATCGGACCCATGTCGCGGTGGGTCAGCTTGAACCATGCGCGCGCGAACGCGTCCGCAAACTCGTCCGGGTTCGCGAGGAACCGCCGCGAGATCTCCTCATAGATCGGGTCGAACCGAAGCGACAGGTCGGTAGTGAGCATGGTCGGAGCGTGCGTCTTCGACGGGTCGTGCGCGTCCGGGACGGTACCGGCACCGGCGCCGTCCTTGGGCCGCCACTGCGAGGCTCCGGCCGGACTCGTGAAGAGCTCCCACTCGTAGCCGAACAGGATCTCGAGGAAGCTGTTGTCCCACTGCTTGGGCGTGGTGGTCCAGATCCCCTCGAGCCCGCTGGTCACCGCGTCGTTGCCCGAGCCGGTGCCGAAGCTGTTCTTCCAGCCGAGCCCCTGCTCCTCCAGCGGCGCGCCCTCCGGCTCCGGGCCGACGTAGGTGTCGGGGTCGGCGGCGCCGTGCGTCTTGCCGAATGTGTGCCCGCCCGCGATGAGAGCGACGGTCTCCTCGTCGTTCATTGCCATCCGCCGGAAGGTCTCCCGGATGTCGCGGGCGGCAGCGAGCGGATCCGGGGTGCCGTTCGGACCCTCCGGGTTGACGTAGATCAGCCCCATCTGGACGGCGGCCAACGGATTCTCCAGCTCGCGATCGCCGGTGTAACGCTCGTCGCCCAGCCAGTCCGACTCCGGGCCCCAGTAGACGTCCTCGTCCGGCTCCCAGACATCCTCCCGTCCACCGCCGAAGCCGAACGTCGTGAAGCCCATCGACTCGAGCGCACAGTTCCCGGCGAAGACCATCAGGTCCGCCCACGACAGTTTTCGTCCGTACTTCTGCTTGACCGGCCACAGCAGCCGGCGAGCCTTGTCGAGGTTGCCGTTGTCCGGCCAGCTGTTGAGCGGGGCGAAGCGCTGCATGCCCGAACCGGCGCCCCCGCGGCCGTCGTTGATCCGGTAAGTGCCCGCGGCGTGCCAGGCCATGCGGATGAACAGCGGGCCGTAATGACCGAAGTCGGCCGGCCACCATGGCTGTGACGTGGTCATCACTTCGTCGATGTCCGCGCGGACGGCGTCAAGGTCGAGGGTCGCGAACTCAGCCGCGTAGTCGAAGTCCTCGCCCATCGGGTTGGACGCCGGAGGGTGCTTGCGCAGAATCGCGAGATTGATCTGGTTCGGCCACCAGGAGCGGTTCCCGCCGCCCTCGGTGGGGTGGTTCGGCACCGCTGAGGTGACGGGGCACAGCTGGTCACCGCCGGTGTTCATCTCACCGACGACGGCGTCAGGATTGTCAGACACGGCACACCTTCCGGAGTGGGTTCGGGACCTCGGTTAACGATCTGGTGCGGTTGCGCACTCGGCGCAGATTCCCCAATAGACGACCTCGGCCTCATCGATGGTGAAGCCGCGATCGTCGGATGCGGTCAAACACGGCCGCTCGCCGACAGCACAGTCGACGTCGTTGATGACGCCGCACGATCGGCAGACCACGTGATGGTGGTTGTCGCCGACCCGCGACTCGTAGCGGGCCACCGACCCGGCGGGCTCGATCCGGCGTACCAGGGAGACGTCGGTAAACGCTCGCAGGACGTCGTACACCGCCTGGCGGGAGACTTCGCCGAGGTCGTCGCGGACCGCACTGATGATGGTGTCGGTGTCGATGTGGGGATTTGCATAGACCGTGGCGAGAACGGCGACCCGCGGGCGAGTGACCCGCAACCCGGCCTCGCGCAACAGCTGCTCGAGGTCGGCGGTTGTGGGCACACCCGCATCCTCGCGCCAAGAATGGACTAAGTCAAGAAAACGGCGAATCGGGGGCGCTGTGGCACGCTCGTCGGCATGGGAAACGACCGCCATGGGTTCGCGTTCCTGCCCGGTGAGTTTCGCCAGATCGGGTACGTCGTTCGCGATCTCGATGCGGCGATTGCCGGTTGGCTCGCGCTCGGGGTCGGTCCGTTTTTCGTCATCCGCGGGATCGAGCAAACCGCCGACTACCGCGGGAATCCGTGCACCGTGACCCTGTCGGTCGCGTTTGCGAACAGCGGGGATCTTCAGATCGAGCTCATTCACCAGGACGACGAGGTGCCGAGCATCTATACCGAATTCCTCGACGCGGGCCGAGCGGGCATGCATCAGCTCGCTTGGTGGGCGTCGGACTTCGACGCCACGATGGCGACGGTCGGCGCCGAGGGTTGGCCGGTTGTGTGGTCCGGCGGAGGCGACGGCGGGGCGCGCTATGCCTATGTCGAGCCGCCGGACTCCGGTCCCGCGACGATCGTCGAAATCATGGAACTCACCGATCTGACGCGAGGGATGGCGACGCTCGTGCGCGATGCCGCCGCGAACTGGGACGGAAGCGATCCGGTCCGTTCGCTACTCGGGTGACGGGGAGTCACCGCCTCAGTGACGCAGTGCCTCGCGCAACTCCGGGCTGGGCTCCTGCACCAAGAACGCGACCCGGTCGAGGACGCCTGCGTAGCGCTTGTCGAGGAGGGCGGGTACCTCCTCGATCGACCCGACGACCGCGAACTCGGCCACCATGTCGTCGTCGACGAGCGCGCCCATCCGAGCCCACTGGCCGGCTTTCGACATCCTGATCAGCTCGACCCCGATCTCACCCCACCCATGCAACTCGAGCAGCGGTTGGTAGGCAGGGGTTGATGCATAGAACGCGATCTGGCCGCGGATCTCGTCGAGGGCGACTGTGATCTGTTCGTCCGTGCCGGTCGCAAGGTAGGTCGAGGCCTTGATCGTGAAGTCCGCTGGTGACTTCCCGGCTCGGACGAGGCCGGTGTGTAGCGCCGGCAGGGTGTGCTCACGAAACCAGCGCTCGGTGGTGAACGCGTGGCACAGGAATCCGTCCGCGACCTCGCCCGCCATTGCCGTCATGGTGTCTCCGACGCCTGCGACCAGCACCTTCGGTGGTCCGAATCCGTGCGAGGCTGGCACGAAGTTCGCGGGCATCAACGTGTGCTGGTAGTGCTCACTGTCGAAGAAGAGTGGCTCGCCGGAGTCCCAGCTGTACCAGATTGCTTGCATCGCAAGGAGGAACTCCCGCATCTGGGCGACGGGTCGTCCCCACGCCATCGAGTATCGCCGGGTGATGTGCGCCTTGACCTGCGACCCGAGCCCGAGCATGAACCGTCCTCGCGAGAGCCTTTGCAGGTCCCACGCGGTATAGGCGAGGGTCATTGGCGATCGCGCGAACGCGACCGCGATCGACGTACCGAGGTCGATGCGTTCGGTCGCCGTCGCCGCGATGGCGAGCGGCAGGAAGGGATCCGCGTTGACCTCGCCGGTGAACGCCCCGTCGTACCCGGCGGCTTGCGCCGCGGCCGATTCCGGTGCCGCGCGCTCGCTGCCGGACAGGTAGGTGTCGATCAGCATCCGGATGCTTGCGCCCGACCTCGTGCCGTCACCTGCGCCCGGCGGTCCGCAACGAGACGGGTGCCGACCGCTGCCTGCCAGCTTTGCGCCATGTCACCTTCGATCCGGTGCGCCTCGTCGCGGGTGGCGGCGTTGGCGATCTGCTGGTAGTGCGCATGAAGCCGACGGACGGCAACTTGGTCGTTGCTTGCGATGTCGAGAGCGAGGCCGCGAGTGAAGGGCAGGAGGTCGTCATGTGAGGTGACGTGGTTGACCAAGCCAAGACGAAGCGCATCGTCGGCGGAGATGAAGTTGCCGGTCAACGACATCTCGATCGCTCGCCTGAGGCCGAGAGACTCGGCCATGAAAACGGTGATCCCACCTCCGGGCAGAATTCCGATCCGCGCGTGCGTGTCGGCAAACCGGGCGCGTTCCGAGGCAACGAGGAAGGTGCACTGGAGTGCGATCTCCAGACCACCGGTGACCGCGACCCCGTTGATCGCGCCGATGATCGGCGTCGTCGTCAGCGGCAGGAATCGAAACAGTCCGTTGGAGAACCGGGACGGTCCCTGACCCGGCGGTTCGGTCGGCTGCGTGGGCGGGGTGAGGTGAGCAGGCTGAGTGTCCGCGGCGATTTCCTTCAAGTCGACGCCACCGCAGAAGGCGGGATCGGCGCCGGTCAGGATGATGACCGAGACGTCGGGATCGGCGTCGGCGGTGGTGACCGCGTCCCAAAGCGCTCTCATGAGCTGCCGGCTGAGGGCGTTGCGGGCCTCGGGTCGGTTGAGCGTCACGGTCGCAATGCGCTCGCTCGTCTCGACGATGACAACGGGCGGGCTCTCGCTCATGGCCGCTCCTCGGGGGTGATCAGCTACTTGGTGTGGTCACAGATCCGCGATCCGGTTGAGGATCGCGGCGAGTTCATCGGGACGGCTGAGCATCGCCATGTGGCCGGCGTCCAGATCGATGACATCAAGGTCACCCACGGTCGCGATGAATCGATCCTGGGTGGCGGGGGAAACGATGGCGTCTCGGCTCAGGCGAACCCAACTTCGAGGGATTGGATGCGCGAGGCCCGAGTTGTCGGCCGGCTCGGCGAGGGGTCCCGCGGCTTCCGGGACCATCAACGACAGCGTCGTTTCGGTCTGTGCGGGAGTCATGTCGTTGCAGAACATCGCGACCGCGAGGTCGGCTGACATCGTCGCACTCTGGTTCTCGGCCTGGGTGCCGGCCTCCCCTGCGCGGGTGGAGATCTGCCGGTCGAAATGAGCGCTGAGCACGTCGAGCATGGTCCTACCGTGAGCGGGGACCGAGCACGAGACGAACACCACGTGTCGGATTCTCTCGGGGATGAGGTTCACGACCCTCGGCAACGTCAGGCCGGCCATCGAGTGCCCGACGAGAATGAGATCCGGGGGATTCGACTCGTCGACCTCGTCGACCTCGGCGATGTCGACGACGACCGAGTGGGCCCAGCCATCGAGGGTGACGCTGTCGAGGTCCGCAGGGTGACGCCCGCGTCCGGGCAGGTCGACGGCGATGGCGTCAGCGCGCAGAGCGGGGATCATCTCGTCCCAGCAGCGCGCGTCGAAGCCGCCGCCGTGAACCAACACGAACCTCATATCGGAACCCTAGTGCCGCCCCGGTCGGTGTCTCTGCTCGGTAAGGTCGCGGCGGCGAGCGCGAGGGACGCTCGCCACAGCGAGGTTTCGATGGAGATCTGGTTCAACCCGCGGTGCTCGAAGTGTCGGATCGCGAAGGAAGCCGTGGACGAGGTCGGCCTGACGTATGAGTTGCGTTACTACTTGCAGGAGCCGCCGTCGCCGGCGGATCTTCGCGCCGTACTCGCCCGGCTCGCGCTGGCTCCGTGGGACATCTGCCGGACCGCGGACGCCCGCGGTGCGGGAGTCACGCTGCCCGACCGCGACGCTGCTCATGTCGATGCGTGGATCGATGTTCTCGTCGCCAACCCCATGCTGATCCAGCGGCCGCTCGTCGTTGCGGATGACGGCACGGCGTACGTCGCTCGGGATCCTGATTCGGTGGCGGCTGCGATCGCGCACTCCCGCCCGACGTGAGGTGTTACGACGCCGCTTTGGCGGCCGCCTTCATGTCCTTTTTGAATGCGCGGACCTTGGCGAGCGACGCGTCATCCACGATGTCGGCGACCGAGCAGTAGGACTTCGCGAGGCCGAACTCCCCGGCCTGCTCTCGCCACCCGCGCGGTCGAACGCCGTACTGCTTGCCGAGCAACGCGAGGAAGATCTTCGCCTTCTGCTTGCCGAAGCCGGGCAGGTTCTCGATCCGCTTGCGGAGTTCGGATCCGGTGGTCACTCCGGTCCAGATGTTCTCCGCCCGCCCGTCGTAATCCGTGACGATCTGAGCGCACAGCTGCTGGACGCGCGCGGCCATCGATGCGGGGAAGCGGTGCAGCGCTGGCGGGGTCGCGAACACCGCGGCCAGCTTCTCGGGGTCACGATCGGCCAGGTCCGCGGCGTCGAGATCGCGACCGAGTCGCTGGCTCAATGTGAACGGGCCGGTGAACGCCCACTCGAGCGGGATCTGCTGGTCGAGGACCATGCCGATCAGCAGTGCTAACGGGTTCTCGGACAAGAGGGCGTCCGCGTCCGGCTTCTGGGCGAGGTGCAGTTCGGGCGCCATGGCCCCACCGTAACGGCGTGACGCCGTTTCGCTCCAGCCGGTACGGCGTGACGCCGTTTTGATCGAGCCGGTACGGCGTGACGCCGTTTTGATCGGGTCGGGAGGTGAGCGGTTAGCGTGCATTCGTGATCCAACGTTCACCGCGACTCCCGCTGGCGGGCGACGTCGCGGTCGTCACCGGCGGTGCTGCCGGCATTGGCGGCGGAATCAGCCGTCGGTTTGCGCTGGCCGGCGCCACGGTGGTCGCGCTCGACACCGATGCCGCGGCGCTGGAGGCATTGTCGGCGAGCATCGTCGAACCCGACGGTCGGTTGATTACGGTCACCGGCGACGTTCGTGATCCGCGCGCGGTCGAGACGCTCGTCTCGACGGCGACCGACGTCGCTGCCGGCCGGATCGGCGTACTCGTCAACAACGTCGGGGACTACCGCCCGAACGGGCGGTTCGTGACCTCGAGCGAGGCGGACTGGGAGGCACAGTACGACGTCAACCTGCGGCACGTCTTCCGAGTCACCCGGGCTGTCCTTCCATCGATGCTCGAGGCCAAGGCCGGGAGCATCGTCAACGTTTCGACGGTCGAGGCGTATCGCGGGATTCCCGCCAACACGGTGTACTCCGCGTTCAAGGCGGCGGTTGTGGCGTTCACCCGCAGCCTTGCCGTCGAGGTCGGAGGGTCCGGAGTGCGGGTCAACGCGATCGCTCCGGACCTTGCCGACACTCCGCAGACGCCGGCCGAGAGCATGTTGGGAGGTCGCGACCCGCAACTGCTCCGATCGTGGGTTCCGCTGGGACGCTTCGGCGTGCCGGAGGACTACGCCGAAGTCGCGCTCTTTCTCGCCAGCGAACAATCACGATTCGTGACCGGTCACACGATCCCCGTCGACGGCGGAACGCTTGCGGCAAGCGGCTGGTACCGCCGGGCGGGCGCTCCCGGCTGGACGAACCTGCCCGATCAGCCGTGAGTGACCGGGTGTGGTGACCAACGCGAATGGGCATGACAGAGTTTGGATCTGATTCGTTTCGCGAAGGAGCTTCGCCGTGACCGACGCCGATCCCGATCCTGTTCCGCAACCAGACTCCGGTCCCGAACCGGGACAACCACCAACCGACGGAGCTGAGCCACGTGAATCGGAGGTGGTCCGACGGTTTTTCGCGGTCCTCGCCGACAGTGATATTGACGCGGCGGTCGCCCTCGTCGCCGACGACCTCGTGTACGAGAACGTCTCGCTCCCCACGATTCGCGGCAAGCAGCGGTTCGCGAAAGGCGCGGAGCGGATGCGCGAGCGGGGGATCCGCTTCGACGTACGGATCCATCGGATGACCCAGACCGGCAACTCGGTGATGACCGAACGAACCGATGCGTTGATGTGGGGCAAGTTCCGCGCTCAGTTTTGGGTGTGCGGTGCGTTCGAGGTCAACGACGCCGGTGAGATCACCTTGTGGCGGGATTACTTCGACTGGGCCGACATCCTCTCCGCGAACGCGCGCGGACTGCTCGGAATGCTGTTGCCGAGCATCCAGAAGACCTTCGACGACTGATCGCCGGGCGACGCCTCGGTCGGTTCGTCCGGCAGGCATCGTGGCGGCGAATGTCGCGGTTGTGCCGCCTTGTCACGTGAGTCCTGGTCGCGCGGGCGACAAGCTCGGCCGAGGTGTCTACATTCAGGTCCGACCGGGCACGTAGGGCCAACTCGGCGGGGGCTGCCGCATGTTGAGCGTGACCTTCGCCGACCTGCGCTTTCGGTACCGGCAGTTCCTGATCGCGGTGGTCGGCGCCGGCATGGTCCTGGCGATGGGCGTGCTACTCGCGGGCCTGGTCAGTGGTTTCGCGTGGGAGATCAATCAGGTGGTCGACGCGCAACACGCCGACTACTGGGTTCTCAGCCACAAGGCGGAAGGCCAGCTCACCGCCGCCTCGACCTTTCCCGAGACGACGGTGGCGGCCATCGAGCACGAACCGTCGGTCACACAGGCTGCAGGGATTGCGGTGCTCCCACAGGTGCCGCTGATCCTCAACGGCAAGACGACCCTGGTCAACCTCATCGGCGTCCCTACGACGGGGTTCGGTGCACCGGGGGACGTGACCGGATCGGGATTGTCGGATCGCAATGACGCCATCATCGACACCAAGGTCCACGGCCAGATCGGTGATGTGTTGACGGCCGGCTCGACGAGCCTGCACGTCGTCGGCAAGGTCCACGGCCGCACCCTGCTCGGCGGGTTGCCGGTGGTCTACGTGCCGCTGGCAACGGCGCAGCAGTTCGGCTTCGGTGGTCTTCCGCTCGTGACCGCGGTGACGGTGCAAGGAACCCCGACGTCGGCGCCGGCCGACCTCGATGTGTTGACCACCCAGCGGGTTGAGGACAAGACGCTCGCGCGAATGTCCAGCGCGATCGCCACGATCAAGAACACCCGGGGCTTGATGTGGCTGGTCGCGACGATCATCATCGCCGCGCTGATCTACGTTTCGGCTCTCCAGCGGGTCCGGGACTTTGCGGTGCTGAAGGCATTGGGGGCGAGTTCGGGCGCGTTGTTCGGGAGTTTGTGTCTTCAGGCGATCGTGGTGACGCTCTTCGCGGCGGTCTTCGCGGCGGTCGCGTGCAACTTCATGACCGGGTTGTTCGCCCAACCGATCGCGATCCCGGTCAGCGCGTTCGTCACGCTGCCGCTGGTCGCAGTCGGGGTGGGCATGCTCGCGAGCCTCGTTGCCCTTCGGACAGCGACCGGAGCCGATCCGGTTTCGGCGTTCGGGGCCTGACATGGCGACGCTGTCGGTTGCGGATCTCACGGTCGAGTTCACCTCGGGTGGATACAAGGTGCGTCCGCTCAACGGGTTGTCGTTCGAGTGCGCCGACGGCCACCTCGTCGTCCTGCTCGGACCTTCCGGTTGCGGCAAGACGACGCTGCTCTCGTGCCTGGCCGGACTGCTCACGCCGACGAGCGGGTCGATCACGCTCGACGACGTCGAGGTCCCAAGCCTGCATGGGTCGGCGCTGTCCGCCTACCGTCGCGACAGTGTCGGCGTCGTGTTTCAAGCGTTCAACCTGATTCCCAGCCTGTCGGCGCGAGGGAACGTCATGGTGCCGCTCCGGTTCGCCGGCATGAACGCGTCCTCCGCCCGCGCGCGGGCGGAGGAGTTGCTCGCCCAGGTCGATCTCGCGCAGCGTGCGCACCATCGCCCCGATCAGCTTTCCGGCGGTCAGCAACAGCGGGTGGCGATCGCGCGGGCGCTCGTGCACAACCCTCCGCTCGTCCTTGCCGACGAGCCAACCGCGCACCTCGACTTCATCCAGGTGGAGGGCATCCTGCGGCTGATCCGTGACATCGCGAGCCGCGGCCGGTTAGTGGTCGTCGCGACCCACGACGATCGCATCACCCAGCTCGCCGATCAGGTCATCGAGCTGGTCCCGCATCGCAAGGATTCCGACCGCGTCGAGACAACGGTGACGCTCGCCCCCGGTGAGGTCCTGTTTTCGCAGGGCGACCAGAGCGATCTCGTGTACTTCGTCGAGTCTGGTGAGATCGAGATCTTCCGGGTGCGTGCGGACGGGTCGGAAGAGCACGTCACCACCATCTCGGCGGGCGGGTACTTCGGTGAGCTCGGTCCGATGCTCAACCTCCCTCGAAGTGCATCAGCCCGGGCCGTCGGCGAGGTGACGCTGACCGGATGCGGGGTGCAGCTGTTCCGGTCGCGCTCACTCGCCGGACGCTAGTGGCTAGGCCGACTACGCCGCTGGTTCGCGCGCGAATCGTGGCAGGAGCGGTGAGATCACCAGCAGCACCACCATGACCGCCACTTGTACGGCGAGCACCTGTGACAGCGCATGATGGAAGTTCCCGGGGCCGATGGCGTCGAAGAACACGGTTCCGAGCACGGCGACACCGATCGACGCCGCTAGTTGCTGACCCGCGTTGAGGACCCCGGATGCCGAACCGGTCTCTTCATCGGTCACTGACGCGAGCACAATGTCGAACAGTGGGGCGACGATGAGCCCGAAGCCAAGACCGGCGACAAACAGTCCGGGCATCAGGTCGACGAACCCGATCGTGCCGGCGTCGCGCAGCGCCAGCACGAGCAACACCCAACCCAGGCCGCTCAGCGCCACCCCAGCCTGAAGGATCCGCCGACCGTAACGCGGCCCGAGGAAGCCCCCCGATGCCGCAGACCCGATGACCAGGCCGACGGTCATCGGGACGGTGCACAGCGCGGCGTGGATGGGGGTGAAGCTCTGACCGATCTGAAGGAACAGGGTCGAGCAGAGCAGTACGCCGCTGAAACCGCCGAAGAACAGCATGAGGAAGACCATGCCGGCGGAGAAACCACGGTGGCCGAAGACGCTCGGGGTGACGAGCGGGGCGAGGCCGTTGCGATCACGCCGCCGCTGATGCCAGGCGAAGGTCACGATGAGGACCACGCTCGTCGCCATCATCGCGAACGTCCACCACGGCCAGCCGTACTCGCGACCTTGGATCAGCGGATAGACGAGCAGGATCGAAAACGCGGTAACCAGAGCGGTTCCCACCCAGTCGACCTTGGTGTCGCTGTTGCGGATCGACGCCGGGAGCAGCCGGATAGCGCCGGCGATCGCGGCCGCGCCAAGTGGGACGTTGATCAAGAAGACCATGCGCCACCCGGTCCCGAACAGGTTCCACTTGATCAGTGAGGCCCCGATGATCGGGCCGAGAACGGCCGAGAACCCGATGACCGGCCCGAAGACGGCGAAAGCGCTCTGGCGTTCCTGTTCGGGGAACACCTCGCGGATGATGCCGAAGCCCTGGGGGAGCATCATCGCGGAGAAGGCGCCTTGCACGAGTCGCGCAAAGATCAAGACTCCGGAGTTCGGTGCGAGCCCGCACAGGACCGAGGCGCCGACGAATCCGATTGAGCCGAGGATGAACATCGTTTTGCGGCCGACCAGGTCCCCGAGTCGGCCACCGATGATCAGCCCGACCGCAATCGCGAGTGGGTAACCACCGACGATCCACTGCAGCGAGGTCGTCGACGCGTGGAAGTCCCGGGCGATCTGCGGTGCCGCGACGTTGACGACAGTGGAGTCGATCAGGTCCATGCACTCGGCGGCGAGTACGACGGCGAGGATCCACCACCGCAGGTCGTAGCGTGGGTGCCGGTCGGGAAGGGATTCTTCGGGCGGTAGCGTCCGAACGTCGTTCGTCATATCGAACACTGTTCCAAACGAACACCGTTCGTGTCAACCGCTACACTTCGTCCGTGGCGAACATCGACGCCGCCGCCCTTGCGCTCGGGCCCCGGCGGCACGGCAAATCCCGGCCGGTGTCGCGTCGCGGGCCCCGGACCCTGAGCCGGGCGGCGATCGTGGATGCCGCCCTCCAGGTCCTCGACGCCGAAGGGCTCGACGCCGTGACCATGCGCCGGGTCGCCCAGGCGCTCAACACCGGCCCGGCGTCGCTGTACGCACACGTCGCGGACAAGGACGAGATGGTGCAACTCGTCTTCGACCGCGTGCTCAGTGAAGTGGAGTACCCGCAGCAGATCGACGCCGAACGTTGGGACGAGCAGCTCAAGGACGTCTGCCGGTCGGTGCGCGCCGCCCTCGGTCGTCATCGTGATATCGCCCGCGCCGGCCTCGGCAACATTCCGACCGGCGAGGGCGCACTGCCCGGGATGAACGCGATCGTTGGCCTGATCCTGGCCGGTGGCGTGAGCGAGCGAGTTGCCTCGTTGTCGGTCGACATCCTTGGCCTGTATCTCACGGCGACCGCCTACGAGGAGAGCCTCGACAGCTTTCCCGGAAGCGAGAAGGCGAGCGAGGACTTCCACGTCGAGCTGCAGAACTTCTTCATTTCGCTGCCGGTCGAGAAGTACCCGTATCTCCACATGCTCGCCGGGCCGCTCACCGATGGCGACGGTGACCATCGCTTCGAGTTTGGCCTCGACATCTTGGTCCGTGGGATCGCATCGACCGTCCAAGCCGATGGGCGGCCAACCGGCGTGAGTTGAGGTGATCGCGCCTACGATCGGTACATGAGCTTGCCCGCGTCCGATCTGCTCGATCAGATCCGCGGCGCGGTCATCGGCGACGACACGTTGATGGACGGCCCGTACGGACCGAGACGGGTGACCTACGCCGACTACACCGCCAGCGGGCGAGCGCTGTCGTTCATCGAGGACTTCATCCGCGAGTCGGTTCTTCCGACGTACGCGAACACCCACACCGAGTCCAGCGGCACTGGCCGCCAGACCACCCGGCTCCGCGAGGAGGCCCGTGAACTGATCCGGGATGCTCTCGGCGGCGACGAGGACGTCCTCGTGATCTTCACCGGGTCCGGCGCGACCGGAGCGATCGACAAGCTCGTGCGCATCCTCGGGCTGCGCATTCCCTCCCAGCTCGAGGACGACTATGTGCTGTCCTCGCTGATCCCGCCCGGCCAGCGCCCGGTTGTCTTCGTCGGCCCGTTCGAGCACCATTCCAACGAGCTGCCCTGGCGCGAAACGATCGCCGACGTCATCGAGATCCCCGCCGACCGCGATGGGCACATCGACCTCGGCGTCCTTGAGGAGCGGCTCGTCGAGTTCGCGGATCGTCCGCTGCGGATCGGTTCGTTCTCGGCCGCGTCCAACGTCACCGGGATCGTGACCGACACCGCTGGCGTCGCGCGAACACTCCATCGCCACGGTGCGCTGTCGTTCTGGGACTTCGCGGCGGCCGCGCCGTACGTCGAGATCACGATGTGTCCGCAGGACGACCCGCAGGCCCGCCTCGACGCGGTGTTCGTCTCACCGCACAAGCTGATCGGAGGACCCGGTACGCCGGGGGTGCTCGCCGTACGTCGTGAGCTGGTCACCAATCGGGTGCCGACGGTTCCGGGCGGTGGCACAGTCGCCTACGTCAACCCGCTCGAGCACGTCTACCTCGACGATCCGGTCGCCCGCGAGGAGGGCGGAACCCCCGACATCATCGGGGCGATCCGGGCCGGACTGGTCTTCCAGCTCAAGCAGGCCGTGGGCGTCTCTCTCATCAAGGCGGTGGAGGACGCCCTGCTCGAGCGCGCGATTACCGCGTGGTCGCAGGAGCCGGCGATTGAGGTGCTCGGCAACCTCGCCGCCGAACGACTCTCGATCGTTTCCTTCGTCGTCCGCCGTCCCAGCGGGAAGTACCTTCACCACAACTTCGTCGTTGCACTGCTCAACGACCTGTTCGGGATTCAGTCCCGCGGCGGCTGCTCGTGCGCCGGGCCGTACGGACACCGCCTGCTCGGGATCGACATCGAACATTCGCATGCCTTCCAGCACGAGATCTCAGCGGGCTGCGAAGGGATCAAACCCGGTTGGGTCCGGGTGAACTTCACCTACTTCCTCGACGAGACCGTCGCCGACTACATCATCGAAGCGGTGCGGTTCGTGGCGAGCGAGGGCGAGCGCTTCCTCACCGACTACACCTTCGAGCCGGAGACCGGGTTGTGGCGGCATCGCGACGCGCCTGCATTGCCGCCGCTGCGGCTTCACGACGTCCGCTACGACGAGCGGCAGCACGCGCTAGTCTACCCCGCGCATACGGCACGAGCGGACGTCTCCGTCCTCGTCGATCACCTCGCGGATGCCCGACGGCTAGCGGCGTCGCGCGATCGTCCTGTCGTCGACGGATGCGCGACCGGCCTGAGACCGGACGTCGAAGCGCTCCGCTGGTTCGACCTGCCGGCCGAGTGTGTGATCGCATCGCCCGGCGCTGGGGCGGAATAGCCGATCGGGCGCTTCGGTTAACCTGGATGTACCAGCCCGGACGAGGCTGTCGAAACCTGTTGTTTCGATCCTGAGGCCGCACCGCGGCCCACTAGCAAATGGCTCGTCGCCCGCGCAGGCTCAACAGGAGCGCGAAGTTGCCGATGAGCAGTACAGAAGGAGAGTGCCATGAACGACGACGAATATGGCCCTTGGCATGACTGACCGGTCTGCCTGAGGTCACGCACATCAGCGAACGCCCCGATCCGCGCGCCGCGCGGCGGGGCGTTGTGATGTGCCGTCGCCTCAGCCGAAGGTGAAGTCGTAGGCCGTGATCCCCGACGGGACATCGAGCTGGAGAACGCCGTGCAGCGATGAGCCTGACAGGACCGGGTAGAGCTCGGGAACGCCCGAGACATGGATCTCGCTGATCGGCTTTGCATTGAAGGTGCCGGTGACAGTGCCGTTGCCGGACAGCACGAGGTAGACGTCGTCGGCGCTCACGTTGATCCGAAGTGCCGCGCCGGCACCCGCCGCGATCTCGAGGTTGCGCACCGTCCAGACGCCCGAGTAGCTCAGACCATTGCGAGGAAGTGAGGACGCAAAGGAGTACGTCGCCGGACGGTTCTTGACGATCGGGGTACCGACATAGCGCGCGAGCCGCTCGTACCCGAGATAGCTCTCCGGAGTCGTGCGTTCGGTCGGTGTCCGATCGGGCACGTCGGTGCTGGGTGGAAGCTTTGCGCCGTTCTCGTTCAGCAGCGCGCGAATCGCTGCCTCGGTCGTGCCATAGTCGCTCTCACCGATGGAGCCGTAGCGCACGTTTCCTTGCGCGTCGACGAGGTACTCCGCAGGCCAGGAGTTGTTGCCCCAGGCGTCCCAGGTCCCGTAGTCGTTGTCCATGACCACCGGGTAGGTGATTCCGAGTCGGTGGATCGCTGCTTGGACATTGGCAGGCACGTGCTCGAAATCGAACTCGGGGGTGTGAACCCCGATCACGTCCAGTCCGGCAGAGTGATACCGGGCGTACCAGGCTTTGACGTGCGGAAGGCTGCGCAGGCAGTTGATGCACGAGTAGGTCCAGAAGTCGATCAGCACCACCTTCCCGCGCAGCTGACTGATGTTGATCGGCGCGCCATCCGGGGTGTTGAACCAGCGCGTGGCGTCGGTGAAGTTCGGCGCCTTGCCGAAGTCCGGAAGCGCCGATGCCTTGAGCGCCGGGATGGCATCGGCTTGGGCTGCGGGGTGCGATGCGCTGGACGCTGCCGGCTTGCTGCTCAGCGAACGGTGGATCTTCTGCGCATTGCGGCTCTCGTGCGGGTTGCTGATGTGGGCGAGGTCCGAGCTCACCGATGAGTTGCTCGTCAAGTGCCGCTCGATCGCCGACGCGAACGACGGGGTGTCGGATTGCAGCGACATGGCAGCGCCGAGCGAGATCGCCGCCGCGCTGGCCGCGAGAAGGACCGCGCCGGACCGGCGGACTGCGAGTGCGTGAGTGCGTAGCCAGGTCGTCGTCGTGGTCAGCCGGGAGGTGATCAGCACGAGCGCGAAGATCGGCGCCGCGATCCCGAGCGAGTACGCGAGGGTCAGACCGACGACCGGGGCCCCGATCATGCTGTTCGTCTGGCCGACCGCGGAGATCGCGCTGAGAATCGGCCCGCCGCACGGCAGGTACAGCAGGCCGAGCATCGCGCCGAGAACCAGGCCGCTGCGGGCGGCGTCGGGGGAGCGGTTGAAGCCCAGTCGGGCGAAGGGGCGCTCGAGCCACTGTCCGATGATGGGGAAGAACAGGCCGAGGGCCAGGGCGAACAGGGCAACCTCCGCCACGTCGCGGCGGAGGTTGAGCGACAAGTGAAGCGCATCGAGAACCCGAATGCTGAACAGTGCGGCCAGCCCGAACGCGAGCGCGAGGCCGGTGGCGACGGCGAGTGCGCGTCGCCGCCCTCCGGTCGTCACGCCTGAAGCGATCACGGCCGGGAGCACGGGCAGGATGCAGGGCGAGACGATCGTGAGCAGACCGGCGACGAAGCCGATTGCCAGCAGCAGAGGGTTCACGTTCGATCGCTGATTGCTCGAGGCACGACTCAAAAGTAACCGGGTGCCAGCGTCTTGCCGACGGTCGTTACCGGAGCGGAATCACAGCCGGCGCACGGCGTAGCCTGATGAACCTTCGTCCGGCGTTCGCCAGACCGGCGCTTGGAACTGCGGGCAAGTAACCTCGACGCCAGCAAGGGCTTGGTGGCACTGCTCGGTTGGAGGGACGGTTGACCGACATACGCCAGGTCGTCGACGAGTTCACCAGTGGTCTGATCGATGCCGAGGAACTCTTCGACAGCCTCGATGACCTCGAGATCGACGTCTTGATCGATGACGACGGTGAGCCGACCCTTCTCGATGCCCACGGGCGTCCGATCGAGACCTGGCGCGAGGGCTACCCGTACGACGCCCGGATCACGCGGCTGGAGTACGAACGGACCAAGCGCCTCCTTCAGATTGAGCTGCTGAAGCTTCAGTCCTGGGTGAAGGAGAGCGGTCGTCGGCTCGCGCTCCTGTTCGAAGGGCGTGACGCGGCGGGCAAAGGGGGCACGATTCGCCGGTATCTCGAGCACCTGAATCCGCGTGGTGCTCGGGTCGTCGCGCTGGAGAAGCCGACCGAGGTGGAGCGCGGGCAGTGGTACTTCCAGCGCTACATCGAGCAACTGCCGTCGGCGGGAGAGATCGTGCTCTTCGACCGATCCTGGTACAACCGGGCCGGCGTCGAGCGGGTCATGGGCTTTTGCACCGACGAGGAGTACGAGCTGTTCATGCACCAGGCTCCGCTGATGGAGCAGATGCTTGTCGAGGACGGCGTCGACCTGATCAAGTTCTGGTTCTCGGTGACCCGCAGCGAGCAGCGCACTCGCTTCACTCTCCGCCGGGTCGACCCGGTCAAGCAGTGGAAGCTCAGTCCCATGGACCTGGCCTCGCTCGATCGGTGGGACGCCTACACCGCGGCGAAAGAGGAGATGTTCCGCTCGACGCATACCGAGCGGACCCCGTGGACGATCGTCAAGAGCAACGACAAGCGGCGCGGTCGACTCGAATCAATGCGCTACGTCCTGTCGTTGTTCGACTATCCGGGAAAGAACCACGAGGTGGTGGCGATGGCGGATCCGGTGCTGGTCGGTCCGCCAGAGACCGTGCTCGAAGACCAGTGAGGCGGTGGCGTCCACCGTTCGTTCACGTACCGCACATTTGGTGTTCGTCTGCCGCTCAGCCGCCGTCGTCGTCGATCGGGTGTACTCGCTGCACAGCATGGCCGAGCGCGGATTGTGAAGTCTGACCCTCGCCGCGGCCGAGGTCGGACGCCGGAGGGTACCCGTGAAGCCGCCGCGGTTTCTCTTCGTGGTCGGTGTCGGCAGCGGGATGTCGGCCCATCCCGTCTGGCCGGACGCATACCAACCGTTCGAGGGTGAGGTCGCCCCAGACGGTTCCTGGGTGGCTTGGCGCCTGACCGGCGCGAACCACCGGGAGCTCGGCCGCAGCGCTCGAGTCTTTCCGAACCTTGGCGCGGCGCGGGCCGACGCCCAGCGGCTCAGCGATGACATCGCGAGTGCGGAGACGCAGATTCTGACCGTCCCCCACACCGCGACCTGGGGGTGGCGCCTCACGCTCGACGGCGCCGCGGTGGCGACCTCCAGCCGTGGTTACTTACGGCACCGCGAGTGCACGTACAACCTCACCACCTTCATCTCCGCGGCGGCCACCGCGAGCCTGTCGGACTCCGAACCTCCGCGGGTCTGGCAATTGCTCGAGAGCCGTCGGGAAGCCGAGGCAGGCGGGGCAGACACCGACGTCGCCTCCGTTCAACCTGGTTGAGCCGCTCCGGACCGCGCGCCTACGAAGAAACCGGCCGGGTCCCACCGCGATGCGGCGGGACCCGGCCGGCTCGTGGGTCGGAGCCTTGAACTACTTCTTGACCTTGACCGACTTCGTCGTGGTTGCACCATCGGCGTAACCGGTCAGGATCGCCGTCACCTTGCAGGACAGCTTCTTCCCCTTTTCGGACTTGGAGATCTTCAGCTTGTCCTTGGTGGCCTTCTTGATCTTCTTGCCGTTGAGCTCCCACTGGTAGGCGTAGGACTTCGCCGCCGGCGACCAGGTGCCGTGGGAGACCTTCACAGTCTTGCCTACGGCGGGCTTGCCGGAGATGGTCGGCTTCTTCGTCGCATGAAGGGCCGCGCCCAGCCCGACCTTCGAGGCCGAACTCGTACCTGGCGTCGATCCGCCGCCGTTCATGCCGGTCGCGGTACACGTGAGCGACTTCTTGTAGTCCTTCGCCGGGATCATGAAGGTGCTCTTGGTGGCTCCGCTGATCGCCGCCGAGTTGACCGACCACGCGTAGCTGGTCGACGTGGCGTCGGTGAAGGAGGCGTTACAGGTGACGGTGCTGCCGACCCGCACCTTGCCGGAAATGGTGACGCTGCCGTTGAGCGTCGGCGCCGAACCCGGGTAGACGACCTGCCACGTGCCCGCACCGGAGTCGACCGAGATGTCAAGCCGGTCGTACTGGGAGGTGTCGGGCTGCTGGGAGGGGCCTGCGGTGAAGATGCGCAACTCGTAGAGGTCGGCATAGCCGCTGTCGGTGAGGTTGTTCGGGTACTCGCCGATGTAGTCGTCCATGGACAGGTCAGTACCGGTCACGAACGGATTACCGCTCGCCGAAACCGCTGCAGGCGTGCCGTTGGGCACCGGGTTGTACGCGCTCGCGCCGAGCTCATCCCCGCTCCAGGTTTGTGGGTTCGCGCCACCCTCCTGGGGGGTGTAGGCGTAAAGCTGGGCGTGATCGTCACCACTGCGGCCGGCGTGGGTCGCCACGGCGTAGGCCGCGAACGGTACGTCGCTGAGGTTGCCGCTCGTGATCGGGCTCCCGCTCGAGTCGTAGAGAGTGATCGAGCCGATGGCGTTCGGATCGGGCTCCCAGCCGGGGGTGGTCGAGTCCGCCGAAGCCGAGGAGCCGGCCGCAAGGACCGTCACCCCCGAGACGGCAAGCGCGCCGATTCCGGCAAGGATTCGTCGCCGAAGGTGTGCCATTCCTGTCCTCCGTATCCGCCTGCAAAGTTGGGTGGTTGCGATGCGTCAGGTGCGCGTTGCGACTCCGGCCGTCCGTCCGGCCGGTTCGGAACGCACCCCGCGACGCAACAGCATGCGCGGTTGACGGTCAGTTTCGAGCGGTCTGCACCAGATTCCCTCAGATGGTCATCTGTGCTTCATCGATGAATCGCCGATCGTTAACCTTGGCCGCCACCCATTGCACCCGCTTTGCCCGTTGCCGGGGCCGCCTTGGGCGTCCGGGCGTTGTGGTCGTTCACCTGTTGTTCGCTGCGAAGCCACGACCTGTTTCGATCGAGTCATCTCCGTGGTCGCCCACCCCGAGCACCGTGGCTGGGTGCGTGGCCAGCGCCGTTCGACGGCTGTAACAGTGCCGGACGTCGACATCACCGCGTTCGACGCGGAAGCACCTGACAAACCGCGGTTCATCCATGCCGGTCTGGCTCCTTCGGACCGTGCGTTCAACGGCGTGTCAACGGTCATCGGCGTGCTCGTTCTGGTCCTGACCGCCGCAATCGGGTTCTTCCTGGCCCTTCAGCTGATCCCGACGATCAAGCACTACGGGTTCAGCTTCTTCACCGAAACCGATTGGAACCCGGACCAGAACAAGTTGGGTGTGGCAGCTGCGCTGTTCGGCACGGTCGAGATCGGCCTGATCGCGCTCGCGATCGCCTTTCCGCTCGCGTTGTGTACGGCGTTGTTCATCACCGAGTTCGCGCCCAGGCGGATCAAGGCGACCCTCGTCTCGCTCGTCGACCTGATGGCCGCGGTGCCGAGCATCGTCTATGGCCTGTGGGGCTTCTTCCTCCTCCAACCGCATGTCCTCGGGCTTTCCCGTTGGCTTGCGGAGTACTTCGGTTGGATCCCCTTCCTGTCCGTCGACACCGATGCGCACTCTGCGACCTGGGCGGAGACACAGTTCACGGCTTCGGCGTTCATCGCCGGGATCGCGGTCGCGATGATGGTGACCCCGCTGACGTGTGCGGTCATGCGCGGCGTTTTTGCGCAGGCACCGATCGGTGAACGTGAAGCCGCCCTTGCCCTGGGTTCGACCAAGTGGGGCGTGATTCGAACGGTCGTCTTGCCATTCGGTCGGGGCGGGATCATCGGGGGGACGATGCTCGGACTCGGTCGCGCATTGGGCGAGACGATCGCCGTTTTGCTGATCATCTCGCTGGTCTACAAGGTCAACATTCACGCGCTGCAGGTCGGTGCGATCACGACCTCGTCGTTGATTGCCGATCGCTTCGGCGATTCGACCTCACTCCAGCTCAAGGCATTGCTCGCCGCCGGCTTTGTCCTCTTCGCGCTGACGCTGGTCGTGAACACGATCGCCGGGATGATCGTCACTCGCAGCCGTAGTGGCGCGGCAACGGAGATCTGATGTCGACCGAGTCACTGCCGATGCCGTCCGTGTCCGGCAACCTCCCCGATGGTGCCGGCGAGGACCGTCCGCGCGAGCTCGCCGTCCGGACGACCGATGACGTGCTGTCCTTCTTCGGCTCGCTGTTCGGATCGCTCGGCGCCGTCTGGATCGTCTACGGCGAGCTCCTTCCGGAACATGGCCTGCTCGGCTTCATCGTGTGCTGGTATCTCAGCTTCCTCGCGCTGTACACCGCGGTCACCGCGATGTCGCACCCGCGCCCGGTCGTCGTGGATCGACTCATGCGCGCGATCATCTGTGCCGGGGCGGGGATCGTCGCCTTCGCCCTGGCCACCACGATCATCTACACGTTCGTTCGCGGGTGGCCGGCGCTCCACCACATGAACTTCTACACCCAGGACATGAACGCGGTGCAGCCGACGGATCCGCTGACTCGCGGTGGTGTCTTGCACGCGGTGGTCGGCAGCCTGATCGAACTGGCGATCGCGACCGCGGTCGCACTTCCGCTCGGAATCGCGACCGCCGTGTACATGACGGAGGTTGGTGGCCCGCTCGCGCGTACCGTGCGAACCGTCGTTGAGGCGATGACCGCCCTTCCTGACCTGATCGCCGGTTTGTTCGTCTACACCCTGCTGATCGTCGGCCTGGGGATGCAAAAGAGCGGACTCGCCGCCGCGATCGCACTCACCATCACCATGCTGCCGATCATCGCGCGATCGGCTGAGCTTTCGCTTCGGGTTGTGCCGGGCGGGCTGAGGGAGGCGGGGCTCGCGCTCGGTGCTCCGAAGTGGCGGATGGTCTGGCGGGTGGTGCTGCCAACGGCCGGAGCCGGTCTCGCGACCGCGTTGATTCTCGCGTTCGCTCGGGCCGTCGGCGAGACAGCGCCAGTTTTGATCACCTCAGGTGCGTCGACGTACTTCAACACGAACCCGGTCAACAACCCGATGAACTCCTTGCCGCTGTTCGTCTACTCGGGCGTGCGCAGCGGCGAGCCCAACTTCATCACCCGCGCCTTCGGTGCCGCGAGCCTGCTGCTCATCATCGTGCTGGTCGTTTTCGTCCTCATTCGTTTCCTCGCATCCCGTCAGAAGGGCTCCGTTCGATGACCGGACACCGCCGCGCCGGCCGCGCCCGGGCGCGGGTTTTGTCCCTGTGTGCCGCGTCCGGTCTGGTCGCACTGACCGCGACGCCGTCGTACGCCACCGGCACGGCGCAGATCAACGGTTCCGGCTCGACCTGGGCCTACAACGCGGTCAACGCCTGGATCGGCGAGGTGTCAGGACAAGGTCTGCGGGTGACCTTCACCGGGAACGGCTCGGCGGCGGGCCGTCAGGACTTCGCCAACAAAGCGGTCGACTTCGCGGTGTCCGACATCGGATTCCAGGGTCACGACCCGCTGACCGGCGTGTCCGACACGTCCAACGGGCGACCATACGCCTATGTACCACTGGTTGCCGGTGGTACCTCGTTCCCATATCACCTGACCGTGGCCGGCAAGCTCGTGCGCAACCTCCGGTTGTCAGGGCCGACTCTTGCCAAGATCTTCACCGGGCAGATCAAGAACTGGGACGACTCCCACATCTCTGCGGACAACAACGGTCGGAAGTTCCCCTCGATCCCGATCGTGCCGATCGTGCATTCGGAGGGATCGGGCACGAGCTACCAGTTCTCCGCGTATCTCGCCCAGGAGGACAGGAGCCTGTGGACCGGCTTTGCAGGAGCTGACAAGCCGACGGAGTACTGGCCGAGCGGCAAGTCCGGACAGATTGCTCAGAACGGCTCGGACCAGTTGATGAACTACATCGCATCGTCGTCCGGGCAGGGGACGATCGGCTACGACGAGTATTCCTATGCGATCGCGAAGAAGATTCCGGTCGCCAAGGTCGAGAACACCGCGGGGTACTACACGCTCCCGACGCAGTACAACGTGGCCGTGGCGTTGACGAAAGCGATCATCAACTACAACCGGCACTCGAACAACTACCTGCTCGAGAATTTGAAGGACGTATACGGGTACAACGACAAACGGACCTATCCCGTCTCGTCGTACTCCTACGGCATCATCCCTACGTCGAGCAGCGACCGGACGATGACGTCGCCGAAGCGCCAGACTCTCGCCGACTTTCTGTACACCTCGATCTGCCAGGGCCAAGGCGCGGTCGGCGGCCTCGGGTACTCCGCCTTGCCGATCAACCTGGTGGAGGCAGGGTTCCAGCAGATCGGGTTGCTGCACAAGGCTGACTCGAAGGTCTCGCTCAACAACCTGAACGTGAGCACGTGCGGGAACCCGACCTTCGTCGCCAACCACCCCGCCGAGAACTACCTCGCCAAGATCGCCCCCGAGCCTCCGCTGTGCGATGAGCAGGGTCACGGACCGTGCACGACCCCCAACGATTCGACCGGCCCCTCGATCACCAGCGTGAAGCAGAACCAGAGCAAAACGCAGGGCGGTGACGGCGGCAAAAAGAACGGTGGTGGCGGGTCCAACCAGGGAGGCGGGACTCCGGGCCCGACCTCGCCGGGATCCGGCAACGGGCGGACCAAGACGGGATCGGCAAGCACGGGTCCGGTCGATCCGGTGACCGGCCAGCGGGTCGGATCGACCGGGGGGACCACGAACGCCAACGTTGAGGGTGAGCCGGTGACGGTCGCCGACGGTCAGGACAACAGCACGGCGTTAGGGCTCCTCGCTGTCGGTCTGTTCCTCGCCGCACTGATCGTTCCGCCGCTACTTTGGCGGCGCTGGTCCAAGCCCGGCGCACCGCCGCCGGGTGCGGCGTCGTGAGCAGCCGGCGTCGGGCGGTCGCGATCGCTGCGGCGGCTTTGATCGCGGCCGGCTCCCTGGCGCAGGTCGCAGGCGCCGCGGGCGCCTCGGGAGCGGCTCAGGCCAAGAGCGCTGCGGGCGCCGGCGCGGTCACGGTCAGTAAGCAGATCACTCGCAGCGACGTTCTTCCGGACGGGAAGACCAAGACCGTCGACAAGCGGAAAGTGACCGTGAGTGTCAGTGCGACCAAGCAGCTGCGCACCTTGCAGGAGATCAACGTTTCGTGGAAGGGGGCGCATCCCAGCAACTACGTCGATCCTGACCCGAACTCCTCGACCGCGGCGACCCTCGAGGAGTACCCGGTCGTGGTCCTCGAGTGCCGGGGTGTCGACTCGTCCAAGGCGCCCGCTGCGCAGCGGTTGAGCCCCAACACTTGCTGGACGCAGTACCTGAGTGAGCGCAACGCGACCGCGCCCGGTACTGACTACCCACCGTGGCGAATGGATCGCTACGCGGGAAATCTCCCCGCCTTCAACAACGTTCCAAAGCCGTTGCCCACTGGTTGCAGCAAGTACGCGCTCAACGAGGCGGACTACTTCCAGCCTCTCGACGGCGCCAATGGCAAGACCTACTACAGCGGTCCCACGGTGGCGTGCAGCAAGCTGGCCCCCGAGCAGGGTACGTTCACGGCGGACTTTCCGGACAACACCACTTTTGGCACGACCGGGAGCGATGGGAGCGGGCTCGCAAAGTTCGTTCTCTGGAGCGACGAGACCAACGCGACCCTCGGCTGTTCGTCGTCGGTGCCCTGCTCGCTCGTCGTCATCCCGATCGACGGGATGAGTTGTGACGAGCAGGCCAGGGGTGATCTCAGTGCGCAGGACATTGCCAACTGCACCTACTCCGACGACCAGTCGGGGCAGGCCGAGAACGCAACCCGCGAGCTTGATGGTGATCCGGGAAACATGGCGCTCGAGTCCGTCACCGGCGCCTTGTGGTGGTCGGCGTCGAACTGGCGCAATCGCATCACCGTGCCGCTGAGTTTTGCCAAGCCGGCGGACTACTGCTCGGTGGTCGGCAGCAAGCCCGCGGTCTTCGTGTACGGCTCGGAGCTGATGACCGAGGCCGCCCAACAGTGGGCGCCGGCGTTCTGCACGGATCCGAAGCGTACGCCGTTCACACAGGTCCCGCAGGCGGAGCCGGCCTCCGTCAACAGCCTGTCCGAAGGCAACATTCAGGCTGCGTATGACACCTACCCTTCCAAACCCGAGGGCAAGTCGGGGCATCCCGTCGTCAATGCACCGGTCGCGGTCAACGGGTTTGCCATCGCCACGCTGGTCGACGACGGCGACCATAACGAGGTCTTCGATGTCAGGCTGGACCCGAGGCTGCTCGCAAAGTTACTCACCGAGTCCTACCCGGTGCTCGACGAGGTTGCTCAGGACGACGGCTCTCCGGACGGCGGTACGACACCCGGTCCGATGGCCGACAACCCGCTGAACATCACCGATGACCCGGAATTCCAAGCGCTTAACCCCGACATCCCGAAGGCGAGCCCGCAGCCGGGTTACCTGATCTACTACGAGGCCCGGGCCGAGTTGATGGCGTTGTCCTCGAACTCCGACATCATGCGCGCCCTGACCTCCTACATCGAGGCTGACCCGGCCGCCCGGGCGTTCATCAACGGCAAGCCCGATCCGTGGGGGATGGTGGTCAATCCCGCATACAAGGGGATGAAGCTTCCGGTCGACTTCTGGCCGCTCAAGGACACCTTCGTCCCCACCCAGTCCTACAACGCCGACAAGTCAGGATGCTTCGCCCAGACCCAGTTCCAGGTGCCGTATCTCCCGCTGGTTGCCGCCCCGGTGCTGAGCCTGTCCACGGCCGCCTATGACATGGAGTTCGGACTGCCGAACTCGACGACCAACTGCACGATCGCCACGGTGGCGGCGGCCGACAAGATCAGCGCCGACCCTCGTCAGCAGCCCGGCGTGCGGTTCATGCTCGGCGTGGTGTCGTTGTCGGAGGCCAAACGCTACGACCTCGACACCGCGCTGCTGGAGACGCGGTCGTCGGTGTCACCCACGTCGAAGATCCACGGCCCTGCGGATGGCACGTTCGTGCGGGCATCAACCAAGACGATGCGCAGCGCAGTGAGTGCGCTGAAGCCCGATCCGTCGATGAACGCGTGGTCGATGGACTACGGCAAGCTGCGGAGCGGCTCCAGCACTGCTCATGCATATCCGGGCACGATGCTTGTGTCGGAGAGCGTGCCGAGTGCGGGGTTGTCGTCTGAGGCGGCGAGCGCGTTTGCCCAGCAGCTGTCGTTCGCGGCGAAGGCGGGGCAGACGCCCGGCAACTCCTTCGGCGACCTTCCGCCGGGCTACCTGCCGATGACCGCGGCGAACGGCCTTGGCGCGGAGTCGGCGTATACGGCTCGGGCAGCGCAGGCCGTCTCGGACCAGCAGTGCGAAATCCCGAACATCAACGGCTCCGGGCAGACGAGGTCGAAGTGGTCGGGTTGCCCTGATCCGACCCCCACACCGACCCAGACCGAGCCGTCGTCACAGCGCTCGACGCCACCGGTCTCCCGAACGCCCGGCCCGACTTCGACCCACAGCGACGGAGGAACGTCGCCACAACCGAGTTCGTCCACCTCCGCGTCGTCTCCCGCTTCGTCCCCGAGCGAGAGTGCCAGCCCGGCCGCCGTGGCGACTCCCGCGACGCCGGTCGGTCCGTTGGGTATCGCGATCCCGATCGTCTTGTTGGCGGCGGTCGTCACCGCAATCGCGGTGATCGGACCCCGGTTGGTCCGGGGTTGGCGCCGAACGGGCGCGAAGACGTGATCGGCCGATGAGCACCCGCGTGGCGGACAAGGCGCCCACTTCCGATCCGGGCGCGGCGTCAGCTCCGGCGGAGGCCGGAGGGTTCGCGGGTTGGCGCCAGCGGTCCGGAGCACGGATGCGCGCGGTGTGGGCGGCCGGCGGACCGCCGTCCACCGGACCCGGCGGAACGGTCCTGGTGGTTCTCGCGCTGTTGTGTGCACTCGCGTTTTGGGTGGTGCTGTATGCGTTGGTGCTGAGCGGCTTTCAGGAGAGGCACACACAGGCGCAGATGTACGCGAGCCTGCGGGCGGATCTGGCCAACGAGGTTGCGCCGCTGGGGGGGCAAATCACCGACGGTGCGCCGGTGGCTCTCATCAGCGCCTCCCAGGCCGGCATCAACCGCGCCGTTGTGGTGGAGGGCACGACCTCTACCGACTTGCAGAAGGGGCCGGGACACCGGGTGGACACCGTTCTGCCCGGCCAGGCAGGCGTGAGCGTGGTCTTTGGCAAGAGCGCCACCTTTGGTGCACCGTTTGCCCACATCACCCGGCTGCAACCGGGTGATGGCATCACGGCAGTGACCGGTCAGGGCACATTCACCTATCGCGTCACCGACGTACGACGGCCTGGCGATCCGGTACCACCGCTGCTCTCGTCCGGCCAGGGTCGCCTCACTCTGGTCAGCGCAGAGGGCAGCGGATGGCGCAGTGGGTGGGCGCCCTCTCAGGTTGTCTACGTCGACGCCAACCTGGTCGGCAAGGCGCAACCTTCGCCGGGAGGCGGACCGACGGTTCAGCCCTCCAACCAGGTGGCGATGGCAATCGATCGCACCGCGCTCACCCCGCTGGTGCTCTGGTTGGAGCTGCTGGTCGTCGTCGGGATCGGCTTCGTGTGGGCGCATCGACGATGGGGCGGCCGCCAGGTCTGGCTGGTCGGCGTTCCGGCGATGCTCGCGATCCTCTGGGTCGTGACCGAGACCGCAGCGCGGCTACTCCCCAACCTTCTGTGATGACGCTCCGTGGTCACACGGAGCCCATCCGCCTCGCGCGATAGCAGGCCTATCGCGCGATTGTGGTGATCGTTCGTCTGCTGTTCAGGATCTAGCGGCTTGATAGCCCGATTGGGCCTCTAGGGTCGCCCCGGCGGAGAAAGGCTCCGCACTGCCTCCAAGGAGGGCGAATGTCGAGAAAGGCAAGGGCGACTCTGGCGCTCGGTGCCGCGGGGACCACCGCCGCATTGCTGTTTGCAATGCAGCCGGCGTGGGCCGATCCGCAAGCACGTCCGGGCGACGCGGTCGCTGTCGGCTCTGACACGGTTCAGAACGCTGCGGACTTCCTGTTCAGTGGTGACGTCGCGGGTGACCCGGCGTACAACACGGGCAAGACGAACAGCGTCTACAACTACTTCGCGACCGGTGACGGCAACGGCCGGGCGCTCTACGACTCCACCGGTGCGTTGCTTTACGGCAACGGCACAACGTCGGCGGTGCTGCGGGCCGGCACGAAGCCGGTCGAGCGTCCGGATGGCTCGGGTGCGGGTATCAGCGCGCTGATCGCGGACTCGGTCGGTGGCGGCGGCTACCAAGGGTTGCCAACCGGGTCGCTCACCTTCTCCCGTGCGTCCCGGTTGCCGAAGGGCTCGGAGCAGACGTCGTGCGCCGGTATCACGGACTGCGGTGGTCTGCACGTGTTCCAGTTCGCCACCGACAACCTGGAGATCGCGAAGTCGAGCGTGAGCTTCAACGGCTTCCCGCTTGACGGCACGCAACTCGCCTACATCTACAGCCACTGCGACGGCAGCCAGGGAATCGAGTGGGCTGAGGTTCCGGGCGCGCCTTCCGGCGCCTCGACCGACCACATCATTCCGGTGATCCCGCAGTCCGGCTCGGGCACTCGCAACTTCTTCGAGTCCGACATCGGTGTGTCCGACTCGACGATCAGTTCGAGCACTTGCATCCGGATCAGTGAGGAGCACGACCCGACCGGCGTCACGCTGGCGGCGACTCCGGCGGACGCGATCGAGCCGTTCTCGGTCGGCAAGATCAACCTCATCCAGAGCGGCTACTACGGCAACAGCCAGGAGCCCGCATCCAACTTCAACATCTCGCTGATCAGCGGCTGCACCACCGGTGACATGACGCCGAACTGCCCGTCCGCTGACCAGAAGCCGGCCAGCGACAGCGACACTTCACACAGCGACTCGGTGTACGACTCGACCCGCGGGCTGTACTTCATCGCCCGTGACTACGACCTCGGCCTGACGCCGGGTTCGGGAACTTGTGCGTCGTCGAGCTACTCCGGCTGTAAGCCCTCCCAGCCAGGCGGCACGAAGAACTTCGTGAACGACCTGCTGAAGGGCAGCACCAGCTGGATCGCTCGGGCGTCGAACGCTCCGGACATCAGCGCGGCCTACTTCACCCCGAACTACCAGGACCTCGGCGACGTTTCATCCGGCTGAGTCACCCTGGCGGTGAAGTTGCAATAACCGCAGAAAACCCTTCTCCCCGGCGCCTTTGGCTTCGGACCGGGCGCCGGGGAGAGGGTCTCGTTGGACCGGGCACGGGCCCAGCCCGTGTCCATGATGACCGACTTTTCGCATCTGGACACTTCCTAAAGGAGAAAACTGTAGTGCGAACCAACTTCAAACGTGCGCTTACCGGGGCAGGATCCCTGGCGCTCGCGAGCGGGCTAGTGCTCGCGGCGAGCGGCGTCGCGTCCGCCACCACGACAAGCGTCGGGTGGGAACCGGACCCGAACTCCATCGGAACAATCACGCTGCTCAACTCCTCGGGTGCCCCGATTACCGGCGGCAGCCTGGATGGTCACCCGTTGGCCGCTTACGCGATCGCGTCCCACGCCGGTCGCTCGGGCGACTCCAAGGCGCAGCTGTACGTCGCTACGCCGGTGCCCGGAAGCAACCCGCAGACCTGGAGCAGTGACGTGCTCAGCGCCGGGACCTACAGCCCGGTTCCGAGCGGAACGCCGAGTGCCGTCAGCACTCCGGGGCTGCCTTTCGTCACCGGCGGGTCGACCGACCTGTCGATGAACGACTACATCGGGGAGTACCCGAACAACCTGAGCACCAGCGGCTACCAGAACCTCTACCAGCTGCGGATCTACACCTCGGGAACCGGCCAGCCGCCGGACACCACGCAGTACGACACGCTCGACATCCAGGTCAACCCGAGCGCGGACACCTGGCAGGTCGTGTACCCGGCTTCGGGCACCTACCCCGACGCCACGGACACGACCACCACGACGCTGCACACCTCGCCGACCAGCCCGGACACCTCCTCGAACAACCCGGAGAGCGTCACGCTGAACGCGTCGGTGAGTGCCGCGAGCGCGGTCCCGAGCAGCTACACCGGGCCGATCGGGACGGTGACGTTCTTCGACGGCGCCACCCAGGTGGGGACCACCCAGCTCGTGTCCGGGTCCGGCCCGTACACGGCGAGCGTGACTGACAGCGTTGCGAACCCGTCGACGCACAGCTTCACGGCACAGTTCGCTCCCTACATCGGCACCAGCCTGACGACATCCACCTCGGCAACAGTGCCGTTCTCGGTTGCGCCTCCGGCGCCGGCCACGAGCACCGACCTGTCGGTGACACCGGGTCAGTACGCCGGCGACCAGAACAGCTACGTGGCAACGGTGGACTACGGGTCGGCTTCGGCCTGCACCGGTACCGTCAACTTCTACGACGACACCACGAAGGTTGCAGGACCGATTAGCCCGAAGCCGGGCACGCCGAACGAGTTCGACGCGACCAACACGTTCAACTCGCCGGGCTCGCACTCGATCACCGCGGTGTTCAGCCCGTCCGACGCGACGGTTTGCGCAACGTCCACCTCGGCGGCGTCGACGTTCAGCCAGTCGGCGAACCCGAACGGTCCGTGCGCCTCGACCGGTTCACAGTGCACCGACGTGCAGAACATCGAGGCCACGATCCCGCAGGGTGTGCTGAGCATCACCACGCCGTACTCCAACCAGAACCCGCTGAACCTGGGCACCATGCACCTGGACAGCACGGGCACGGTGTATTCGGCGAGCGCTACCTTCGGCGGAAGCGCGACGGACCCGACGCAGGACATCTACGTCACCGACACCCGAGCCGGTGACCTGCCCTGGACCGCCCAGGCGGCGGCGTCGACGCTGAGTGACGGTGGGTCCAACGCCGGTTCGCAGATCAGTGGTGAGGACGTCGGTCTCACCGGGTTGACCGAGGTTCCGGTCAGTGGCAACGGGTTCAACGGGCTCGCGTCGAACTTCACGACGTTCGCCAACCCGGCTGCCTACCCGGCCGTCGCGCCGACGGACCTCGGCACTGCGGGTCTGGGCAACGGCGCGCACGACATCGCGCAGGCCCAGCAGGGGATTGGTTCGATCGGTCTGACCGGTCTGCTGACCCTCAACGCCCCGAGCTCCACCGAGGCGGGTTTGTTCACCGGCACCATCACCTTCACCCTCGTGGGAAGCCTGGTCTAACCGGCCCTGGAGGTTCGTGAAGGATCAAGGGTCCGGGCGGGCGCGTGGAGCGCCCGCCCGGACCTCTTTGCTTCTTGTTCATCCTCGGATTTACGGGCGTTCACTCGCCCGGGCTTGGCTAGCGGTGTGGCCACCCCGCGCGACCGCTTCGCCCGCAGGGCCGCGAATCGGATCTGCCGCGCGCTTGTCCTCGTCCTCGCCATCGCCATCGCCACGACCGTCGGCCCGTCGCACTGGCTCGACCGAGGCTCGGCCACGGTTCCCGCGGCCAACGAGCCGACCCACAACGCGCCGTCGCCGAAGAGTTTGGCGTGGGGCATCGGGCCAGCCAACGCGCACAAGATCGACGGGCGGCCGGACTTCAAGTGGTTCGTGAGTCCTGGAGCGGTCGTTCACGACCATGTCGGGATCGAGAACTTTTCCAAGAAACCTCTGACGCTCGCGCTGTACGCACGGGATGCGACGAACGCTGCGAACGGACAGCTCGGGCTTCAGCCGCAGGCGGCTACCCCGCGCGACGCGGGGGCATGGATCACGCTCGGTCTTCCGCACCACGGACATGTGCTTCGGGTGCCGGCGCGATCCCGCGCGATCGTGGCGGTCCAGGTGCATGTCCCGCGCCACGCGACGCCGGGCGACCACACGGCAGGGATCATCTCCTCGCTGAGCGCCGCGGTGAAGACCCGGAAAGGACTGAAGGTCAACCCGAAGCTCGAGCAGCGGGTGGCCGTCCCGGTCGCTATCCGGGTGTCCGGGCCGGTGCACCCACAACTTCAGGTCGAAGGCCTGCACACCTCGTATTCGGCAACACTCGACCCGATCGGGAAAGGGAGCGCCACGATCAGTTACCGGGTGGTTAACACCGGCAACGTCAACCTGGGTGCGCGCCAGCTGGTGACGGTCAGCAGCTGGATCGGCTCGACGGTCAAGGTTGCGGCCAGCAACGTCCCGGCGCTCCTGCCCGGCAATTCCGCGTCGATCACCGTGCACGCGCAGGACGTCACTCCCGCGATCTTCGACCACTCGCACGTCGTTCTCACTCCGCTCATCCCTGAGGGCGATGTCGACCCTGGCGCCGAGCCGGCGTCCGCGAGCGCAACGTTTCTCGCGATCCCCTGGATCCTGCTCGCGCTCATCCTCGTCGTCGTTGCTGCCGCCGTCTTTGCGGTGCGACGGAGGCGCAATGTCCGGCGGGGGACCCGGGTCACGACCGGACCGGCTTCGGCAGGAACAACCTGAAAAGGGTAGGCACACCGCATGCGCTTGATCCGAACCTCGACTCTGACAGCCGCCGCGCTGATTGCGGCCGGATCCCTCGCCGTCGCGGCCGTGCCGGCTCGCGCCTCGGCACCGGTACCGAGCGACCCCTACGCCCAGGGGCACGTGGGATTCTGCAACAGCCACGGTCAGCAGATCACGCACGGCAGCGTGTACGACAAGCCGTTCGTCTGGCGCGCAGTGAGCACCGCTGCCGCGCCGCAGCCGTTCAATGGAAAGGGGCGCAAGGCAACGCTCTACGCCTTCCAGCCTCGACCCGGGATCGACGCGGCCCAATGGAGCGGTGACACGCTGACCGCAGCGAGCGTTTACACCAACGCTTCCGTGCCGATGGCACAGGCGACCTCCCGCGACCTCGCTCTGTCGGACTTTCTCAACGACTACCCGGCGATGGCGGGCCACTACATCGAGCTGCGTGTGCTCTACAGCAGCGTCGACACCGGTTACTCGACGAATTACGCGGCTTCGTTCATCGACGTCACGGGAACGACATGGCACAGCGTCACAAACGTGCGGGTGAACTGCACCGCCGGTCGGGCCGTGTCACCGGAGTCCGCGCTGCCGAAGTGGAACAAGCAGGGACGTGGCCGACCACAGCTGCTCTCACCTGTGGCAGCCAAGTCGGTCGGCGCTCCGATCGGTCGTGCCGCGAACATCGCCGCCCGCGCGGCCGCGCTCGGTGCCTCCACGTCCACCCCGTCCTCCCAGCCGTCGAGCGGAGCGTCGAGCCAAGCCTCGGGTTCAGGCACGACCTCTCCCGGCCCGGACACGACGAGCGGCGCGGCGTCGCAGGACAACGCGTCCTCGTCCGGCGGCGGCTCGGATGCCGGCGCGATTGCGGGCGTGATCGTTGCGGTCGTTCTCGTCGGGGTTGGCGGTGCCTATCTCTGGCGGCGGAGGTCCGCGGCGTCAGGTCCCAGGACCTGACGGCTGCGACCAACGCCGTCGACCGGCCACCACCAACAGCGCTCCGAGCGCCAAGGCGATGATCGCAGCGACGACGAATCCAGCGAGGTCGAAGCCGGTGAACGGCATCACGCCTCCCGAGCCGCCGTTGCCGCCTCCGTTGGTGGTCCCGCGTGGCACCCCGGTGGCTTTCACCGTCGATGAGGGGGTCGGCGTCGGCCTGGGCGAATGCGGGTGGTGGTGGTGATGGTGATGGTGATGGTGATGGTGCTTGGGCGGCTTGACGGGAACCACCACCCGCCCACAGCCAACGGTGAAGGTCACCTCGCCGACGAAGCTTCCGGCCGCTGTCGAGGTCGGCGCGTCGAGCGTGAGCACGCCACCGATGCGCACGGAGCCACGGCCATGGAGCGCGGTCGCGATCGGGTGCGCCTTCGAGCCACCCAGTCCGAGGCCTCCTCTCGCCGCCGCCGGCGCAGGTGGGGAGGCCGCGGTCCGGTTGATCAGGGTGAGGTTGTGATGGGCGAGAGAAAAGCCATGCCATGCGCGCAGGGTGGTCAGCTCCGAGATGCCGACGTTCTGGGAGTTGATCTGGCCGTCACCCGTGCCGCCCACGGCGGTGCCTTGCGCCGGCGTCAAGCTCAACGGGCCGGCGAGCGCCTTGAGCGTCCAGCGCTTGTTCGAACGTCTGGTGTCCGACACGGTGATCGAGCGAAATACCGCGCTCCCCGAGTAGGCGTTGCCGGTCGAGTCGAGAACGAGGGGCAGGCGAAGCGGTCGATCCGCCGAGTACGGCGTCGTGACTGCGAGGTCGCACTTCGCCTTCGGCGCGGCGATTGCGGCCGTTGCCGTCGAGGTCAGCGACATTCCTGCGGCGGCGGCGAGGATGGCGACCAGCGTGGCGCCGCGACGCACCTGGTCTCGCGACACGCTCGATCCTTTTGGTGGTTGTCGGATCCTCCACGGTCGCGGCGTTGGTCAACCACAAAGCGACCGGGAGATGAACGCTGGATGACCTGTCGGCGTCAGCCTGCCTTGAACCGACATCACAGGGCCGTTCCGACTCTACGATCGAAGAGCCGGCGCGAGGCTGTGGTCACACTCGGCGGTCGCAACAGCGAGGCTCACACGAAGGGGACGTCGCAGTGTCGGTGATTGACGAGACCGCCACCGGGCTCCGCATCGAATCCAACCAGGGCAGCGGGATCGAGGCGGTGCGAATCTCCGCCTGGTTCGGGTCGAACAAGGTGCTCGAACGGGTGTCCCTCGCGATGCCGGGTAAGACGGTGACCGCGCTGATCGGTCCCTCGGGTTGCGGTAAGTCGACGTTCTTGCGGATCCTCAACCGGATGCACGAATCGGTACCGAGTGCGCAGCTAGCCGGCGAGGTCCTTCTCGACGGGGTGGACATCTATGCGCCTGGTCAGCGGATCACCGAGACCCGTCGCAAGATCGGCATGGTCTTCCAAAAGCCGAACCCGTTCCCGACGATGTCGATCGGCGACAACGTTCTGGCCGGCCTGAAGTTGACCGGCACGTCGCCGTCGAAGTCCGAACGCGCAGACTTGATCGAAGAATGCCTGAGCCGCGCCAGTCTCTGGGGTGAGGTCAAGGACCGCCTCGGAGACGCCGGGGGGGCGTTGTCCGGAGGCCAGCAGCAGCGGTTGTGCATCGCCCGAGCCCTTGCGGTGCGCCCGGAGGTGCTGCTGATGGACGAGCCGTGTTCGGCGCTCGATCCGACCTCGACCCGGCGGGTGGAGGAGACGATCGCGGATCTGCATCATGACGTCACGATCGTGATCGTCACCCACAACATGCAGCAGGCGGCGCGGGTGTCCCAGCAATGCGCGTTCTTCCTCGCGGAGATGGGCACTCCCGGCGCGATCGTCGAATCCGGTTTCACCACGGACATCTTCAACAACCCGAAGGACGCGCGCACCGCCGACTACGTCCACGGGCGCTTCGGCTAGGACTAGTGGCCCGGCACGTGGCCGGGCAGCGTGGTCGCCGTCGGGGATGGCGATGTCGTCGGCGAGGTCGGCGCCGACGGTCGTGGCTGGGAGGGCGTCGGCTTCGGGCTATGGGTCGGAGACGAGGTGGGCGTCGGGTCCGGCGCCGATGAACCTGAACCCCGGTGTCCGGGCGGGGTCGGTGTGGCGTCGGCCGGCGGCATCGTGATCCGGAGCCGAAGTTCACGGCGCTTCGCGGTGCCCGGCAACCCGTTCACGCCGAGCTTGGCCGGGTTGATGCCCTCGTAGTGCGCTGCGACGGTCAGGACCTCGCGGACGTAGGTATAGGAGTGGTTGTAGGCGTGAACGGCCCGGATCAGCGCAGCGGGTCGGTCGAGGTGGCTTCCCGTGGCGCAGAGGTAGTCGGCGGCGGCGAGGGTGGCGTCGTCGATGTCCTGCGGGTTTTCGACACCGTCATGGTTGCCGTCGGCGGCGTAGGCGTTCCACGTCGATGGAATGAACTGCATCGGTCCGACGGCGCGCTCCCAGCGGCCGGGACCGTCGATCGAGGGGTCGGTGTTCGGGATGCGCGCCCAGCCATGCGCGCCGTCGAGCGCAGGCCCGTAGATCGGCGGATTCGCGACGCCGTCCCAGTGTGGCTGCTCGGATCCCCCGGAACGCGCGTGGTCGGATTCGATGAACCCGATTCCGGCGATCGTCTGCCACTGCAGGTCGCAGGCCTGGTCGTTCCGGTCGGCGAGGCGGGCGGCGTTGACGTAGGCGGCCAGGACCCGGCGGGGAATCGAGGACGCGGTGACATTGAGGTGCGTCGGCCTGCGGTAGGTCTGGGGGCTCGCGCGCTGGGTGTCTTGGTGCACCGAGATTCCATCCGGGTGCATGGCCCTGGTCGTGGGGTCGAGACTGTAGATCCTGGGAGAGGTGTTGATGTCGGTGTAGCGATGCTGGGCGGGAACGACCTCACTCGATGCGCTCGGGTGGGCCGCCTGGGCCGGGCTCGGGGTCTCGCCGGCGGCGGCCGTCAACGTGGCGGCGGCCATGACAACCGGCGGTCCGTAGCGGAGGGCGGCCGGAGGTCGACGGTGCCGTGCGCGTGGTGCCAACGCGGTTTCCCTCGTATCGCTGGTCGTGTGACGGTGCGGTCTCGCCCGCTGGACGGATCTGCCCGCAACCGGATCCGCTCACACACGCTAGAAGGAAATCGAGCGCGGAACGACGGATGAACGGGACCTTTCACCGATCTGTCACCTCCTGGCCACCTTCGTGTTCACGGTTGGCCCGCGGGGGAAGTTGAGTCGATCTTGGTCTGTGGATAGGTTGGCCGTTACCGAAGCGTGACTTGCCAGGCTGCCCCGGCCCAGCGGCGGTTCGGTGCCGCCGAATCCGATGACGATCAGGCCAGCCTGGTCCGAGTCAGAGCCGGGGAACCACTTCCCTGGGGCGAATCGGTGCTACCCCTAGCACCGTAGGGCAGCTTCCGAGCCCGAGCCCGACAGCTCACCCGGTAGGCGGGACGCGGAAGAAAGGGCCCCCGCACGCCGATGGCGCGACGAGTCAGCCTCCGGACCCGGGTGGTCGCCGCCGTTTCCGGAGCATCGATCGTCGCGGGTGGACTCGTCCTTCTCGCCACGCCCTCCGCATCCGCGCAGAGCATCAGACAGATCAAGGCCCAGATCGCCTCGACGCGAGCCCAGCTGCGCAAGCTCAACAACCAGGCCGAGACGGCCAGCGAGCGCTACGACGCCGCCCGGATTGCGTTGGGCGCTGCTCAGCTGCGTGCGGCCGCCGCGTCCAAGCGACTCGCCTCGACCCAGGCCCAGGTCGCCCGTGCGCAACGGGCGGCCGCCTCGTTCGCGGTCGCCGCCTACACCGGTGACGCCAACAACTCCCTCACCGCGGTCATCGCGGGCTCCACCCGGACGCTGCTGGCTCGCGACGACACCCTCGAGGCGATCTCAACCACGCAGTCCGCCGCCCTTGTCCGGATCGCGGCTGCCAAGCGTGCCGAGGAGCAGGCCCAGGTCGACGCCACAGCTGCACTGGCACAGCAGCGCCGTGCGACGACTGCCATGGCCGCACAACGGACTCGAGTCTTGGCGGCCGCGGGCAAGGAGCAGCAGATCCTCAAAGGTCTCCAGACGAAGGAGGCGGAGCTCATCCGAGCGGCGAAAGCCCGAGCCGCTCGGATCGCTGCACGCCGCGCTGCGGCGGCTCTCGCCGCGAAACGTGCGGCCGCTGCGGCGGCGGCCCGAGCCGTCCAGAAGCAAACCGTCACCCAACCAGTGCCCGTACCCGCGCCCGCGTCGCCGCCGCACCATTCGCCGCAGGTGTCGGGTTCGGGCGGCGCCGCGACCGCGGTCGCGTGGGCCTATCGCGAGATCGGCAAGCCCTACGTCTGGGGCGCTGCCGGCCCGAATTCCTTCGACTGTTCCGGCCTCGCGCAGTACGTGTGGGGCAAGGCCGGCGTGTATCTGCAGCATTACACCGGCGCGCAGTGGCATGAAGGGACCCACGTCGACCGGTCGCAGCTCGAACCCGGCGACCTGGTCTTCTTCGCCTACAACACCTCCGACCCGTCGACCATCCACCACGTCGGGATTTACATCGGCGGCGGCGAGATGATCGACGCGCCCTACACCGGGGTGGACGTCCGCAAGGACCCGGCGTTCCGTTCGGACTACATCGGCGCGGTTCGCCCGTAGCGGGTGACGATGATCTCCGCGATCAGCGGATGATCGCCCAACGGAGCGGCGATAACCGCCGCTCCGCAGGTCATGATTGACGAGGCGAACCGGCCCGGGCCAAGCACGTAGGTCGCGACCGCTTCGGGGCCTCGCTCGCCGACGGGGATGCCGGCCGCGTCGATCAGCGCGACCTCGACCGCCTGCCCGACCGATTCGCCCAGCCAGCGGGCCATCCGCCCGACGTCGTCCGCTGATTGCGGGTCGGTCGAGCTCGCTGCGGCCAGCAGAACCGACTGCGTTCCGTTCCAGCCCGCTTCGGCCAGCCGGTCGCTCAGCACTTGCGCGAGGCCCGCGTCCGGCCCGATCGGGGGGGTGATCAGGCAGCCCTGAGCCTGCTCGGGCAGGTCGGTGCGGGCGTGGAAGCCTCCCGCCAACAGCAGCGGGACGACGACCGAGCCGGGGTCGGCGACCTCGCGGACGAACGGGGGGCCGTGGTCGAGAAAGCCGATGCGGACATCAACGTCGGGAAGCGCCTGCGCGACCCGAACGGCGAGCCGCGCGACGATCTCGGCGTACCCCGGATCGGTGCTTCCGTGAGCGGCGAGGACGCACGGTGGCATTACCCGTGCAGGCCGCACTCCACCTTCGCCATCCCTAGCCACCGACCGTCGCGCCCGGCGCCCGGGCGGGTGCACGGTGCGCAACCGATCGAGCCGTAACCCTCGGCGTGCAGCGGATTCACGAGGATCTCGTTGTCCGCGATGTAGCGCTCGACGTCATCGGCGGTCCAGGATGCCATCGGGTTGACCTTCACCATCTGGTGGCGATCGTCCCATTCGACGACGCCGACCTTCGCCCGATCGCTGCTCTCGTCCCGGCGAATACCCGACGCCCAGGCGACGTAAGGCGTCAACGCCTTCGCGAGCGGCGCCACCTTGCGCATCGCGCAGCACAGGTCGGGATCACGGGCGAACAGGTCCTTGCCGAAGGCGGCGTCCTGCTCCTCAACCGAGAGGTGCGGTCGCACCCGAAGAAGTTCGATCGGGACCGTCGACTCGACCGCGTCGGCTGTGCCGAGCGTCTCCGCGAAGTGGTAGCCGGTGTCGAGGAACAACACCCGTACGCCGGGATGCACCGACGCGGCGAGATGCGACAGGACGCCGTCGCCCATCGAGGTCGCGACGACGAATCGCTGGCCGAAGCGGTCGAACGCCCAGCGCAGGACCTCCTGCGGGGTTGCGCCTTCGAGGGAGGCGCCGGCGTGCAGAGCAAGGTGCTGGAGGCCGTCGGAGGCGTCGTACAGTTCGTGAAGGACGGTCGTCTCGGCATGCAAGAAGGAGCGCTGCGTGGTGGACAGCGGGCTGGCGGTCAGTGGGGCCGTCACGGGAGAGTCCTCAGGTCGAAGGGTTGCGGGCGCGAATGCTCAGCGCACGCAACACACCGCGCTCTGAACCCGCTGCAGATCAACGTGCAGCCGGGCGACCAGAAGCGCCGGTGAGGACATACAGGTAGTCTGCCATAGCGCGGGCAGGTTTGGACAACGACCAGGACGCCGCCCGTCGCGCCCACCCCGGGTGCAGCTCACGAGATGAGACCACCGTCCATCCGACCCGGAACCCTTCGGTTGCGTGTCGCCGGAATGCAGGAGTCGTCGGTCATGCCACCCGCTCGCCGTAGTGCTGGTCAAGGCCAGTGGGCGCTCGGCCACCTTGAGCCCCTCACGCCGCAAGAGCGGATGAAAAAAGACGACGACGGTCTGAACGTGCGCGCTCGGATCGAGAACATCTACTCCAAGCAGGGGTTCTCCTCGATCGACCCCTCCGACCTGCGCGGTCGGATGCGATGGTGGGGCCTCTACACCCAGCGCCGGCCGGGGATTTCCGGGGGTAAGACCGCGATCCTGGAGCCCGAAGAACTCGATGACGAGTACTTCATGCTGCGGGTGCGAATCCCGGGCGGTGCGCTCACCAACGAACAGCTGCGGGTGGTGGCCGAGATCGCCACCGAGTTCGGCCGCGACTTTGCCGACATCACCGACCGGCAGAACGTGCAGTACCACTACATCCGGATCGAGGACATGCCGGAGATCTGGCGGCGCCTCGAGGGGGTCGGGTTGTCGACCGGCGAGGCCTGCGGTGACGCTCCGCGCAATGTGCTCGGCTGCCCGCTGTCCGGCGTCGATGCCGACGAGGTGCTCGACGCCACCGCCGACCTGCTCGCGATCAACAGCTTCGCCTATCTCAATCCCGAGTTCTCGAACCTGCCCCGCAAGTACAAGACCGCGATCAGCGGCTGCCCGGTGCAATGCACCGCGCATGAGATCAACTGCATCTCCTTCGTCGGCGTGAAGCACGAGGACGGCCGGGTCGGGTATGACCTGTGGGTGGGAGGCGGCCTGTCGACCAACCCGAAGCTCGCCCAGCGGCTCGGTGCGTTCATCCCGTCTGAGGACTGTGTGGATGTCTGGGCCGGCGTGACCCGGATCTTCCGCGACTACGGCTACCGTCGCTCCCGCAACCGTGCGCGGCTGAAGTTCCTCGTCGCGGACTGGGGGGTCGAGAAGTTCCGCGAGGTCCTTGAAAGCGAGGAATATCTCGGCCGCAAGCTTGAAGACGGCCCTGCGCCGCTCGAGCTGAGCACCGAGCGCGACCATGTCGGCGTGCGCAAGCAAAAGGACGGCCGCAACTACATCGGCTTCACCTTCCGCAACGGCCGCTCGAGCGGGACCGAGCTCAGCGTCATCGCCGACCTCGCTGCGCGTTTCGGTTCGGGCCGGGTGGCGGCGACCGTCGAGCAGAAGATGGTGATCCTCGACATCGCCGATGACGACGTCGACACCGTCGTCGCGGCTCTCGATGGGCGCGGGCTCGCGGTCAACCCGTCCCCCTTCCGCCGCGGCATGATGGCCTGCACCGGGTTGGAGTTCTGCAAGCTCGCGATCGTCGAGACCAAGGCGCGGGCGACTGCGTTGTACGACGAGTTGGACCGGCGGATGCCGGAGTTCGACACGCCGATCACGATCAACGTCAACGGCTGTCCGAACTCCTGCGCCCGCTTCCAGGTGGCCGACATCGGCCTGAAGGGCATGATCGTCGACGACGACGAGGGCTTTCAGGTGCACCTCGGAGGAGCGCTTGGCGACGACTCGGGCCTGGGCCGCAAGGTGCGCGGGCTGAAGGTCCGCTCCGCGGACCTCGCCGACTACATCGAGCGGGTGCTTCGCAACTATCAGGCACACCGCGAAGACGGTGAACGGTTCGCGACCTGGGTGCGCCGAGCCGACGAGGCTCTCGTCGAGTAGGCGCGGAGTGACCGAACGCGCCGTACCGTTCTACTGCCCTTACTGCGGGGACGAAGACCTCCAGCCCTATGCCGACCGCCATGGCGCGTGGTGGTGCCAGTCCTGCCGGCGAGCGTGGACGCTGTCGTTGATCGGAACGGGCACACCGAGCCAACTGGGCGGCACGCCTACCGATGAGGCCGGGGACCCGGCCCCCCAATAACGGCGTGACGCCGTTCGGCTATACCCGCAACGGCGTGACGCCGTTTGGCTATACCCGCAACGGCGTGACGCCGTTTGGTCTGGGGGATTGTGGGGGCAACGGGTATTGGCGTGGCCCGATTCATCTGCCACGATGCGCCCATCGGATGTGGCGAGGTGGCGATGAGCGGCGACCGTGACGACAGCGTGGCCGTGGTCGTCTACCGCGAGGACGGCGCCTGGCAGTCCGGGGTGCTCCCGGAGCGGGTGGGCCACGACCTCGAGCGTCTGATCGGGGTCGTCCGCCAACAGCCCGCGGAGAATGGGGCGATCGCGCTGGTCAATGTGGCCGACGAGTTCTTCGTCGCCTTGCGGGTCCGGGGCGAGGACGTCCGCCTGGTCCTGTCCGACGTCACTGCGGCTCTCGACTGGGACCTTGCCCGCCAGGTGGTCAACCGGCTCGGTATCGATGCTCCTCGGGAGGCCGATCTCGATGATGTCTGGCCCGCGGGCGATGTCGCGATCTTCGAGGACCTTGGGCTCGACGAGATGGAATTCGGCATGATGCTCGCCGATCTCGATGCGTACGCCGACGAGATGCTGCTGTCCGTCGCGGATCGGCTCGGCTTCGCCGAGGTCTACGACCGGGCGCTTGAAGCGTTGCCGCACTAGCGATTGACTACGACCATGCGAGTTGGTCCGGCGAGCGACGAGGAGGACTGCGGGTGACCTACGCAACCGCTGCTCTTGCGCGGGTCGACTCTGCGTGGTTCGGCGACGAGCTCGAGCTCGACGAGGTCGAGGACCTCGACGGCGTGGTGGAGCTCTTGCGGGAGGTGGTCGGCGACGACGCGGAGACGGCCTTGCTGTTCGTCGAGGAGGACGACGAATGGTTCGCGGTGCTTCGCATTGACGCCGACGATGACCCTCGGGCATTTGTCTCGGACTCCCGGGTCGTGACCTCCAGCGAGATCGCCGGGCTGTTCGCGGAGGCGGCGATCGACGCCGCGACGGAGGATGCAGACTCCGACGACGAGGAGGACGACACCGACGACGAGAACGATGACGGCATCCTTTCCGACAGCAACCCCGCCGGGGACATCGGTCTGTTGGCGGACCTCGGTACGCCGGCCGCGCGCCTTGTCGAGTTGTGCAACGAGGAAGGCCAGCTTCCCTCGGACGTGATCAGCACCCTGTGCGAGGCCGCGGGTTGTCTCGACGTACTGGAGAAGCTCCGGGGCGTGTGAGCGACACCGAAGGCTGGATGCGGCTGGCGATCGACGAGGCCGAGCACGCGAGGGACGCCGGTGACGTTCCGGTGGGAGCGGTCGTCGTCGCTGCCGACGGCTCGGTGATCGGCCGCGGGCGAAACGAGCGGGAGGCTCTCGACGACCCCACTGCGCACGCGGAGGTGGTCGCACTTCGCGACGCCGGCAGACGCAGCGGCAGTTGGCACCTCGAGGGCGCGACGTTGGTCGTCACCCTCGAGCCGTGCACGATGTGCGCGGGAGCCCTCGTCCTCGCCCGGGTGGACCGGCTCGTCTACGGCGCGATCGACCCGAAGGCCGGCGCAGTGGGCTCGCTGTGGGACGTGGTTCGAGACCGGCGCCTCAACCACCGACCGGAGGTGATCGGCGGCGTTCTGGAGACGGAATGCGGCGACCTGCTGCGAAGTTGGTTCGCCGGTCGACGGCCCGACGGCGCTTCCGAGTCTCCTAGGACCCGCTGAGGTTCTTGTCCAGCCAGGCGAGGATGGCGTCGGCGACGTCGCGCCAACCGTGGTCGATCGTCAGTGAATGACCTCGGTCGGCGAACTCGATGATCTCCGTCACCGCCGATGAGCGTCGGTACTGCTTCATCGTCGACTTTGTGATCGCCTCTGGCACGGTGTGATCCATCCCGCCCATGGTCAGCAAGAGCGGGCCGCGGTCGTCGTTGTCGGTCTCGACGGCCGTTTCGGCATGCGGCTTGAGGTTGGCGGTCGCCGCCTGAAACAAGGGGAGGCCCGGCGCGGGGATCGCCCACTTTTCGTACAGTGCGTCGGACTCCTCAGCCGGGATGCCGTTGCCGAACGCGTAGCGGAACTGCTCGGCGGTGAGCGGTATCGCCCGACTCTTGTTGGCGGGGTTCTTCAGGACGGGGAACGATGCGCGAAGGGCGGAAATCGGGAGCGGCAGGACGCCCTTGATCGGCGCGGCGTCGATCGCGACGCCGGCTGCGGCTACGCCGGCCCCCAGCAACTTCTCTGCGATCAGCCCGCCGAAGGAGTGACCAACGACGACCGGCGCACTCGGGAGGTCGTGGATGATCTTCTCGTAGTGGTTCGTGACGTCGTCGACGCCGTGGTTGGCGATCTCCTCCGGATGGGCTCGCGCTTCCTCGACAGTGTCGGGGATGCCTGGCCATCCGGGCGCGATTGGTTCGTAGTCGGCCTCGCGGAAGTGTTCGATCCACGGATCCCAGGCGCTCGTGTGAATCCACAGCCCATGAACGAAAACGACCGGTGTTCCCTTCGTGACCATCGCAACTCCTTCCGGTACGGCGAACCGCCTCGCCGTGGTCGGGACGCTAGCCCCGGGCTCGCTTGCCCGCAACGGCCGGGGGCGCACACGGCGCCGCTGTCGAGGTCCGCGGCGTTGCCGGGGCTCGGCTAGGCTGGTTCACGGTGGAGTGTCCGAGCGGCCGAAGGAGCACGCCTCGAAAGCGTGTGAGGGGGCAACTCCTCCGTGGGTTCAAATCCCACCTCCACCGCCAAACCGCAACGCGCTGACCGGCGGGTTTACCTTGTCACCAAGATCAACAGGGCCTAGTGGTCCCGGAATGTTCGTGACCCTTGTTCGGCGGCGAACTGTCGACAGGGCTCGCGGACCC
>DATJWM010000085.1:0-2637 GCA_035501255.1 Mycobacteriales bacterium | reverse complement strand
GGCTGCCGTCGCGGAGCGGCGATGCGAGGTAGCCAGCTGATGCCGCCAAAGCCGCGGCTGTCGACTGGCTCCGGTTTCCCGACCACGAGTCGATCATCCCTCAGAGTGCCGCGCGCATAGCACCGGGTCGGCGTCATCGGTCGGGTCGTTGCGCGAGAACGGCATCACCTACACGACGCCCGATGGTGGGGTTGCATGCCGCCTCGAACCGTTTCGAAGCCTCTTAGTCTGATGCCGAGGCGCCGGCGCGTGAGCGCCGCTCGCTATCGCCACCTTGGGCTGAGTGCCGAGGATCGTCGAGCGACGATATCGGCGGTCCTTACCTGCCAGGCAGGATGGTCGGAGTGCGCTGGTAGACGACTGTCGGATCCGTCACGGGCGTCCGCGGGTCTATAGCCGAGGGTGGCTGCGAGTCGTTGGGCGGCCGAAGCATCGGCACTTGAGCCGCCGACGCGTACGCATCCAGCGCGTTCACAATCTCGCGAACGAAATGCTCATCTGCGCCCACGAGTTCCACCCACTGGCCGTCCGCGCTGACCTTGCCACGAACGCGGTAGCTGTCTCCTCGAAAGGTCTCGACCAGCACAACCAGTTGCACCAAGAGCCAGAGCAGTCCAACCAACGGCGAGCCGACGGCGGCAACCAAAACGAGGAGGGCGAACGCGACACCCCAGCCCACCCATACCCGGGTCACGAATCGACGACGGTCGTTGGCGCAGGCTTCACAAGCAGGCAAAGGACCTTCGACAGTCTTGCGGATCGCAAGTGCAATGATCAGAACCAGCAGGAGCGTGAACGGCACGAGGATGATCAGCCACCATGGAGGCGTGCTGTAGAAGCGGCGCTTCACCCGCTGTGTCTCGACGGTGCCGTGTCGCGCGCAACGCGGCGGGAGATGACCGTCCGCGACCCACGTGCTTGGCACGTTCACCGACGCCATCGAAGTCTCCCCGGACTAGACCCTCACACGCCCGGAACAGTGTCCGAGCACCCGGTAGCGCATCGGCAGACGAACCGGGTCGATTGAGTGCTCCCACTGTGCGGGATCGGCACGTCTGCGGCCCATCAACCTCCATTGCCATCGAGCATTGTGGGCGCATCTGACGCATCTTCGTGACAGGTTGCAGAGGGTCGGGCATTCTTAGGCCATGTTCGCGGGCGGCTTCTTGTTCCTGCTCGTCCTGCTCTTCCCGGCAATTGGCTTGTATCTCCTGTACTGGGTCATCAGGCTCGGCGTACGACATGGCATCGCGGACCAGGAGGCGAAGCGCACCCTTGCCGTGGATCGGATTCCCTCGGAGGTATAGCCGCAAGCGGGTCCCCCTCTGCTGCCTGGAGGGTGACGGCACATCCCGCTCAACCTTCGAGCTCCGGAGGTGGCCCCGAGAGGAACCAGCCAAATCAAGGCTGGTCGTGCAACAGCGGCGCGTCCGGATCAACCGGCAAATACCGGCGGCGCTCGCCAAAGTCAGACCACCTCATCGTCTCCGAACGCAACGATGACCCGGGAATTCCGGCTAGTCCACGTTGCCGCCCACAGTCCTCCCAAGGTCTGAATGGCAATCTCGTTGCCATCGACCGCGACTCGGCTCGGGACGCCGTCGATCGCACGCCCATAGACGAAGGTCCTGCCGCCAGTGAAACTGCAACTGTCGACCTCAGAACCGATCGGGCACCAGTCGTCCTCGTCTTCTTCGACCTCACCTCGTCGCTCATCGCGAAGCAGTTCGGGGTGGACCTCGCACCAGCGGCCCTCGTCACGCCACAGAAGAACGCAGTCCCCAAGGTCCAACTCGCGAATCACATTCGAACGATAACGGCCAAGCGGTGCTCGAGAGTGGCATCACTTCAGTTCGCTGCGGTGCAGCAGTTACGGTTTGACGATGCCGGTCAGGTACACCTCGGACGACGAGGACAGTTCGCGCTGGAATGGTTTTCCGTTCCGGTCTGGCGACATCGTCGTCAGCACGCGATCAAAAAGCGGGACGACCTGGGTGCAGATGATCTGTGCACTGCTGATCTTTCAGAACCGGCAGTTTCCGCAACCGCTAGCCGTCTTGTCGCCGTGGCTTGACCGGACCACGCAACCGCTCGACACGGTGATCAGCCGCCTCGAGTCCCAGAAGCAGCGCCGCGTCATCAAGACGCATGCGCCACTGGACGGCATCCCGATCGACAAGCGTGCGACCTACATCGTCGTTGGACGGCACCCACTCGATATGGCGGTCTCGCTGTATCACCAGGGCGACAACATCGACCGGCAGCGGCTCCGCGAACTCACTGGCCAGCCGGAGCCTGCCACCCCACGCCGGCCGCGGCCGGATCTGCACTCCTGGCTGTTGCGATGGATCGACCGGGACACGCCGCCCGCCGAATGTCTGGACGACCTGCCAGGAGTGATCTGGCACATCCGCGACGCCTGGGCCCGTCGCAGCGCCGGAAACGTGTTGTTGGTGCATTACGACGACCTGCTCAACGACCTCGACGGGCAGATGCGACATCTCGCCGCCAGGCTGGACATCACGATCCCGCGAACGCTTTGGGCTGACCTCGTTGACGCTGCGACATTCGACAGCATGCGAGGTCGCCACGCCGAGCTGATTCCCAACAGCAACGGCATCCTCAAGGACAGCCGCG
>DATJWM010000084.1:0-5943 GCA_035501255.1 Mycobacteriales bacterium | reverse complement strand
ACCATCGTCGCGGACGGCAACAGTTCACGGTTCTCCCTCGCGCTGGGCCGCCAGCGCCGCGAGGATCGACCGATGGGGGTCGCGTACCGCCGGTATTACACCAGCCCGAGACACGACGACGACTGGCTCGAGTCCTGGCTCGAGCTGTGGGACGGCCGCCCCGGCGAGGGTCGGTTGCTCCCCGGCTACGGCTGGGTGTTCGGGATGGGCGACGGCACCAGCAACGTCGGCCTCGGGATCCTCAACACCTCTGAGGCGTTCGGCAAGACCGACTATCGGGCGATGCTCGACCGCTGGTGCGCCTCGATGCCGGAGGAATGGGGATTCATCCCGGACAACGCCACCGGTCCGATCCGGGGCGCCGCGCTCCCGATGGGCTTCAACCGCAAGCCCCACTACGCCGACGGAGCTTTGCTGGTGGGCGACGCCGGGGGCATGGTCAATCCGATGAACGGCGAGGGCATCGCCTATGCGATGGAGTCCGGCCGGCTCGCCGCAGAGATCGTCGCCCAAGCACTGGCCGAGCCAGAAGGCGCCCGCCGCGAACGGGTCCTCGCCGGCTACCCGAGCGCACTGGACGCCACTTACGGTGGCTACTACACCATTGGTCGCGCGTTCGTCCGCGCGATTGGCCATCCATCGGTGATGAAGCTGTGCACCCGGCACGGACTGCCGCACCCGACCTTGATGCGCTTTTGCCTGAAGCTCCTTGCCAACCTTTCCGAGCCCACCCGCGGCGATGCGTTCGACCGGATCATCGCCGGACTCAACCGGCTGACCCCGGCCGCGTGATCGGGCGCCGAGGGGGCGACCTAGACTTTCGAAGGTTTGACCGGTACGCCCAGCGAAGGAGAGTGACGAGATGATCCCGATCATCATCCTCGCGATCCTCGGCGGCGGGTTCGCCGTCTTCTCGATCATCGCGGGATCCGCCTCGGGCCCGAAGCGATTCAATCGTGCGAAGCTCGAGTCCTACGAGTGCGGGATCGAGCCGAGCCCGCAAGCATTTCGCGGCCACCGACTTCCGGTGAAGTACTACCTCACGGCGATGCTGTTCATCGTTTTCGACATCGAGATCGTGTTTCTCTACCCGTGGGCGGTCGCGTTCAACACCCTCGGCCTGTTCGGCTTGATCGAGATGATCTTGTTCATCGCGGCGGTCTTCGTCGTGTACTTCTACGTCTGGCGTCGCGGCGGGCTCGAGTGGGACTGACATGGGCGTAGAGGAGAAGATCCCCGACGGGATCATCCTGACCTCGGTGGCGAAGGTCCTCAACACCGCGCGCAGTGCATCGGTCTGGCCGGCGCAGTTCGGCCTCGCCTGCTGCGCGATCGAGATGATGGCCGTTGGCGGCCCGCGCTTCGACATCGCTCGCTTCGGCATGGAGCGCTTCAGTGCCTCTCCCCGGCAGGCCGACCTGATGATCGTCGCCGGGCGGGTGTCACAGAAGATGGCGCCGGTCCTCCGCCAGATCTATGACCAGATGCCCGAGCCGAAGTGGGTCCTCGCGATGGGGGTCTGCGCGAGCAGCGGCGGGATGTTCAACAATTACGCCGTCGTCCAGGGTGTCGACCACGTCGTCCCGGTGGATATGTACCTGCCGGGGTGCCCGCCGCGTCCGGAGATGCTGCTCGACGCGATCATCAAGATCCACAAGAAGGTTCAGAACGGGCCGATCAACGGTCAGCCGAACTGGACCGGAATCGACGACGCGCCGTATGAGAAGCCGATCGAGCGCGACACTCGGCACTCGAAGGGACTGCCCGTCGACGTCGAGATCGAGCCTTACCTCACCGCTGCGCAGCCCGGAGGCGGCACGTGACCGAAGAAACCGGCCGGGAGGGCACTCCGACCGACATGTTCGGAGCGCAGGGCTTCGGTGACACCTCCGGGTTCGGTGGTCTCGTCGTCCGCCCGCCCGCCTTGGTGTCCTCCCCCCAGCCCTACGGCGAATGGTTCGACGACGCGACGGCGGCGCTCGAGGCGGCGTACCCGGCGTACGGCGAGGGGGTCGAGCGGGTGGTCGTCCATCGGGGCGAGCTCACGCTGTATGTGACCCGCGAGGCACTGCTCGACGTCGTCCGAACCCTTCGCGACGATCCCGCCCTGCGGTTCGAGATGTGCGCCAGCGTCTCCGGGGTCGACTACCTCGACGACCCGACCGGACGGCGCCTGCACGTGGTCTACCACCTGTTGTCGATGACCTACCGTCGCCGGATTCGCCTCGAGGTGTCGGTCACCGCCGAGGATCCGCACGTGCCGAGCGTCACCGAGACCTACCCAACCGCCAACTGGCAGGAGCGCGAGACCTGGGACTTCTTCGGGGTCATCTTCGACGGGCACCCGGGTCTCACCCGGATCGAAATGCCCGACGACTGGCCCGGTCATCCGCAGCGCAAGGACTACCCGCTCGGCGGCATCCCCGTTGAGTACAAGGGTGCGACCGTTCCGCCGCCGGACGAGCGGAGGTCCTACGCATGACGACCTACACGAGCACCTACGCCGACAACGACCCCTACGGCGGCAGCGACCCCGAGGACGAGGGTCGGGTGTTCACCGTCGGTGGCGGCGACTGGGACGACGTCGTCGAGGCGATCGATCCCGTCGACAGCGAGCGGATCGTCGTGAACATGGGCCCGCAGCATCCGTCGACGCACGGCGTGCTCCGGCTCGTTCTCGAGCTCGAAGGCGAGACGGTCGTGCAGATCCGGCCGGTCATCGGCTACCTGCACACGGGCATCGAGAAGAACATGGAGTTCCGCAACTGGACGCAGGCGGTCACCTTCATCACCCGCTGCGACTATCTCGCCCCGATGTTCAACGAGGCGACGTACTGTCTCGGCGTCGAGCGGCTCCTGGGAATCGAGGACGACATCCCCGAGCGGGTCAAGGTCCTGCGGGTGCTGGTGCTCGAACTCCAGCGGATCTCCTCGCATCTGGTCTGGCTCGGCACCGGCGGGATGGAGCTCGGCGCGTTGAGCGCGATGCTCTACGCCTTCCGTGAACGCGAGCAGATCAGCCGGATCTTCGAGATGATCACCGGCTTGCGGATGAACCACGCCTACATCCGCCCGGGCGGAGTCGCCCAGGACATTCCGCCTGGTGCCGTCGACGCCATCCGCGAGTTCATCCCCGAGATGTACCGCCGGATCGACGAATACGAGGGATTGCTGTCGGCCAACCCGATCTGGCTGGCGAGGACGAAGGGCGTCGGCTACCTCGACGTCCAGTCGTGCATGCAGCTCGGCGTGACTGGCCCGCTGCTGCGGGCGGCCGGGTTCGCCTGGGATCTCCGCAAGGAAATGCCCTACCTCGGCTACGAGACCTACGACTTCGAGGTCGTGACGGACACCGAGGGCGACTGCTACGCCCGCTACCTCGTGCGGATCAACGAGATGCGCGAGTCCTTGAAGATCATCGGTCAGGCGCTCGACCGCCTCCGCCCCGGGCCGACGATGGTCGAGGACAAGAAGATCGCTTGGCCTGCGCAGCTCGCGCTCGGTTCCGATGGGCTCGGGAACTCACTCGACCACATCCGGACGATCATGGGGACCTCGATGGAGGCCCTCATCCATCACTTCAAGCTCGTCACCGAGGGCTTCCGCGTTCCGGCCGGGCAGGCCTACGTGCCGATCGAGTCGCCCCGGGGCGAGCTCGGCGCGCACGTGGTGTCCGACGGCGGCACCCGCCCGCACCGGGTGCATCTCCGCGAACCGAGCTTCGTCAACCTGCAAAGCGTTCCGGCGATCACCGAGGGTGGTCTGCTCGCGGACGTGGTGGCGAGCGTGGCGAGCATCGACCCGGTCATGGGCGGGGTGGACCGTTGATGACGATCGAGGGAGTCCCGTCGTGACGATTTCCGACGAGACCCACGAGCTCGCTGCGCAGGTCGTCGCGCGCTACCCCAAAGCGCGCTCGGCGCTGCTGCCGTTGTTGCACCTGGTGCAAAGCGACGAGGGGTACGTGAGCCCGGAGGGCATCGAGTTTTGCGCCGATCTGCTCGGGCTGACCAAGGCAGAAGTGAGCGCGGTCTCGACCTTCTACACGATGTACAAGCGTAAGCCGGTCGGTGACTACCACGTCGGCGTGTGCACGAATACCTTGTGCGCGGTCATGGGCGGCGACGCGATCATGGACGCGCTCAAGGAGCACACCGGCATCACCAGCCAGAACGGCGTCACCGACGACGGCCGGGTCTCCCTCGAACACATCGAGTGCAACGCCGCCTGTGATTTTGCGCCGGTCGTCATGGTCAACTGGGAGTTCTTCGACAATCAGACTCCCGAGTCGGCCCGCAAGCTCGTCGACGACCTGCGATCCGGGCAGCCCGTGACGCCGAGCCGGGGCGCCTCATCGGTGTGCACGTGGAAGGAGGCCGAGCGGGTCCTCGCCGGTTTCTACGACGGGCGCGCGGACGAAGGCGTCGCTGCTGGTCCGGCCTCGCTCGAAGGTCTTCGGCTCGCGGGCGAACGCGGTGATCAAGCGTGACCTCCGAACTGCGTCTCACGCCGGTGTTGTCGGCGAACTGGGCGGCCGAGAAGCCCTGGACCATTGCGGGCTACGGCGGTGACTACGCGGCCGCGCGTACGGCCCTCACCACGATGGATCCCGATGCGATCATCGGGCTGGTCAAGGACTCCGGTCTGCGCGGTCGCGGCGGTGCGGGTTTCCCGACCGGAAGCAAGTGGAGCTTCATTCCGCAGGGCGACGGCAAGCCGCACTACCTCGTCGTCAACGCGGACGAGTCCGAGCCCGGCACCTGCAAGGACATGCCGCTCCTGCTCGCGAACCCGCACGCGTTGATCGAGGGCATCGTCATCACCTGCTTCGCGATCCGGTCGAACCAGGCGTTCATCTACGTCCGCGGCGAGGTCCTCCATATCGTCCGGCGTCTCCAAGCCGCCGTCGCCGAGGCCTACGCCGCCGGGCTGTTGGGCACTGACCTGTTCGGCACCGGGTTCGACCTCGACGTGGTCGTTCACGCGGGTGCGGGCGCCTATATCTGCGGCGAGGAGACCGCCCTGCTCGACTCCCTCGAGGGTTACCGAGGTCAGCCGCGGCTACGGCCGCCGTTCCCCGCGGTTGCCGGCCTCTACGCGAGCCCAACCGTGATCAACAACGTGGAGTCCATTGCGAGCGTGCCGCCGATCATCGCGCGCGGGGTGGACTGGTTCAAGTCCTTCGGTTCGCCGAAGTCACCCGGCTTCACGTTGTACTCCCTGTCCGGGCATGTCACCCGACCCGGACAGTACGAAGCACCGCTGGGCGTCACTTTGCGAGATCTTCTCGACCTCGCCGGCGGTGTCCGCGAAGGGCACGAGCTGAAGTTCTGGACTCCCGGCGGGTCCTCGACGCCGCTGCTCACCCAGGAGCACCTGGACGCCCCGCTCGACTACGAGGGCATGACCGACGCGGGCTCGATGCTCGGCACGAAGGCACTCCAGATCTTCGACGACACGACCTGCGTGGTGCGGGCCGTCCTGCGCTGGACCGAGTTCTACGCGCACGAGTCCTGCGGCAAGTGCACGCCCTGCCGCGAGGGCACGTACTGGATGGTGCAGATCCTCGAGCGGCTCGAGGCCGGCAACGCGAGCGACTCCGACATCGACACCCTTCTCGACGCTTGCGACAACATCATGGGCCGATCGTTTTGTGCTCTCGGCGACGGTGCGACGAGCCCGATCACGTCCTCGGTCGAGTACTTCCGGGACGAGTACGTCGCGCACTGGGAGAACGGCGGATGCCCGTTCGACCCCGTGGCAGCGACCCTCTTCGCCCCCGCGGGAGCAGCCTCATGACGGTCACCAAGCCCGAGGGCGACCGCAGCGACGCGCCGGTCGAACTGGTCAACGCGACGATTGACGGCATCGAGATCAGCGTGCCCAAGGACACACTGATCATTCGGGCCGCCGAGCTCGTCGGCATTCAGGTGCCGAGGTTCT
>DATJWM010000083.1:0-13514 GCA_035501255.1 Mycobacteriales bacterium | reverse complement strand
GGGCAAGGTGGCACGCGCTCGGCTGTTCGGGCTGATGTCGGATTACGGATGGACGCTGTGGGCCTCGATCCAGGCCGCGACGAGCGAGCTTGATTTCGACTTCTGGACGTGGGGGATGGACAAGTACGAGCACGCGCTCGCCGTCCTCCGTGGCCAGGATCTGCACACCCTCATCACCGATGTCCAGGAACCGTGACCGAATAAGGGGGAAACGCCCGTGCCCGAGGGAATCGAACCAGAGATACTCGAGCTCGAGAACGCTGACGAACGCCGCCTCGCCGAACTCGGCTACAAGCAGGAGCTGAACCGTTCCTGGTCCGGCTTCTCCAACTTCGCGATCTCGTTCTCGATCATCTCCATCCTGGCCGGGTGTTTCACGACCTTCGGCGTGGGCTGGAACAACGGTGGCCCGATGGCGATCGCCTGGGGCTGGCCGATCATCGCGATCTTCATCCTCGTGATCGGGTTGTGCATGTCCGAGCTCGTCTCCGCCTTCCCTACCTCCGGCGGGATCTACTGGTGGGCCTCGCGCCTCGGCGGCGCGAAGGCCGGCTACTACACGGGCTGGCTGAATCTGATCGGCTTGCTCGCGATCGTCGCTTCGGTCGCCTACGGCTGCGCGACGTTCTTCGACCTCACCTTGTCGACGTTCTCCAGCTCGTGGGCCAGCCACTACTCGTTGAACCGGGTGTTCGTCGAGTTCATTGTCGTCTTGCTCCTCGCAGCTCTGATCAACATCTTCTCCAGCCACCTGCTCGCGATCCTGAACAACATCTCGGTCTGGTGGCACGTGCTGGGCGCCTTGCTCGTCGTGGGCATCCTGGTGTTCGTTCCGAGCCACCACGCGAGCGTCAGCACCGTGTTCACCACCCGGGTCAACAACACCGGGTTCTTCGGCGGTAAGTCATCCGGAGCCGGCTTCCTGCTCTATGTCCTGCCGCTGTCAGCGATCCTCACGCAGTACACGATCACCGGGTACGACGCATCCGCGCACCTGTCGGAGGAAACCCATCAAGCCGCCGACAGCGCGGCGAAGGGGATCTGGCGGTCGATCTTCTACTCCGGCATCGGCGGCTGGATCCTGCTGCTGTCGTTCCTGTTCGCCGTGCAGAGCGTCAGCGGCGTGACCTCCGCGGGCGGCGCGGTCGACTCGATCTTCGGCCAGGCACTGGGGACCAACTGGCACGGCACGGTGCTGTTGATCTCGACCGCCGGTCAGTTCTTCTGCACCACCGCGTGCATGACAAGCACGACCCGGATGATGTTCGCTTTCAGCCGCGATGGCGCGGTTCCCGGGCACCAGTACTGGCGACGGCTGAACGCGAACAAGGTGCCGATCTACGCCGTCGTCGCGTCCTCGGTGATCGCGGTCATTCTCACCTTGCCGGCCCTCGCCACCGTGGACATCAACGGCGCGCCCGTGCCGGTCGCGTTCTTCGCGGTCGTGAGCATCGGCGTGGTCGGACTCTACGTCGCGTTCGCGATCCCGATCTATCTGCGCTGGAAGGCAGGTGCGAACTTCACCCCGGGCGGCTGGACCCTCGGCTCGAAGTACAAGTGGATGTCGATCGTCGCGCTCGTCGAAATCGTCGTGACGTCGATCATCGCGCTGCTGCCCACCTCCAATCTGGGCGTGCCCTGGAACGACGGCTTCGCGATGAAGTACGTCAACTACACGATCCTGGTCGTACCGGCCGCGCTTCTCTTGCTCTGGATCTGGTGGCACACGTCGGTGAAGAACTGGTTCACCGGCCCGAAGCACACGATCGACACTCCGGAGCATCCGGCACCGGCAGACTAGACGGTGGTGCAGGCCGGCATCCTCGCTGCGATCCTCGTCGGCGGGGATGTCCGGCCGGGCACCGTTGTTCTGCTGACACGCGCGGCGGCGTCGTTGAAAAATGCGCCATTTGCGCGATAGTGGGGCGGCGCGAATCGGCCGATGTCTACCGATATGGAAGCTGCCATGCCTGTCCCCCGGATCCGCCGCAGCGCTGTCATCACGATCGGAGTTGCCGCACTCGTCGGTGCCGGCGGCCCGCTCGCCGCAAGCGGCGCATCGACGTCGATACCGACCAAGCCGGTCGCCGTGTCGTGCAACGAGGCGGCGATCCAACAGGCGGTGCACAAGGGTGGCGACGTCGTCTTCACGAGCAACTGCACCCTCACCCTGACCAGCACGCTGGTCTTCTCCGGCACTACGCCGGTGACGCTCGACGGCAACGGACACAACGTCCTCCTCGATGCCGGCGGGACGGTGCGAGCGGTGTCCGTCACGAAGGGCAAGGTCACGATCGCGCATCTCACGATCGAGAACGGCCTGGTATCCGGGGGCTCCGGCGCGAACGGCAGCGACGGCGCCGCGGGCACCGCAGGGGGCAGCGGTGGCAGCCCGGCCCCCGTCCCTCCGGGCGACGGGGGGGCAGGAGCCACCGGACACTCCGCGCTCGGCGGCGGCCTGAACATCAGCAGCGGTGCTGCCGTCGTTCTCAACCGGGTCGGCTTCACCGACAACGAGGCCGTCGGGGGCAATGGCGGTAACGGCGGCGCGGGAGGAGCAGGGGCAGCAGGCGGTGACAGCACCTCACTCGGCAACCTCGTCGGCGAGGGGACCGCGGGTGGTGACGGTGGCCGGGGTGGCGACGGTGGCACGGGCTCCGGTGGCGCGATCGCCAACGCCGGTCACCTGATCGTGATCGGAGGTGCCTTCTCCGGCAACACCGCGCGCAGCGGAAACGGTGGTCAGGGTGGGGACGGTGGAGTCGGCGGTGACGGCGGCGACAACATCTGCGCCGGTGGCTGTGATCACGTGGCTGCTGGTGACGGCGGAGTTGGTGGTGACGGAGCAAGCGGCGGCGCCGGCGGCGACTCCTACGGCGGCGCCATTTACAGCACCGGATACCTCCTGGTGGACGGTTCGTCGTTCTCGTCGGATGCCGCCGTGGGTGGCGATCCCGGCAGCGGAGGCAACGGCGGCGAAGGAGGGAGCCCCGGCACGAGCAGTTCCAGCGACACGACAGCAGTCGTCGGCAACGGCGGTGACGGTGGCGACGGCGGCAACAGCGGCGGCGCCCAGGGCGGCGCGGTTGGCCTCCCCTACGGCCACGGCAAGTCCTACGTGACCTCGCCGTCGTTCACCAACGACTCGGTCACCGGTGGGAACCTCCCATCGGATTGCACGACGTTCGTGACGGGATGCTTCGGTTCGGGAGGGACGACACCCGGCGGCGCCGGCACCGACGGCGACCCTGGCGATCCGGGCCAGCTCGGTCACGTCGCGAAACCCGATTCGGTGATCAGCACCACAACGCTGTCGACCGTCACCTTGACGACGAAGAAGCTGGCGAAGGCGAAGGTCGGCAAGAAGTACAAAGCCGTGGTGAAGGCAGCAGGTGGCATCGCACCGTACAGCTACAAGATCAGCTCCCTACCCAAGGGGCTCGCCGCCACCAGCACCGGGGTAATCCACGGCAAGCCGACCAAGAAGGGCACGAAGACGGTGTCCATCACCGTCACAGATGCCCAGGCGATCCCGCCAAGCACGCACAAGACCAAGCTCAAGCTCACGGTCAAGTAGGCGACGGCGCTCAGGTCGATGGTCCCCGGGCAATCGCCGATCGCACCTCCGCAGGAGTGACCGCGAACGGATCGAACGTCGTCAGAAGCCAGGTCGCCCCGGCCACTCGCCATGGCGCTGGATCCGCTCCCGCGCGGTCGTGGACGACGACGTCGAAACCCTCGAGGTCACCGGCCCGGATCTCGTCGATCACCGCTACCGCGGCGGCGGCATCGGCCGGCGTGACGTCGATGACGTACACCCCGTCGTACCGTGCAGCCCGGCGCAAGGGCCGACGGTTCGGCCAGCGTGCGGCCAGCCAGATCGGCAAGTGCTCCTGCACGGGTTGCGGTCGGTAGGCCACCCGGTCGACCGTGAAGTGTTCCCCCCGGTAATCGACCTCGTGACCGGACAGCAGCCCGGTCAACACCTCGAGACCCTCGTCGAGCATCGCCGCCCGACGGACCGGATCGGTCTCCTCGCCGAATCGCCGGAACTCCTCCCCACTCGAGTCCATGCCGAGACCGGCTCCGAACACCACCCGTCCTCCGGAAAGGTGGTCGAGCGCGGCCAGTTGCCGCGCGACGACCTGTGGTCGGCGGCGGGCGAGCGGCGTCACCATCGGCCCGAGCAGAATTCGCTCGGTCCGAACGGCGATAGCGGCAAGCGCGGTCCAGGGGTCGGTCGCCGCGACGGCCGGCGGGCGGTAGCGCAGGTGGTCCCAGAGGAAGACACCCCGCCAGCCGGCCTGCTCGGCCTCAGCCGACAGGTCGGCGAGCAGGTCCGGGTCGGCGAGTGAGTCGAAGATCGGCAAGGACAATCCGGCGCGCACACCACATCATGCCCCGGATGACCGTCGACGCCCGCGCGCTAGGCGGGTGCGGTGTCTATTTCGGCGGTGGCGCCTGCGCCAGTGTGGGGGGCCGCCTCCGCCTCGCGCGAGACCGCGAGGACGTTCTCCAGCAGGGCGAACACCAAGATCGCGCCGACGACCATCGTCGCTGCGGCTACCCGGTAGGCAAGTGCGTAGCCCGCGGTCACCGCAACCGGTGGCGACGAGCCGGAGTCGACCAGCGACGTTGCATGGCGGATGGCTAGTGTCACGAACACGAAGAGACCGAGCGCGCCGCCCACCTGTTGGAACGCGCTCTGTACGCCGGAGGCTAGGGAGGAGTCCTGCACGGTTACCTCGTGCAGCGAAGCGTTGCCGATCCCGGGGAACGACAGACCCGAGCCAAAGCCGAGCACGATCATCCCGGGCACGATGTCGGTCCAATATCCCGACTCCGGTGAGATCCGGCTGCTGAGCAGCATGCCCGCCGCACAGGTGAGGAACGCGCAGCCGAGGAGTCGCTTCACACCGACTCTCGGCATGATCGCCGTACCGATCCCGATGCCCGCACCGATCGTGAGACCGAACGGCAGGTAGGACAGCCCGCTGCGGATCGCGCTGTAGTGCAACACCTTCTGCTCGTAGAGGGTCAGCAGGAAGAAGTAGCTGAAGAAACCACTCGAGAAGAACAGCGTCGTGACGTTCGTGGTCACCCGAGTGCGGTTGTCGAAGAAGGACAGTGGTATCAACGGCGCGTCGCTGCGGGATTCGATGAAGACCATGAGCCCCAGCAACGCGAGCCCGCCGATCAGGGGGACAAGCACCCGCGCTGAGCCCCACGGATGGTTCGACGCGGCTAGGAGGCCGTCGACGACAGCGATCAGGCCACCCGTGCCGGTGATCGCCCCGGCGAAGTCCGGCCGCTCCGATCCGCGCACCATCTTGCTCTCCTTGACCAACCCTGGAACGACGATCAGCGCGAAGATCGCCACCGGCAGGTTGATATAGAAGATCCAGCGCCAGGACAGGTAGTTGACGAAGAACCCGGAGATCACCGTGCCGGAGGTCCCGCCCAAGCCGGCGATCCCGCCCCAGAGCCCGAGCGCTTTGATCCGCTCTTGCGGGTCCGGGAACAGCAGAGCAATCAGGCCCATCGAGGCGGGTGCTGCGAGCGCCTCGCCCGACCCCTGAAGGAATCGCGACGCGACGAGCACGCCAGGGTCCGTCGCCGCCCCACAAGTCGCCGAGGCGACCGCGAAGACCGCAACCCCAATCAGGAAGATTCGCTTGCGCCCGACGATGTCGGCGAGGCGGCCGCCGAGCAGCAGCAACCCGCCGGCCATCACGACGTAGCCGTTGACCACCCACGCGAGACCGGACGAGCTGAACCCCAGACTGCGCTGGATATGAGGGAGGGCGACGTTCACGACGGTGATGTCGAGCACGAGCATGAACTGGATCAGCCCGAGGACGCCCAGCGCCTGCCAGCGGCGGGGGTCAGCGACGACGGGGGAGCCTGAGGTCATGGGGGCGGTCCCTTTCTTTGACGCCCAGCCTCGCAGGAGGGTCTGACAACATCAGGCACAGCTTCTCCTTGCCGGTCCCTCCTTCGAACGGCTCCATCAGCCAAGGTGACGACCGACGGGTGATCAACGCCTGAGCGACCCACGGGACGCCACGTGACCGCGCTGCCCGCCCGGACCCACTGTCGGTCCCGGGCGCACAGGCCGACCTACCGGCTCATCACCAACTGCGCAACGTCGAGGTGTCCTGATCGGAAGCCGGCCTCGGCGTAGGCGAGGTAGAAGTCCCACATCCGCCGGAAGATCGCGTCGAACCCGAGCCGCTCGACTGCATCGGCCTGGCGGTCGAAGCTCGCCCGCCACCGCGCGAGGGTCGCCGCGTAGGAGCTGGCGAAGTGGAGCCGCTCGAGGACGCGCAGGTGGGTGTGGTCGCGCAACGTCTGCTCGATGGCGTCCAGGGACGGGATGATGCCGCCGGGGAAGATGTACTTGTGGACCCACGTCCAGGAGCGACGTGTGGCGAGCAGCGTGTCGTGGTCCATCAGGATCGACTGGATCCCGATCCGCCCACCAGGCGCCAGCCGCCGCTCCAACGTCTCGAAGTAGACCGGCCACCAGCGCTCACCTACGGCCTCGATCATCTCGACGCTGACGACGGCGTCGAAGCGGCCAGACGATTGCCGGTAGTCCTGCTCGAGGATCTCGACCGACCCTGACAATCCCTCGTCGGCAACTCGCCGACGGGCCGCGGCGGCCTGCTCGCGCGAGAGGGTGAGGCTGGTGACCTGTGCCCCCCGACGGGCCGCACGGATCGCGAGCTCACCCCAACCCGTGCCGATCTCGAGCACCCGGGTGCCATCCGCCACCAGCGTCGCATCGAGCAGCCGCTCGATCTTTCGGATCTGGGCCTGCTCGAGCGTCTCGTCGGGCCGAGCGAACAGAGCCGATGAATACGTCATCGTCGGGTCGAGAAACAGTCCGAACAGCTCGTTGGACAGGTCGTAGTGCCGCGCGACATTGCGCCGAGCACCGGCGGGGTCGTTGTCCTCGTCGCCCGGCTGGGTCGGTTCGTAGAGTCGGCGTAGCCACTGCAGGCGGGGTGGAATCAGCGCCCGCAAGTCCCGGGCCATCAGCTCGAGGACCTCAGCCAGGTCGCCGGCGGCGTCCCAATCTCCGGCCATGTAGGCCTCGCCGAAGCCGATCTTGCCGTCCCGCCCGAGCCTTAGGAAGAAATCGCCGGGACGATGCACGATCAGCGGTGAGCCGTCCGCGGCGCCGAACCAGGCGCCGTCCGGCAGTTCCACGCGAAGCCCGACCCGGCGCGCGACCCGTTGCAGGGCGGCCCTCGCGACGGCAGCCCTGAGTGGCGCACGGCGCGGAGCTTGAAGAGCCGGCCAGGCTTCGTGGCCGCACCAGCGATCGTCGACCATCGGGATGGCGTGCTCGGTCGTGCTCATCGAGGTTGCACCTCCAGACGTTTGCGCCACAGCCGCAGACCTTCGAGTTGGATCAGTACCCGCCCCCGCAACGGCGCGACCGGGTGTCGAAAGGCGCAACGCAGGACGCCGGCGACGGTCGGCTCGCGTCGACGGCCCGACAAGGTGGCCAGGAACGGCTTGTCACCGTCGCGATCAAGGACGACCGACACCGAGACCGTCTCGCCGGGTTCACCGACGCGGATCCGGTAGACCCCTTCGACGGGATAGAAGGGTGACACGTACATGGCCTTCCGCACGGCCGAGACAGACCTGCCGTCAGCGGAGCCGGCTCGGTTCGGCAGCACATAGGCATGTCGGTCGCCATACGTGTTGTGAACCTCGGCTACCTGCGCCACCAACCGGTCGCCCTCGTCGTAGCACCAGTAGATGGTGATCGGGTTGAAGACGTACCCCAGGGTCCGAAGGTTGGTAAGCACGAGGATTCGTGCGGCATCCACTCCCGCGTGACGAAGTTGGGCACGAACGTCGAGGTGATCGGCCGATCGATAGCGGGCGAGGACGCCCAGCGGCCCCACCAGGCGAGGCGGACAGTCCAGGTCGAACAGCCACATGTAGCTGCGGTGGCGGAAGGCGTTGTGGACGGGCGAGCGACGTCGGTGACGAATGTCCACGTCGTACAGGCACGGCACCGACACGCCCGGCGCGGGACGGGGCGCGCTCACCAGCCGGCTCCCAGCGACGCCGCAGCGGCCGCGCCCGCACGGCAGCCGTCCTCGTGAAAACCCCAGCCGTGGTAGGCGCCCGCGAAGGCAAGGCGATCGTCGTTGAGACCCGGAAGTAGCGTCTGCGCGCGAACCGCCTCGGTGGTGTAGATCGGGTGCTCGTAGTCGAGCCGGGCAATGACGCGGCCCGGCTGTATCCGCTCGCCGGCGTTGAGGGTGACGAGGTAGGGGCTCCGGGAGTCCAGGTGCTGGAGACGGTTCATGTTGTAGGTGACCTCCGCCCGATCGCCTGCGGACCGACAACCACGAAGGAGGTAGTTCCACGCCGCTTCGGCGCGCCTGCTCCGGGGCAGGACGCTGCGGTCCTGGTGCAGAACGGTCCGGTTCGACGAGTAGCGGAATGCCCCGAGCGTGGCTCGCTCGTTTGCGGTGGGGTGAGCGAGCAGGCGCAGCGCGTGGTTGGCATGGGTGGCGATCACCGCCCGCTCGAATACCTCCGTGGTGCCGTCCGCGGTGCTGACCTCGATCCCGGAGCGGTCCGCGCGCCGGGCGACTCGGGTCACCGGTGTGGCGGTTCGGATCTCGGTGAGCTGCTTGGCCACTGCGTCGACATAGGTCCGCGATCCGCCCGCCACCGTGTACCACTGGTGTGCCCCGCGCACCGAGAGCATCCCGTGGTTGGCGAGGAACCGGAAGAGGTAACGAGCCGGATAGAGAAGCGCGGTCTGTGGTCCGGCCGACCAGACGGCAGCGACCACCGGAACCGTGAAGTGGTTGACGAAGTAGTCGCTGTAGCCGCCCCGCCGAAGGAAGTCGCCCAGGGTCATCTCCTCAGCGTCGCTCTCGGGTCCGTCCAGGAGGCGGCGGGCGTCGCGGTGGAAGCGGCGGACCTCGGCCAGCATGCGGAGAAACGATGGCCGCGCCAGCGATCGCGGCTGAGCGAAGATCCCCGCCAACCCCCGAGCTCCGGCGTACTCCAGCCCGCAGCCGTCACACCGCACCGACATGCTCATCGTTGTCGGGACGGTCGCCACGCGAAGCTCGCGGAACAAGCGCATCAGGCTGGGGTAGGTGACCTGGTTGTGAACGATGAAGCCGCTGTCCACCCGGATGAGCGCGCCGTCAGACGGAGCGTGCTCATGGGTGTGAGCGTGACCGCCGAGGCGGCTGTCCGCCTCGATCAAGGTCACGTCGTAACGGCGCTGGAGCAAGTAAGCCGCCGTAAGACCCGCCACGCCTGACCCGACGACCGCAACCCGCCGGCGGCTCACGCCGAACTCCGGCCGGCCGCGAGACCGAGGAAGAGATCCACCGCGCCAGCGGCGTCGGCCGCCCAGCCGTCGGCTCCGGCGAGGCGCGCGGCGCGTACGGTCGGCACGGCCGGACCACCCAGCACGACCGGTACGCCGGGCGCTCGCCGGCGCAGTTCATCGATCGCAGCGCCGGCGTTCGCCACCCCCTGCGAGGTACTCGCCGACAGCCCAACGGCGCGCAGGTCGGCGGTCCCCGCTGCCGTGGCCAAGGTGTCGAGCGGCACGTCGGCGCCGAGATGGATGACCTCCATTCCGGCGGCGCGGAGATGGTCGGCGACCATCGCCAGCGGAAGGTAGTGCGGGTCGCTCTGGGCGCCGGCGAGAAGAGTGACACCACCGGGCCGGCGCCGCCCACGACGACTGAACAGCGGACCGAGGCGACCCACGACGCCGAGCGCCACGGCCGTCGCGCGGTGCTCGTCCGCGATGGTGAGTCGGCCCCGCTCCCAGTCGTCACCGATCGAGCGGAGACAGGGCGACAGGAGACGCAGGTGGACGTCGCTGGGACTGCCGGCGAGCAGGGCGCTCTCGACGATTCTCCACGCACCTGCGGCATCGCCCGAGACGAGGCGGTCCTTCAGCCTGCCGGTCGCCTTGGTCAAGGAAGCGCTGCCGCGCTTGCTCGTTCCCGTACCGCGTGCCGATCGAGTCTTTCCGGTCGCCGAGGGGGCGAGGAGTGCCAGGTCGTCGGGTCGGATCCGCCACCTGCCGCCTTCCCGTTCGGCGGGGAGCCGGCCGGTCCGCAGGTAGCGGTAGACCGTCATGTAGTGAACGCCCAGAGACTCGGCGACCTGCTCGATGCTCATGCTCTCCGAAGTCACGGGTGCTAGTTTAGTACTAAATGATTGGCCAAGGACGGACAGGGTGAGGCGTACGGAGCAGTACGCGCGTGCCCACGTCGCGACCGACGGGTTCACGGTGGAGCGCAGCCGGGCCGAGGCGGGGCCTGCTGCCGCAAAGCCCCTCGCCGCCAGGGTCGTCGACAGGGTCCTCGAAGCAACGGTGGTCGGCAGCTTCTCCAAGTTCGGCTATCAGGCCCGCAGCCGTCTCGAGCACTGGACGGACCTCGCCCCGGCGCGGGACCTGTCGGTCGTGATCACGGGCGGGACGTCCGGGCTCGGCTTGGAGACGTGCGTTGAGCTTGCTCGGTTAGGGGCCTCGGTGACCTTCGTGGCGCGCGACCGTGAGCGAGCCTCGAGGGCGCGCGACCTGATCGCGCGCCGGTCCGGACACGACGGGGTGAGGTTCGTGCTGGCAGACCTGGCAGACCTCGAGTCCGTTCGACGGCTCGCGGCCGACTATCTCGGGCAGCAAGCCGGGCTCGACGTACTCACCCACAACGCCGGCACGCTCGGCCGGCATTACGAGAGAGCACCCGGCGGAACTGAGCGCACCCTCGCGACTCATGTGCTCGGTCCTTTCCTTCTCACCGGACTACTGCTTCCCGCGCTGAGCCGGCGAAGTGGTGAGCGGGACGGTCCGGGCCGGGTGCTCACCGTGTCCTCGGGGGGCATGTACACCCAGCCCTTCGACCTCGACCGGCTCGAAGCCACGCCCGACGGTTTCGACGGGGTCGCCGCCTACGCCCGATCCAAGCGGGCACAGGTGGTCCTCAACCGCGCGTGGGCCGCACGGATCGATCCGGGTGAGGTCGTGTTCCACGCGATGCATCCCGGCTGGGCCGACACTCCGGGACTTCGCTCGTCGCTGCCCGGCTTCGCCCGAGTCAGCCGCCCCCTGTTGCGCACGCCGGCACAGGGCGTCGACACACTGGTCTGGCTCACCCAGGCACCGGAGGCGGCGCAGGGATCGGGCCGGTTCTGGCTGGACCGACAGCCCCGCAGCGAGCACAAGCTCCCCTGGACCCGGCCGACCAGCCCGGACCGCGACCAAACCCTGCTCTGGGAATGGTGTGCGGCTCGCGCCGAGTGGCCCGACGGCCACCAGGCCGGAGTCGTCACCGACCTCGGGAGTCCCTGATGCGCCCGGCCGCGGGCAGGTACGAACGCAATGGAGCGGCGAAGCGCTGCCTCGTCACCGGCGCGACCGGATACATCGGCGGCCGGCTCGTGCCTCGACTGCTCGAGGCAGGCCTCGACGTTCGCTGCCTCGCCCGCGATCCGGTCAGGCTGCGCGACGTCCCATGGCGCGCGGAGGTCGAGGTCGTCCGTGGTGATGTCACCAACCCGGCGGACGTCGCCGCAGCCCTTGCCGGCATCGACGTCGCGTACTACCTGGTGCATTCGCTGGCCGTGGCCGGCTTCGAGGAGGTCGACCGGCGAGCGGCGCAGGTGTTCGCCGACCTCGCTCGAGAGGTAGGCGTACGGCGAATCGTCTACCTCGGCGGCCTCGAGCCGGCTGACGCGAGAGTGTCGCCGCATCTGCGGTCCCGGCGGGAGGTCGGAGACATCCTCGCTGGGAGCGGAGTCGAGACCGTCGTCCTCCGTTCCGCGGTGATCCTCGGCAGCGGCAGCGCGTCCTTCGAGATGCTCCGCTATCTGACCGAGCGACTGCCGGTGATGGTGACGCCGCGCTGGGTCCGCAACCGGGTGCAGCCGATCGCGGTCCGCGACGTGTTGAATCACCTCCTCGCTGCCGCCTGTGCGGGGCCGGAGGCGGTCGGCGGTTGGGACATCGGCGGCCCGGAGGTGCTGACGTACGGCGAGTTGATGCAGTGCTACGCCCGCGCGACCGAGCTTCGTCCACGGGTCGTCGTACCCGTGCCGGTGCTCAGCCCGCGCCTGTCGAGCTACTGGGTGAACCTCGTCACGCCGGTGCCGGGGCGGCTTGCCCGGCCGCTGGTGGAGTCGCTCCGTCACGAGATGGTGTGCAGCGGGCCACCGCCACCGTGGACCGCAAGCGTGCCGGCTCCTCTCGGAGTCGACGTCGCGCTTCATCTGGCGCTGCAGCGCATCCGGGAGGCCGCGGTGCAGACGCGCTGGTCATCGGCGCAGTGGTCAGGCGCTCCGAGCGATCCGCTGCCCAGCGATCCGTCCTGGGCGGGCGGCTCGTTGTACGTCGACGAGCGCGCCGTCGACGTCCGCGCGCCCGTCGACCGGCTATGGCGCGTCGTCGAATCGGTAGGCGGGGAGAACGGCTGGTACTCCTTTCCGCTCCTGTGGGCGCTGCGAGGACACCTCGACCGAATCGTCGGCGGGGTCGGCCTGAGCCGCGGCCGCCGCGACCCGCATCGGCTCGCGGTCGGTGACAGCCTGGACTGGTGGCGGGTCGAGGAGCTCGACCGCGAGGATCTGTTGCGACTGCGGGCGGAGATGCGCGTGCCCGGACGTGCCTGGCTGGAAATGCGCGTCGAGTCCACCGGTAAGTCCTCCTCGACCTACCGACAGCGAGCGCTCTTCTATCCTCGTGGCCTCGCCGGGCACGCGTACTGGTGGAGCGTGGCACCGTTGCACGGACTCGTGTTCGGCGGGATGCTCCGCAACATCAAAGCTGCCGCCGAAGGGCCAACTCCGCTCGCAGGGAGCATCGGGTGAACCGGCTCCGGCTGGACACGCTCATCTTCGCGCCGCCCGAGATCGCCTACGAGCTTGCGCTGACCGTACCGGTGCAGGAGCGGGCTCTCACCAAGGTTCACGCGCGCGCGGTGAAAACGGTGCTCGACCGTCCACTGCAGACCGGGACACCGTGACGTGGCGGGCGCGTTGGCTCGGCCTGCCCTGGCGGGCCGCTTCGTGACCAACTTGCTGCGCGACCACGATCTCGCGCTGGCGACCCTCGTTCGCGACTTCGCGGCAGGAGCCGGAGCCTAGCGGCAGGCGAGCGGAGTACCGCGGCGACAGCCGCGGCACGAACACTGACCTGGGCACCAAGGGTCAAGCCCGTCGACGGGTCGCCATTACGCCACCACACCGCGAAGCACGCTGTCGGAGGAGTGCCGTCCGTGGTCGGCGGGGGTCTGGATGCTGACGTCGAGCGCGTCGAAGCCCGTCAACTCATTCGCCGGGAGCGAGAAGGTGGCGGTCATGACGCGTCCGGACGTGGCGGGCATCGTTCCGATGGCGCGGGTTCTTCCGGTGCGGGTGTTGAGCAGCCATGCCTCGACGGTGTCGCGTGAGGAGGGAAGGGTCAGGCCGGACAGCGTCAGGCGCATTCTCTGGGCTGGGCCGGA
>DATJWM010000082.1:0-2576 GCA_035501255.1 Mycobacteriales bacterium | reverse complement strand
CGTGCGCCGGAGCCGACGGCCCCAGTTGGCGATGCGAGCCGCGCCCGCGAGCGGCTGGGCTGGCGGCCGACACTGAGCTTCGAGCAGCTGATCCAGCGAATGGTGGACGCTGACCTTCGCGCTCTTCGCGCGTTACCCCGGCACCAGGCCGATCCAGGCGCCCTGCTCTAGCCTACTTCCCCCGGATAAACGGTCGGGGTTAGGCGGCGATTTGGAGGCCGCCTGGGGTGCGGTGGACGCCGATCGAGACGGCGACTGCTTCGAGCAGGCTGGCGGCGATGAGTCGCCTTGAGGGGGTGTGGAGGTCGAGCAGCGCGTAGGCGGCTTGCCGGCGGCCGATGCGGTGTTGGTCGCGGAGTCGGATGATCGCGTCGGCGAGTCGTGCGCGTTGTTGGGGAGTGTCGATCTGTTTGTGCACGTTGGTGAGCGCGTCCCAGCCCCAGTCGGGGTCGTCGTGTTCGATCGCTTCGCATAGGCGTTCGAGGTCGGGGCCGATCAGCTTGGGGAGGGTGACCAGCAGGGACAGGTCGATTGCCGGCAGGTCCATTAGGCGTTCTGAGAGATCGTGGAGCGCGGGGTCGGGCAGGCCGGCGAGGTCGGGGATCGCTTGGTGGGCGAGCTGGGCGACGTGAGCGCGGGCGAGCTGCTCTTCGGAGGGTCCGCGTTGCTCGCCGCAGCAGTGCTTGGTTTTGCGGCCTGAGCCGCACGGGCAGGGCTGGTTGCGTCCCGGTCCGGGCATCGGGTTTCTCTTGGTCGACTGCGGTCAGGGTCGCATTCCGGTCGGTCGGAACAGGGTCGTTCCGTCCGGTGTTTGAACGATGATTTGCCTGCAAATGAGCGGGTTAGTCATCGATCTGGAGGGTGCGCGTGTTGACGATTCAGGCGTCCGGGACGGAGTCGTTGTGGGACGAGATCCTGCCGGCGGAGGTGAAGGCGCTTCCGCAGGATCTCGCCCGCTTGGACGAGCTGCTGGCCGATCCCGGGCTGCTCGCGCCGATCGGTGTGCGATGGGAGCGGCTGCTCGCCGAGACTGGCTCCTGCGCGGGGCGGGGGCGTCCGACGATCGCGATGGAGACGTATGTGCGGTTGATGATCGTCAAGCACCGCTCGGGGTGGGGATACGAGACGTTGATGCGGGAGGTGTCGGACTCGCTGCATCTGCGGCGGTTCTGCCGGATCGGGATGACAGACCCGGTGCCGGACGAGTCGACCGTGCGCAAGCTGACCCGCCGCCTCGGCGCGGAGGTGGTGCACGAGATCACGCGCGAGGTGATTCAGAAGGCCAGGCGAGAGAGGCGGTTCCGGCCGCGGGCGGCGCGGATCGATTCGACCGTGATCGAGGCCGACGTGCGGTGGCCGACCGATGCGGGCCTCGCCGCGGATGGCGTGCGTGCGCTTGCCCGGGAGGGACGGAAGCTCGCGACGCGGGTCGCGGAGAGGCGGACAGCGGTCAGGGATCGCTCGCGGGCGATGGGCCGCAAGCTCAGGGGGTTGACGCGCACGATCCGCAAGCGCACCGGGGAGGCCAAGCGCGAGGTGCTCGAGTTGACCGAGCAGACCGGCCGGCTGCTGGAGACCTCGATCACGGAAGCGCGCAAGCTCGCCGCCACCGCCCGCAGACGCGCGCGTGGCCGCGGCGCGCAGGCGAAACTGAAGGCCGCGAGGCGACTGGAGGAGCTCGCGGACCGCTGCGAGAAGGTCTGCTCGCAGATCCGTCAGCGGGTCGCGGGCGAACCGATCACCGACCGGTTGATTTCACTGTGGGACCCGGACGCCCGCCCGATCCGCAAGGGCAAGCTCGGCAAGCCAACCGAGTTCGGGTACGTCGATCAGCTCTGCGAGATCACCGCCAACACCAGGCGTGGAGCGCGCGGGTTCATCCTGCCGCCGACATCGAAGATCGGCAACCCGGCCGAGAACACGCTGCTGCCCGACACCGCAGAAGAGCTGAAGAACCTCGGGATCACGCTCAAAGAGATCATGCTCGACGGCGGGTTCATGCCAACCCCGAGCAACACCGCGCTCGAGGACCTCACCGACACGATCCACATCACCGGCCGCCAGGAAAGCGGCTCGCGGCGCACCCGCCGCCGCCGACAGCGCTACCGGACCGGCGTCGAAGGCCGGATCAGCCACCTCAAACGCGGCTACGGCATGGACCGATCACGCCTCAAAGGCGACACCGGCCACCAGATCTGGGCCGGCTGGGCGGCACTCAGCTACAACGCCGAGACCTACACCACCCTCGGATGACACTCGAAGAACCCGAAACCAAGGAACGGAACCCGGGACCGGAAACCGCGAAGCGAACACCCGAACTGAACCCCGGCCGCGTCCCGCCCGCCAGCACGACCGACACCCACCTCACCGCCCCACCGGGTTTATCCGGGGCAAGTAGCTAGGGTTGCGCTCCATCTCGTCGAGCACGTCTCGTCTTCCCGCCGGCTGCTCATGCGCCGGCACGAACACGGTTCCAGCTCCTGGTGGTTGAGATCGTCCCGGCTTAGGGACCGGGTCCGCTCGAGTCTTGGCCGCCCCTACGGATGCAATGAGTCCCGCGTCGGCGGTCTTGTCTT
>DATJWM010000081.1:0-2369 GCA_035501255.1 Mycobacteriales bacterium | reverse complement strand
TGCGCGAGCTCATCGACCAACCCACCTACCCGCGCCTGCACCAGATTGCCTGGTCTGAGGAGATCGGCGACGACCCGTCCGGCTTTGCCGAGCAAGAGGAGTACCAGTTCGGCCTCGACCGCATACTCGACGGCGTCCAGACCCTGATCAACGCAACAAACGTCCACGGGGTATAACGACCCGAGCGCCCGCATCCAGCCGCGATGGCGACTGCGGCGCCGAGACGCGACGCGACGCGACGAGATCATTTGATCGCGGGGAGACGTGTGTGCCTGTACCGCGGCCGCTCCGTTCGTCGGTCGAAACGGCAACGGCCGCTGAGTAACCGGGTGCGATGAACGCATCGCCGTTAGGGCGATTCGCTCCCCACGACGCCAAGCACTCGCGCCCGGACACGTTCTGGCACCGTCACGTTGACGGGCGGGACGCGGGACGCGTCGTCCGCGGGATGGTCGGCGTGGTCCATGTGTTTTCCAGTTACCGCAGGACGTGCGGACCTGCCGGATCTGCGTCGCGTACGCCTGGCAGGCCGCCTCCTCCGGGTCGAGCGCTGCCTCGTACGCCGGGAATACGAGGGATCGCTCGGCCGGCGGGGCGGCCGTGAAGTGCTCGTAGGTGGCATGTATCTCGAGGCGCTGCTCGCGCCAGTCGCGGTAGAGCTACGTGAGCCGGTCGACGACTCCGGCCGCGATGTCAACGGCCATGGTCCACCCCCTGCGGAGTGGAACGGCGGACGGCATCGCCGGTCCCTCGCCGGCGTCGGCGATGGGCACCTCGACTGCCGGTGACCTCGTGCGCGGGCCGGTGCCGGTCATCACGGGGAAGCGGGGCGCTGAGCACCCGGACCAGACTGGGCACGTCCTCCTGCGGATACCTCCGCCGCGCGTCGCGCTGGACGTCGCGCATCCGATATTCAGCCAGTTCCCTGGCCATTGCTATGTGAAGGAGTGAAATCATGGACGTCACGGTCTCACCGAAACTCGCCAGTCGCATCGGTGAGACGGCCGGTCACCTCGCCGGTCACCCCACCAATCAGGCCACCGTCCCGCTCGGCGAGGGCGAGCGACCCGCCGGATCGGTCCGATGTCGATCGGGCTTCGTCAAAGGCGGGAAAAGCAACTCTGGGCTGGAGCGACGGGTCGCGGGGGATCGTCGGGCCGAGAAGCAAGTGCGCGGTCATCGACCGCCTGCTCGACGACGCGCGGGGCCAGAGCGGGTTGCTCGTGATCCGGGCCGGCGCCGGCATCGGCAAGCCCGCGCGGCTCAGCTGCTCGTCAGCCCCGGCACGATCGACTAGGTGTTCGCCACGCTCGGAATCGCCTCCCGTGCCAAGCTCGCCGGGCTCGACCTCAGCAACGGGTTCGCCGCCGGACTTCACGGCCCTGACCGGTGGGTGGACCGGCGGGGTTGCCGGTGCGATCGACCGCCGCGACCGTCGTCGTCGGCACCCGGACGCCAACCGACCCGACCGGGCCGGCTGGCGAGTGCGCAGGATGACCGCCCTGCGCAAACAGCCGTGATCGCGGAGAGTCCGATCTCGGCATAGCCTCGGCCTCCGGCCAATCCACCAACCAGTCCCGAGCCGTGGCCGACACACGTCGGTCACGGCTAACGCGGACGTTGCAACAGCGTCAAACCGCGCTCGAGGGGTCGCCTGCCCCGCAGAGCACGTGCTCATCGTCTCACCGGCTGAATGGCGGGTGGGTCGCGGTGGTTGTAGTGGTTACTCGCAGCGGTGGGCGGGTGACGGTCGAGCGGTTTGAATGGTGTGCGCGACTCGGGGGCGGCGGCGGGCGACGTTGGCCGGGGCTCATGCGACCGCGGCATCGGCCGCGTGCCGTCCGGCTTGGCGACCGAAGAACGATCCCGGGGCGAGGCTCAGTCCGCTGGCGTAGCCCTTTCCGTCCCGGGGCAGGTGGGCCGCGCATGCGCCCAGCGCGTACAGGCCTGCGAGTGGCGCGCCACTGGCGTCGAGCGCTTCGCCGTTCAGGCTTGTCCGCAATCCCCCGAGTGTCAGGAATACGTACGGCGATCTTTTGAACGAGAGGTCGAACGCCGCCCAGGGGCCGATGTCGAGCGGCTTGAGGTAGTCGGCGTGCTTATGGAAACGGCGGTCGACACGGCCCTTGGCGTCCCGGTTGTAGTCGGCGAGCGTTCGTTCGAGTGACCCTTGGGGCACGCCGAGGTCGCGCTCCATCTGGGCGATCGTCTCCCACCCGTCGATGAGCTTGTGACCCGCTTCCGGATACGCGAAGTTCTCCTCGTTGACGATCAGCCACGCGGTCTGGTCGGGCTGCTCCATGATGAACGCGGCAAGCCGACCGTGATAGGCGTCCTCCGCGACGAACCGCCTGCCTTCCTTGTTGACG
>DATJWM010000080.1:0-18342 GCA_035501255.1 Mycobacteriales bacterium | reverse complement strand
TAGCCCCGCTGCGGGACCGCCGACAGCGTCGTACGGATCGTGCCGGTGCTGTACTCCGAGGTCATCGCGAGGATCGTCATCACGCCGAGGGCAAGCTGCGCGAAGAACAGGCCGGCGGTGCTGATGGCCGTCGGGTCGAAGGTGAGCCGGTCGCTGACGCTCATCTGCTGGTAGTGGCTCGCGTTGCCCCACGAGAACAGGCAGCCCAGACCGACGCCGAGCACGATCGCGGTCAGGGCCGACCAGTACGACGAGCGGACGGTCCGAAGTTTGGTCCACTCCGAAACGAACGCGTCCCGAAGCAGTTGGACGTCGATCACTGGGTGCCTCCGGGGTATGCGCCGAGGGGGTGGCCGGCTCCGGGGGCGCGGAAGTCGACGGCCTGGTCGGTCAGCTCCATGAACGCCTCCTCGAGCGAGGCGCCGCTGAGGGTGAGCTCGTGCAGGACGACCTGGTTCGCCGCGGCGAGCTCACCCACGTTCTCGGTCGACATGCCGGTGACGGACAGTGCGCCGTCGGCGCCCGGCTCGACCGTGCCGCCGGCGGCCGTGACCAGTTCCGCGAGCCGGCTCGCTTCGGGCGACCTGACCAGCACGTGCGTGCCGGAGGACAGCTGGATGACCTCATGTGTCGGCGCGTCCGCGATCAGCTTGCCGCGACCGATGACGATCAGGTGGTCGGCGGTCATCGACATCTCGGTCATCAGGTGGCTCGACACGAAGATCGTCTTGCCCTGACCGGCGAGATACTTCAGCAGGTTGCGCACCCACAGGATCCCCTCGGGGTCGAGCCCGTTGACCGGTTCGTCGAGGATCAGCACGGACGGGTCCCCGAGCAGCGCGGTCGCGATGCCGAGTCGCTGGCCCATGCCGAGGGAGAACCCGCCGGCTCGTTTGCGCGCGACCGCGGTGAGCCCGACCAGGTCGATGACCTCGTCGATCCGGGTGCGCGGAATGTGGTTGCTCTGCGCGATCGCGAGCAGGTGGTTGTACGCCGTACGGCCGTTGTGGATGGCGCGCGCTTCGAGCAGGGCGCCGACCTCGGTCAGGGGCCGGTGGTGTGCCGGGTACGGCGTGCCGTTGACCGTGACGGATCCGGAGCTCGCGGAGTCCAGCCCCAGGATCAGGCGCATCGTCGTGGACTTGCCGGCGCCGTTGGGTCCGAGAAAGCCGGTGACCTTCCCCGGCTGGATCGTGAAACTCAGGTCGTTGACCGCGATCGTGTCGCCGTAGCGTTTCGTCAGCCCTCGTGCCTCGATCATTGCGCGGTCCGGCTCGTCTGCATTACGCCAGGCTAATCACAGATGTGGCGTACGGCGGCGACACGCTGAGGCGCCCGCACTCCGGATCCTCAGGATTTCATGGTTGGTTAATCGCGTGGCTACGGGAGCGCGCCGGCATCGCTGGCAGCGATGGCTGATCGCCGGTGCGGTGGTGGTCGTCGTGCTCGCGGTCGGCGTACCGTTCGTCTACATCCACTTCATCGAGGGATCACCGCCGCCTGCGTTCACCCTCGGTACGGCGCCGAGCGCGGGGGCTCAGCTCAGCGCGAAGGAGCTCGACGGGGTGTGGCGGATCAGGTCGGGCTCGCAGGCGGGCTACCGGGTCAAGGAGGTCCTCGCCGGCCAACCCAATACGGCCGTCGGTCGGGGGTCGGGAGTGACCGGCAGCCTGACGATCACCGGTACGTCGGTCAGCGCGGCCACGTTCACCGTCGACCTGCGAACCGTGACGAGCGACTCCTCGGAGCGCGACGCGCAGTTCAACGGCCGGATCATGGACACCGCGCAGTTCCCGAACGCGGTCTTCACCCTGACCTCGCCGATCACGTTCGACCCGCTGCCGAAGGTCAACCAGACCGTGCACGTTCAGGCGAAGGGCACGCTGGCGATGCACGGCGTCACCAAGCCGGTCACGGCCACGCTGGCGGCGCGCGACAGCGGGTCACGGATCGCGATCACCGGATCGATCCCGGTCGTGTTTGCGGACTGGAACATTGCCAACCCGAGCTTCGGCAGTTTCGTCAAAACCGAGGACAACGGCGTGATCGAGGTCGATCTCACGACCGCGCGCTCCTAGGGAACGGTGGCGGGACGTCAGTCCGTGGTGCCGGGCGGCTGCCCGGTGTCTTTGGAGGGGGTCCGCAGGTAGGTGTCCACCAGGGCGTCGCGGACCTCGTCGGGCGAGCCGTGGGTGTCGATCCGTCCGTTGATGACGATCGCCGCCGAGTTGGCGACCTGCAGTGCCATGTAGGCGAACTGTTCCACCAGCAGGATGGCCAGGCCCTCTTCCGCGAGCTGACCGACGATGTCGTAGAGCCGGGCGACGATGATCGGGGCCAACCCCATGGAGATCTCGTCGAGCAGCAGAACCCGCGGGTTGGTCGACAGTGCGCGTGACATGGCGAGCATCTGCTGTTCGCCGCCAGAGAGGGTGCCGGCAAGCTGCTTGCGACGTTCGGCGAGGCGCGGGAAGCGGTCGTAGGCCGTTTCCTCGACCGATGCTCTGCGCAGGCCGCCGCGGTAGGTCCACATCCGCAGGTTTTCCGCGACCGTCAGGTTGGGAAAGATCGCCCGGCCTTCGGGGATGGTGCAGACCCCTTCGCGCACCAGCTTCTCCGGCGTTCGTCGCCCGACGTCGGTGCCGTCGACCAACACCCGACCCGCGGTGGGGGACAGCCGCCGGCTGGCGATCCGCATGATCGTGGTCTTGCCGGCGCCGTTGGGTCCGAGCAGTGCCACCACCGATTTCGGTGGGATGGCGAGATCGATGCCGTGCAGGACCTCGACCTTGCCGTAGCCGGCGCGCACGCCACGGAGCTCGAGGGCGGGCACCTGGGGGAGCGTCTCGTGTTCCATCGGGGTCTCGGCCGCCGGTTCGCTCACGACGTCGCCCCCCATTCGCCGAGCGACGTCGGGGGCGGGGCCTCTCCGCTGATATCCGGCGCGGACGGCGTACCGAGGTAGGCCTCCTGCACGCGCGGGTCGGCCTGCACCACGGCGGGCGGACCGTGCGAGATCAGTTCGCCGAAGTCGAGCACGAACAACTGGGTGCACACGGACATCACGAGGTCCATGTCGTGCTCGACGAGCAGGACCGCGACGCCGTCGCGGCTCAAGGCCGACAGAAGCTCGCCGAGGCGTTCGGTTTCCTGCCCCGACAGCCCGGAGCTGACCTCGTCGAGCAACACCAGATGAGGGTTCGTCGCGAGCGCACGGGCGACCTCGACGAGTCGCGCCATGCCGGTCGGAAGGAGGTCGGCCGTCACGTCCGCGACGGACTCGAGACCGACCTGTTCGATCAGGGCGTCGGCACGCGCGCGGGCACCGCGTCGTGCCTTCCAGCCCCCGTGGACCTCGACGGCCACCTGCACGTTGTCCCGGACGGACAGGCTTCCGAAGACCTCCAACCGCTGGTAAGTCCGGGCGATGCCGCGCTTCGCGCGCTTTTGCGGTGACAGTCGCGTGATGTCATCGCCGTCGAAGCGAACGCATCCGGACATCGGACGCTGGAGCCCGGTCACGACGTTGAACGTCGTGGTTTTGCCCGCGCCGTTCGGTCCGATCAATCCGGTCACTGCGCCGGACTCCGCGGTGAAGCTCACGTCACTGAGCGCCTTGACGCCGCCGAAGCGGACAGCGATCTGCTCAACCTGAAGCACGCTGTGTCGCCTCCTCCGGTACGCCGTCGAGGGAGGGCTCTTCCCCTAGCGCGGTCGCGGCGGTCGAGATCACCGCCGCGGCCTTGCGGTCCCGCCAGCGTTGCGCCGGTGTGTTGCCACCGAACGTGCCACCGGGGTTGTACGCGACGCCGATCGCCGACAGCCCCACCAGGAGCGGGACGATGTCGGTTTGTAGCGAATGGGGGATCCAGGACGCGGTCTGCAACGTCGGTCCGAGCGCGAGGAAGATGCCCGCGAAGGCCATCCCCGAGACGGTACGGATCCCGGCGACGACCGCGAGGAGGAGCAGGATCAGACTCTCGGTGGTCTGGTAGTCACTGGCGCTCACCAGACCCGAGTCCGCGGCTCCCGCGAGCAACGCGCCGCCGAGACCGGCGAGCCCGGCTGACAGGATGAAGACCACGAGCTTCATCCGGGTCAGACTCAGCCCCATGGTCGCGCAGGCTGCCTGGCTGTCGCCCATCGCGATCAGCCTCCGGCCGAAGGTAGAGCGACGCAACGCGAGAATTCCGATCGCGGCAAGCGCGAACACCGCGCACACCAGGCCGAAGTAGGTCTGGTTGTTCGCGGTGTTGATTCCCGGGACGTGGGGACGGCTGATGAACAGCGGCGCGACCACGCCGAGGAACTTGTTGTTCTGGAAGAAGCCGGAGTCCATCGCGAAGGCGAAGGCGAGCGTCGAGAGTGCGAGGTAGAGCCCTCGCAGTCGCAGCGCCGGAAGCGCGATGATCGCGCCGACCCCTCCGGCGAGGCCGATCGCGGCCAGAATGCCCAGCAGGGAACCGCTCTGACCGCCGACGTGGGCCATCGCGTAGGCACCGAGGCCCGCGAACGTGAGTTGGCACAGCGACATCTGCCCGCCGTACCCGGTGAGCAGGACCAGCGACAGCATGACGATGCCGTAGGCGATTCCGATCGTGGCGACGTTCAGCGCGTGGGCGGACAGGGCGCCGCCGATGAAGACCGCGGCAACGACGAACACCGCCCCGACAGCGAGCGACTCACGCAGTCCCGGGATGCGCGGTTGTCGCGGTGCGATGACCCGGCCCGGCAAGGTGCGCGGCGGGAGCAGAAGCAGCGCGACGAACAGGAACACCATGGGGCTGATCGGGTAGAGCGTGTTCAGCCAGGCGCCCTGCGGAAGGTAGCCGTGCAGGTACTGCGTCGCGAGCCCGAGCGTGATGCCACCGACGAAGGTCAGCGGCAGGCTGCGAAGTCGACCGATGACGGCTGCGGCGTACCCGTTGATGACGAGCAGCGCCAAGGTGTCGATGTCGAGGTTCACCAGCGGCGCGAGCAGGATTCCCGCGAGCGCGGCGAGCGATGCGCCCATCGCCCAACCGAGCTGGCTGTAACGCGACGGAGTGGCGCCCGCCAACGATGCGAGCTCACCGTCGTCGACCACCGCGCGGGTCGCGATTCCGGCGCGCGTGTTGTACAGGAAGAGCCGAAGCGTCAGCGCGATCACCAGCGCGACGCCGACCACGATCAGCTGGTGGTACGTGACATAGATCCCGGCCACTTTGATCTGGTGAGTCGGGAAGAAGTACGGAACGACTCGGGCCTTGTCCGGGTTCCAGATGATCGTTGCCCCGGCGATCAACAACAGCAACAGGGCAATCGTCACCGTGATCGTCGCCTCGAGCCCACGGCGCGCGACCCGACGGATCAGACCGAACTCGATCACCGCCCCGAGCGCGGGCGCGATCACTAACAGCACGGCGAGGATCGCAAGCCAGTCCGGCCAGCCGTGGTCGATGGCCAGCTCCCAGTAGGCGAACGCACCGATCATCCCGATGGCGCCGTTGGCAAAGTTGAACACGCCCGACGTCGTGTAGACGAGAACGAGACTCGTCGAGGTCAGGACAAAGATGCAGCCGTAGACAATCCCGATGACGGTGAAGGTCAGGAACTCGCTCACGTGCGACTACCTACTTGCGTTCGCGACTTGGTATCAGGAGCCAGACTTCAGGTAAGTCCCCGCGCAGTCGAATCCCGTTGACGGGTGCATCGTCACGAACCCTCCGTTTTTCGCCTCGAAGATCACCCAGCAGTGCCCCGGGACCTGGCTTCCGACGTTCGCGGTGGGCAATACGCCGCCGGAGTCGAAGCTGTGGATCCCCTTCAGTGCGGTGAGGACCGACTGCTGGGTCGGGTTCGTTCCGGCGGCCTTGAGTGCGTCTGCGAACAGCTCCGCCGAGGCCCAACCGTAAACCGAGTACAAGTCGGCGGATCCGGCGTTCGGCACCTGCGCGATCCACTTGTTCATCAACGCGACACCGGGCGCGGGATTCTTGCTGAGGAACAGGCCGAAGCCGACCGGCCCGACGACCCCGTTCGCAAGCGTCGGGTCACCGAGCTGCTTCAGCGAATCAGCGCCGTACAGCGCCGCGTCGGAGATCAGCTTCGGGTGGAAGTTCGCCTGCTTGATCTCGGTCAGCAGGATCTTCGCGTCCGACGGCGGGAGATCCGCCTCGACGTAGTCCACCCCGGCGGACTTCATCCGCTGGACGTCGGCGCTGAAGTCGGACTCGGTCGCCCCGATCCCTCGCGTGTAACCGGTCTTGATCCCGACCGAGTTGATGGCGTTGAGCTCGGCCTTCTGGGTCTCGGCTGCCCCGGTCGCCGAGTAGAGCTGGCCGACGGTGGTGAGCCCGAACTTCTGCTTCAACCACGCGAACGGACCGGTGACGAAGCCGGTCGGGTGGTTGGGAGCCGGGCTGAAGTAGGTCGGCAGGGTCTTCAGCGCGTCGCCGAATCCGTAGGCGATCCACGGAGTGCTCTTGTTCGTCAACGCTCGGGCGCCGCATCCGTCGTTGAGGGTGAAGCTGCCGACGAACGCGAACACGTTCGGCAACGCCTGCGTCACCTGGCTGGCTTCCTGCGCGCAACTGAAACCGTCGTCGAGGGACTTCACGACGAGCTTGCGGCCGTTGATGCCGCCCTGGGAGTTGATGTAGTTGGCGTAGGCCTCGACACCTGTCACTGCACCCTGGAACAACCCGGGTACCGGACCGGTGATCGTTGCGACGGTCCCGATGGTGATGGAATCGCTGGTGAGTCCGGGTCCGGATCCGCCGCCCGAGTTGCCACCATTGCCGGAACTGGAGGAGCTACACGCGGCCGCGGCCACGAGCACGGTGGCGAGCGCCACGCCTCGGATCGACTTCGACAGGCCACGCACGCTGACAGTCCTCCCGCCGTTGGTTACCGTCGGATGTATATCTTATGCGCCTCCGAATTTCAGCACCTCCCCCGAACTTGACAGGAAGTGCCGGTCGACCCGCGGGGTCGGCAACGGCGGCGCGATCAGGTCCCGCTCACCTGCAGAATGCTGTTCTTGACCACGGTCGAGGACGCGATGGTCCCGTCGCTGTCGAGCACGGTCTTGAGGACGTCGACCGAACATGCCGCCGGTACGTACTCGGACAGCTGGTGATGGCACTGGAACGTGATCTGCGGCGCGAGCGGCATCCGCTTCGGCGGCATGGTGTTGATCGCGTGCTGGATGTTTCCCTTGGTCGCCGCACCGTCGAGGCCGTGCGTCGCGAGCGAGAGCGCGACGATCATCTGGTAATCGTTTTTGGCCATCAGCCGGTCGATCGACTGTGGGGCGTAGGCGTCCATCACGGCGTTAAAGACCTTCAGCTCCGGACTCGCTGGGTCGCTGGTCTCGGTGGTGAACTCCAGGACGCCGTTGAGGTTCGTCAGTTCCTTCGCCGCGCCGGCGCTGATGCACCCGGCGAGCGCGACGATCTGGCCGTGGTACCCCGCGTTTTGAAGCGCTTTCAGCACGGCGTCGCAGAGGCTCTCGTCACCGAGCACCATGAACTGTCCGGGATGGTGGGTCAGCGCCGCGACAACCTGCGGCGACGGATCCGGCGTACCGGGCGGGATCGAGACGATGACGGTCTTGATGTGGAACGCGCCGTAGAGCAACGGGACTCCGGTGCTGAACCCGGCGGTGGCGGCCGGTACGCCGATGACCGCGATCGCCGCCGTCGTGACGCCGGCCGCGCCGGCGGCCAGGGCCGGCCCGCCGATCCCGGTCATGAGCGGGTTTTGGACCATGTCTGCGATATTCGAGGCGTCGACCGCCTCGGTGCCGCCGAGCTCGAGCCAGATCGGCACGCCCGCGTTGATCAGCGGCTGCCACATCACGTTGCCCTCGGCGCTCTCGGTGTTGAGGACGAGCGGCACCTTGTCCCTGACCATCTGGGCCACACAGTCTCGACCGCCGGTCGGAGTGGCGTCCGTTGAGCACACATCCAGCGACATCGGGTGGCCGCCGAGACCGTTGCGGTAGGTGTTCACGTACTTGACCGTCGCTTGTGCGGCCTCGAGGTCGTCGGTTTGGTCGAGCGCCTCGCTGGTCCCGTCGTAGATGTAGCCGAGCGTGACCGGCGTACCGGTCGCCGGGTGCTGCGCGCCGAGGCCCGCTACCGCGGACCCGCTCGGAGCGCCGGCGCTGGGCGATCCGCTGCTCCCGCTCGAACACGCGCTCGCGGCGAGCGCGGCGATCGCGGCGAGGGCGGCGAGCGTGCCGGCCCGGTGACGCCCGGGAGTGCAGTTACGCGGTGACGTCACGGTCCCCTCAAGTGGTTCAGGCTCGGCCAGGCGACGCGTTGCCCAACGGTCAGTTATCGGGCATTCTCGCCCGAAAAACGCCCGATAACTGACGGTTGGGCGGTCAAGGGGCTCAGCCTGGGTGATCCGGCGCGACGAAGATGCAGAACGGGTGCCCGGCCGGATCGGCGTACGCCCGAAGTTGTTCGACCTCGTCGTCGCTCTCGTCGTTGATCAAGCGCGCGCCGAGCGCGAGCGCGCGCTCGTGCTGGCGGTCGAGCTCGACCTTGTCGGCCACGGTGAGGTCGAGGTGCAGTTGCTGCGGGACCTGGCCTTCGGGCCAGGTGGAGGGGATCAGGTCCTCGTCCTGCTGGAACGCCAGGCGACGCCCGTCGGGAGCGACGAGGACGAGCCAGTCGTCGCCGTCCGGGTCGTCCTCTTCGTGGCCGGGGCGGTAGGCGTAGCCGAGCAGTTCGCGGTAGAACTCCGCGAGCGAACGCGGATTTGGGCAGTCGAGAACGACCTGGCGCAGATACGGGAACGGGCTGTGCGGCGTCACGACCTCACCTCCACGGCGTCACTCCGACAATCTCACCCCGACGATCTCACCCCGACGATCTCACTCCGACGATCTCACCCCGCCCGCCGGCTAACCCACACCCGTCCCGCCCAACTGTCACTTATTGGCCGTTTTTCGCGGGAAAACGGCCAATAGCTGACAGTTGGGCGATCAGGGGGCGAAGCGGTAGCCCATGCCGGGTTCGGTGAGCAGGTGGCGCGGCCGGGCGGGATCGGCTTCGATCTTGCGGCGCAGTTGCGCCATGTACTGACGCAGATAGTGCGCGGCGTCCTCGTACTTCGGACCGCGAATCGCCCGGATCAGCTCGCGCTGGGTGATCAGCCGTCCGGGATTGCGCAGCAGGATCTCGAGCAGCGCCCACTCGGTCGGGGTGAGCCGGATCTCCCCGTCGGGCGAGCTCACCCGATGGGCCGCGAGGTCGACGACCACCTCGCCGACCTCGACGACGGGGGCCTCGTCGGCGGTCTCGGACCGGCGGGCGACCGCGCGGACGCGCGCGAACAACTCGTCGACGTTGAACGGCTTGGTGACGTAGTCGTCCGCGCCGGCGTCGAGCGCTTGGACCTTCGCAGTGCTCTGGCTCCGCCCGGACAGGATGATGATCGGGACCTCGGTCCAGCCCCGGAGCCCCTTGATCACCTCGACGCCGTCGAGGTCGGGCAATCCGAGGTCGAGCAGGATCAGGTCGGGGTGGTGTCGCGCGGCGGCCTCGAGCGCCTGTCCGCCGGTGGACGCCGTGATCACTTCGTAAGAGCGGGCCGCGAGATTGATCCGCAGCGCTCGCACGATCTGGGGCTCGTCGTCCACGACGAGAACGCGGGTCACCGCGCGTCCGCCAGGGCGGATTGCGGTACGCCGGCAGCCGCCAGGCGGATCACCATCGTCAGGCCTCCGCCTGGTGTCTCCTCCGGGGCGAGTGTTCCGCCCATTGCCTCGGTGAGCCCGCGCGAGAGCGCGAGGCCGAGACCGGTGCCGGTCCCGTTGTCGGTGTCGCCGAGCCGCTGGAACGGCGTGAACACGCGCTCGACGTCGTCGGGCCCGATCCCCGGCCCGCGGTCGATGACCCGCAGTTCGACCCAGTCGGCGTGCGCGCTCGCGCACAGCTTGGGAGGCACCCCAGCAGGCGCGAACCGGACTGCGTTCGCGGTGATGTTGGCGATGACCCGCTCGAGCAACGCCGGGTCGGCAAGCACCTCAGGGACCGTGTCCGGGATGTCGACCTCGACCTCGTCCCCGAGCCCCATCAGCGAGTCGAGCGCGAGCGGCACGACCTCGTCGAGCCGAGTCGGGATCGAGAGCACGTTGAGGGCCCCGGCCTGCAGCCGGCTCATGTCCAGCAGGTTCTCGACCAGGCGGGAGAGCCGTTCGAGCGACTCGCGGGCGGTGGCAAGCAGCTCCTCGCGCTGCTCCGGCGCCCAGGTGATGTCGGTGTTGGACAACGAGTCCACGGCGGCCGTCGCCGACGCGAGCGGCGAGCGCAGGTCGTGGCTGACCGCCGCGAGCAGCGCCGTCCGCAGCCGGTCGGCCTCGGCGAGCGGGCGCGCCGCCTCGGCGGTGGCGGTCAGCTCCCGCTGGGCGATCACCACGCCCGCCTGAACGCCGAACACGGCGAGGATCTGCTGATCGCGGGCCTGAAGCGAGTGTCCGCGTACGACGAGAACGTGATCGGGCCCGGCCGGGCTGGTGGCATCGCTGTCCTGCGGCGAGCCGATCGGCTGACCGCCGACCGCGCAGATCGCGCTCCACTCGCCTCCCGGCTGGGTCGGGCGGGCGAGCAACGTGACCCGGTCGAGCGCGAGCGCCTCCCGCAGCCGCTCGAGCAGCGCGTCGAGGGCGTCTTCCCCGCGCAGCACGCTGCCGGCCGCGGCCATCAGGATTCGCGACTCCGCCTGGGCGCGCGCGGCCTGCGTCGTCCGCCGCGCGGCGAGGTCGACGATCCCGCTCACGACCGCCGCCACGATGACGAAGCTGACGATCGCGATCACGTTGTCGTGGTCGGCGATCGTGAACCGGTGGATCGGCGGCGTGAAGTAGTAGTTGAGGAGCATGCTGGCGACGAGCGCCGCCGCGATGCCCGGGTAGGTGCCGCCCACGAGCGAGACGACGACGACGAGAAGAAGGTAGGCGAGCAGGTCGCTGGTGAGGTTGAGGTTCTCGCGATTGCGTGCGAGGAGGATGGTGAGCAGCGGCAGCGCGATCGCGGCGATCGCCGCGCCCCACAGCCGGCGGGCAGGCGTCAGCCCGCTCGACAGCGACGGGAGGGACCGCCCGCGGCCCATCTCCTCGTGCGTCACCATGTGGACGTCGATGTCGCCGGAGAGCCGGACCGTCGTCGCACCGATCCCCGCGCCGGTGAACCAGCGGGTCAGCCCGGACCTGCGGGAGGCGCCGACGACGAGCTGGGTGGCGTTGTGGGCTCGGGCGAAGTCGATCAGGGCGGCCGACACGCGGTCGCCGACGACTTCGTGGAAGCTCCCACCGAGTGACTCGACGAGCTGGCGCTGCCCGGCGAGCTCTGCGGGGTCGGACCCGGCGAGCCCGTCGGCGCGCAGGACGTGCACCGCCATCAGCTCCGCGCCGCCGCGGGTGGCGATCCGCGCGGCGCGACGGATGAGCGTCTCGCCCTCGGGACCGCCGGTGAGTGCGACCACGACCCGCTCCCTGGTTTCCCAGGTCGCGTCGATGCCCTGGTCCTTGCGGTAGTCGGCGAGCGCCGCGTCAACCTTGTCGGCGAGCCAGAGCAGCGAGAGCTCGCGCAAGGCCGAGAGGTTGCCGACCCGGAAGTAGTTGCCCAGCGCGGCGTCCACCTTGTCGGCGGCATAGATGTTGCCGTGTGCCATCCGGCGGCGCAGCGCCTCCGGCGTGATGTCGACGAGCTCGACCTGGTCGGCGGCGCGCACGACGGCGTCGGGCACGGTCTCTTGCTGGTGGATCCCGGTGATCTTCTCGACCACGTCGTTGAGCGACTCGAGATGCTGGATGTTGACGGTGGTGAGGACGGTGATGCCGGCGGCGAGGATCTCCTCGACGTCCTGCCAGCGCTTCTCGTTGCGAGTGCCCGGCACGTTGGTGTGTGCGAGCTCGTCGACGCACACGACCTCAGGGTTGCGGCGAAGGACCGCGTCGAGGTCGAACTCCTCGAACTGCGCACCGCGGTAGGTGATGTGCTGCCTCGGGATGACCGGAAGGTCACCGACCATCGCGCGGGTACGGGCGCGGCCGTGGGTCTCGATCAACCCGACGACGACGTCGGTGCCCCGCGCGCGGCGCCGGTGTGCCTCGTTCAGCATGGCGTAGGTCTTGCCCACGCCCGGCGCGGAGCCGAGGTAGATGCGTAGCGTGCCGCGGGGCATCGTCGACCGGACTTGTTAGGTGCCGAGGCGGTCGAGCGCGAGGTTGAGCTGGAGCACGTTCACCGATGGTTCTCCCATGAAGCCGAGTGTGCGGTTCGAGGTGTTGGTCGAGATCAGATGCTCGACGGTAGCCAGCGGAAGGTTGCGGGCGCGAGCGACGCGCGGCGCTTGCAGGTCGGCGTAGTCCACGGAGATGTCCGGGTCGAGACCGGATCCGCTCGCTGTGACGGCGTCCGGTGGCACCGGGTTCTGCGGCCAGGGCTTGCCAGGTCCGTGCACCGGCACGATCCGCCCGATCGCGTAGTTGCCGCCGTACGTCGCGCACTGCACGGGTACGCCGTCGTAGGTTGCGATGAACGGCTTCGCGGGACATGCCTGGTTGACGCTGACCACCTTCGAGACCGGGCCGGTGAGGCCGTTTGTGTGGATGACCGACAGGACTGCGCCGAGGCCGTCCGCGGTGCAGTACGGCCGCTGCCCGTCGACGCCCTCGAGGCGACCCACTGCCAGGCTGCGGGAGCAGACCTGGCTGAGCAGCGACAGCGATCCGGTGTCGCCCTTCACCGCGGGGTTCGGGAGCGTGTCGACGATGCTTTCCGGGCCGAGGTTCGACGCGCTGGTCGCGGTCGGGTCGTAGCCGGCGCCGGCGTCCGACGGGCGGCTCTGGAAGTACTTCGGGATCGGGTTGCCGTTCGCGTCCGTGAACGACTGGCCGATCACCGCGGAGCCGACGACCTTGCCGCCCTCGTGGATCAGCGAGCCGTCGGCCCGGTGTTGCAGACCGGGGATCTGCGCGATCGCGGTGATCACGAGCGGGTAGGCGATCCCGAAGATGACGGTGAGGACCAACAGCGTCCGCAACGCCGCGAGATGCTGGCGGATCCAGGCAGGGAGGGTGTGGAACATCAGGCTCACCGGATTCCGGGGATGAACTGCACGAGGAGGTCGATGGCCTTGATGCCGATGAACGGCACGATCAGGCCGCCGAGACCGTAGATATAGAGGTTGCGGCGCAACATCTGAGTAGCGCTGCTGGGCCGGAAGCGCACGCCGCGCAAGGCGAGCGGGATCAACGCAACGATCACCAGGGCGTTGAAGATGACCGCGGAGAGGATCGCCGATTGCGGGGAGTGCAGGTGCATGATGTTGAGCTTGTCCAGACCCGGGTAGACCGCCGCGAACATCGCCGGGATGATCGCGAAGAACTTCGCTACGTCATTCGCGATCGAGAACGTGGTGAGCGACCCGCGGGTGATCAGCAGCTGCTTGCCGATCTCGACGATCTCGATGAGCTTCGTCGGGTTCGAGTCGAGGTCGACCATGTTGCCGGCTTCCTTCGCCGCCGACGTACCGCTGTTCATCGCGACACCGACGTCGGCCTGCGCGAGCGCCGGCGCGTCGTTGGTGCCGTCTCCGGTCATCGCGACGAGCTTGCCGCCGCTCTGCTCGGAGCGGATCAGCGCCATCTTGTCCTCGGGCTTTGCCTCGGCCAGGAAGTCGTCGACCCCGGCCTCGTCCGCGATCGCCTTCGCGGTGAGCGGGTTGTCACCGGTGATCATCACGGTGCGGATGCCCATCGCGCGAAGCTCGTCGAACCGCTCCCGCATGCCCTGCTTGACGATGTCCTTGAGGTGGACGACGCCGAGCGCGCGGGCGCCGGCGCCGGTGCGCTCCGCGACGACGAGCGGCGTGCCGCCGGCACCGGAGATGCCGTCCGCGATCTCACTGATCTCGACGTCGGCAGGTCCGCCCGACTCGCGTACCCAGTCCTGGACCGCTGCGGCGGCGCCCTTGCGAATCTCGTGGACCCCGTCTGCTTCGTGCAGGTCGACGCCACTCATCCGGGTCTGCGCGCTGAACGCAACGAACGAAGCTTCGTGCAGCTCTCCGGGGGGCCGTTCGCGCAATCCGTACGTCGACTTCGCGAGAACGACGATCGAGCGACCCTCAGGGGTCTCGTCGGCCAGGCTGGACAGCTGGGCGGCGTCGGCGAGGTCGCGCTCGCTCACTCCGTCGACGGGGATGAACTCGACCGCCTCCCGGTTGCCGATCGTGATCGTGCCGGTCTTGTCGAGCAGCAGCGTGTTGACGTCGCCTGCGGCCTCGACCGCACGACCCGACATGGCGAGGACGTTGCGCTGCACGAGCCGGTCCATGCCCGCGATCCCGATTGCGGACAGCAGCGCCCCGATGGTGGTGGGGATCAGGCAGACCAAGAGCGAGACGAGGACGATCCCGGTCAGGCCGTGCTCGGTAAGGGCCAGCGAGTTCGCCAGGCCGGGCTGCTGCGCCTTCGCGAAGATCGCGAACGGCTGGAGCGTCGCGACCGCGAGCAGGAAGATGATGGTGAGTGAGGCCAGCAGGATGTTGAGGGCGATTTCGTTCGGCGTCTTCTGCCTGGACGCCCCCTCGACCAGCGCGATCATCCGGTCGATGAAGCTTTCACCCGGCTTCTGGGTGATCTCCACGACGATCCGGTCGGAGAGGACCTTGGTGCCACCGGTGACGGACGAGCGGTCGCCGCCCGACTCGCGGATCACAGGTGCTGACTCGCCGGTGATCGCGGATTCGTCGACGCTCGCGATTCCGTCGACCACGTCGCCGTCACCGGGGATGACCTGGCCGGCCTCGACCACGACGTGGTCGCCCTGGGCGAGTGTCGTCGCGCTGATCTCCTCCTCGCGGACCGCTGCCGGGTCGGTTCCGGGTGTCCAGCCGATCAGGCGACGCGCCATGGTGGTCGTCTTCGCCTTGCGCAGCGTCTCGGCCTGCGCCTTTCCGCGGCCCTCGGCGACGGCCTCGGCGAGGTTGGCGAACAGGACGGTCATCCAGAGCCAGATCGTCGTGATGATCGAGAACGCGCTCGGATCCTTGATCGCCAGCCAGGTCGTGTAGACCGACCCGATCTCGACGATGAACATGACCGGGTTCTTGTAGAGCGTGGCCGGGTTGAGCTTGCGCACCGCGTCGGGCGCGGAGGTCCACAGCATCTTCGGGTCGAGCAGGCCGGCGCCCACTCGTGCAGTCGTGGCGGTCATCAGTGCAGGCCTTCCGCGAGCGGCCCGAGTGCGAGCGCGGGCAGGTAGGTGAGGGCGACGACAATCAGGGCGACGCCGACCACCATCCCGACGAAGAGCGGGCGATGTGTGGGCAGCGTGCCTTCGGAGACCGGAACGGTCTGTTGTCGAGAGAGCGAACCGGCGAGGCCGAGGACGAAGATCATCGGGATGAACCGGGCGCCGAGCATCACCAGACCCAGTGCGGTGTTGTACCAGGTGGTGTTGACGCTGATGCCCGCGAACGCCGAGCCGTTGTTGTTGCCGGCAGAGGTGAAGGCGTACAGGACCTCGGAGAAGCCGTGCGCACCGGTGTTGAGCATCGCCGCTCGCTGGCCGGGCATCGCCATCGCGATCCCGGTGCCGACCAGGACGAACATCGGCGTCGTGAGGAAGTACAGCGACGCGAACTTCATTTCGCGAGCCGCGATCTTTTTCTTCACGTACTCCGGAGTTCGTCCGACCATGAGGCCGGCCACGAACACGGTGATGATCGCGACCACGAGCATCCCGTACAGACCGGATCCGGTGCCGCCCGGAGCGACCTCGCCGAGCTGCATGTCGAGCAGGGTCACGGCGCCGCCGAGGCTGGTGTAGGAGTCGTGGAACGAGTCGACCGCGCCGGTTGAGGTGAGTGTCGTCGACGAGGCGAACGTGGCTGAGTCGGGTACGCCGAACCGTTGCTCGACGCCCTCGCTCGCGGCGCCGACGGAGGTCGGGACGGTGCCGTGGTGGATGCCTTGGTAGACGTTCATGGTGACGAGGCTGCCGATGAAGAGCACACCCATGACCGCGACGATCGCGAGGCCCTGCCGCCGGTCGCCCACCATCCGGCCGAACGTGCGCGGCAGGGCGAAGCCGATCACGAGCAGGAGGTAGATCTCGAACCAGTTGGTCCAGGCCGTCGGGTTCTCCCACGGGTGCGCGGAGTTGGCGTTGTAGAACCCGCCGCCGTTCGTCCCGAGCTCCTTGATCGCCTCCTGGCTCGCCACCGGGCCGCCGGTCAGAGACTGCTTGTTTCCGGCGATCGTGGTAATCGTGTGCACGTCGTGGAAGTTTTGGATCGCGCCGCCGGCGATGAGGACGATGGCCGCCAGCACCGAGATCGGTAGCAGGATGCGGATGCAGGTGCGGACCAGGTCGACCCAGAAGTTGCCGAGCTTGTCGGTCCGGGAACGGGCGATACCGCGAACCAGAGCGATCGCGACCGCGATACCGACCGCCGCGGAGACGAAGTTCTGCACGGCGAGGCCGGCCATCTGCGCTGCGTAGCCCAAGCTCGACTCGCCCGAGTAGGACTGCCAGTTCGTGTTGGTGGTGAAGCTCGCCGCGGTGTTGAACGCCTGGCTCGCGTGCATGCCGCCGAAACCGAGGCTGAAGGGAAGGTGGCCCTGCGCGCGAAGGATTAGGTAGACAATCAGCACCGAGATCGCCGAGAAGGCAAGCACGCTGCGCAGGTAGGCGCCCCACGTCTGGTCGGTGTCCGGGTTCACACCGGAGAGCCGGTAGATCCCGCGTTCGATCCGCAGGTGCCGGTCGGAGCCGTAGACCCTCGCCATGTAGTCGCCGAGCGGTCGGTACGACGCGGCGAGCGCGAGGACCAGCGTGACGATGAAGATGATGCCGGCGGTCGTCGTACCCATCAGAACCGCTCCGGGAAGATCAGCGCGAACACGAGGTAGACCGCGACCCCGATTGACAGCAGAAGTCCGATGAGGTTCTCGGCGGTCATAGCCGCTCGACCCCCTTGGCGATCAACGCGAAGAGTGCGAAGACCGCGACCGTCACGATGACGAACACAAGATCAGCCATGCGTGCAGTGTTCGCCCGGTAGGTCCGCGTCTTCAACGCTCCTGACGCGTCCCTGACGGCGGGCGCGCGAATCTCAACGCATCCCTGACGCCGTCGCGTAACGGCGTGACGCCGTTTTGGGGGTGGTGGTGGCGGCGTTTGTGAGCATGGCTGCGGCGTGTTGGGGGGTTGTGGGTGGTGACGCGCGGGGGTGGGGGTGTGGTTGTGCTCTGGAACGCCGGGTGGGGTGTCGGGGGTGGGGTTAGGCGACTTTGAATTGGGCGATGCTGGCGCGGAGTTCGGCGGCGAGGGTGTTGAGTTGGGCGGCGGCGGCGGCGGATTGTTTGCTGCCGACGGCGTATTGGCGGGAGACGTCGGAGACTTGGGTCATGGCGGCGACGACTTGGTCGGAGGCGGAGCGTTGTTGTTGGGTGGCGACGGAGATTTCTTTGGCGGCGGTGGTGGTTTCGTCGACCATGCCGCTGATGCGTTCGAGGGCGTCGACGACGCCGCGGGCGAGGTGGCTGCCGTTGCGGACGTCTTTGGCGCCTTCTTCGCTGGCGATGATGGTGGCGTTGGTTTCGGCTTGGATCTGGGCGACGATGGCCTGGATTTGGCCGGTGGATTGTTGGGCGCGTTCGGCGAGTTTGCGGACTTCGGAGGCGACGACGGCGAACCCGCGGCCGTTTTCGCCGGCGCGGGCGGCTTCGATCGCGGCGTTGAGGGCGAGCAGGTTGGTCTGGTCGGCGAGGTCGTTGATGACTTCGAGGATCCGGCCGATCTCTTGGCTTTTGTCGCCGAGGGACAGCGCGCGGCCGCCGATCTGGTCGACGCGGGCGGCGATGGTGTCCATGGCGTCGACGCTGGCGGAGACGGCTTTGCGGCCGTCTTCGGCGTGCCGCAGCGTTTCGGCGGCGTAGCGGGCGACCGCTTCGGAGGTTTCGGCGATCTGGGCGGCGGTGGCGGCGAGCTCTTCGATCGTGGAGGTGGTTTCGGTGACCGCGGAGGACTGCTGGGTGGCGGACACGGCGTGTTCCTCGGCGGTTGCGAGTAGCTCGACCGCTGCGGCGACGATCTGTTCCCCGCCGCCGCGGACCTGTCCGACCAGGCTGCGCAGGTTCCCCAACGTCTCGTCGAAGGCTCCGGCGAGGCGGACCAGCTGCTCCTCGGCGCCGGACTGCGCGTCCGCGTCGGCCTCGACATGCACCGACAGGTCGCCCTGCGCGGCCTGCGCCAACGCCGCGGACAGCTCATCCACGGTCGACTTCAACCGGTCCCGCTCCGTCGCCGAAGCCACCCGCTGCGCCTCCAACGA
>DATJWM010000079.1:0-16476 GCA_035501255.1 Mycobacteriales bacterium | reverse complement strand
GTGACCGTTTGCCTCGACCAGTGCCTGGAACTTCAGGGCCGCGCGTCGATCGTCGAAGGTCTCGGACTGCCATCGGCCACCGCGCGCGCCGCCAAGTAGCCACTTCACGCGGTAGGCCAGAGTCCCGTCATTGCGCTTGCGGGAAACCACGGTCGCCATCGGTCACCTCCGGGTCGCGTTAGGCCCTGGTTAGGCCTTGGAGGTGACGGTACGAGCGCCCTACGACAGAAACTGCAGGTCAACTGCCATCTGTGGATAGTGGGCGAGGGGGGAGTTGAACCCCCACGTCCTTACGGACACACGGACCTGAACCGTGCGCGTCTGCCATTCCGCCACTCGCCCGAGCGAGCGTTCACGCTAGCACGCAAGGTTTCTCATCCCCGACCGATACGATCGCCCTCACACGCGGGAAGAGAGGCGTCGTGGGAGTCCTGCAAGCCTTCGAAAGGCGCCTCGGCGGACTCGTCGAGGGCGCCTTCGCCAGGGTGTTCAAGGGCGACGTTCAGCCGGTGGAGATCGCCGGTGCGTTGACCCGCGAGTCCGACGACCGCCGGTCTGTCGTCGGCGCCGGGCGGGTCCTCACCTCCAACCAGTACGTCGTCGAACTGTCCACGCACGACTTCGAACGGTTCAAGGAATGGCAAGCCGAGCTCACCGATGAGCTCGCCGCGATGGTGCGCGAGCACGCAAACGAGGCCGGCTACTCCTTCGTCGGTCCGGTGGTTGTCACGTTCGGCACGCCGGCCGGTGTCGGGCAGGGAACGTTTCGCGTCCGAAGCTCGGTCGTGGCGACCGAAGGTGCACCTTCTGACCCGGGCGACGGTGGCCACCCCGGCCCCCGCCCCGCGCCACCGGGAGCCTTGCCCACTCGACCGCGGCTGATCATCTCGGTGGGCGACGAGGAGTCGGCGTACTTCCTGACCCACCCGGTCACGATCGTCGGGCGAGCGGCTGAGAGCGACCTGCGTCTCGACGACCCCGGTATCTCGCGACGCCACGCGGAGTTGCGTTGGGCAGACGGCCAGCTCGAGCTGATCGACCTCGATTCGACCAACGGCCTGACCGTCAATGGCGTCCCGGCCTCCCGGGCGGAGCTCCGCGACGGCGACCGGATCGACATCGCGAGCACGACCTTGATCTTCCGCCGCGACGAGGACTGAACACTTCGTGCCCGTAGCAGTCGTCTTCCTGCTCCGCGCAGTCGTGCTCATCCTGCTCTGGGGCTTCGTCATCGCTACCGTCGTTGCGGTCCGCAGCGATGTCGCGGAGCGCCGCCCGCGACTGGTCCCTGCAAGGCCCCCCACCCGGAAGCCGAAACCCTCCACCGGGAAGGCGGTCAGCGCTCCGCCAGCCGCGAAGGCCGCCCGACGAACGAAGAAAGCGCGCAAACGGCAGCAACCGCCAGCGACCCGAGTCACGGTCGTCGAAGGGCCGAATGCCGGAGCAACGGTCAGGTTGTCCTCGCTTCCAGTCACCATCGGTCGTGCCGACGACGCCACCATCGTGCTCACCGACGACTACGCCTCCCAGCACCACGCCCGGCTGATCCCGCGCGGCGAGGAGTGGCTGATCGAGGACACCGGGTCCACGAACGGCACGTTCATCGGCGACGCGAAGCTCACCGCTCCCGTCGTCATCCCGACCGGCGGCCGGTTTCGGGTCGGGCGCAACGTCCTGGAGCTCCAGGCATGAGGCTGCACTGGAACGTCGGAGCGCGAAGCGACGTCGGCCTCGCGCGGGAGGGAAACGAAGACTCCCTGTACGCCGGGCCGCGGTTGCTAGTCGTCGCCGACGGCGTCGGTGGGTCGGTCGCGGGCGAGGTGGCCAGCGCCATCGCGGTCGACAGCCTCGTCCCGCTGGACGCGCGCGCGGAGATCGCCGATCCCCTCGACGCACTCGCGGACGCGATCGACACCGCCAACGACCGGCTTCGGACCGCGATCGAGGCGGATCCATCGCTGACCGGCATGGGAACCACTCTCACGGCACTGTTGTGGTCCGATGATCGACTGGGTCTTGCGCAACTCGGCGACTCCCGGGCCTACCGGATGCGCGCCGGAACGATCGATCAGCTCACCCGCGACCAGACCCTCGTCCAGTCCCTCGTCGACGACGGCGAGATCACGGCCGAGGAGGCGCTCACCCATCCGCGGCGCTCCTGGATCTTGCAGGCACTCGACGGTCGGACCAGCACCAAGCCCGTGTTGGAGACCCTCGACACCGAGGCCGGTGATCGCTTCCTGCTGTGCAGCGACGGCCTGTCCGATTACGTCGCGATGCACGACATCGCCGACGCGCTGACGGTCACCGACCCGCAGCAGTCGTGCGATCGGATGATCGACCTCGCCCTTGCCGTCGGCGCACCGGACAACGTGACCTGCATCGTCGCGGATCTGCTTGACAGCGGCACTGGAATCAGCTCGCCGCTCCTCGCCGGCGCGGCCGCCGCACCGAGGCGAGCCACCGGAAACGAACCGGTGGAGCAGACGGAACAGCCGAGGAGCGCCGGGCCGGACTATCCGGCACCGCGATCCGGTCGGCTCGCCCGGCGCCTGGGTCTGGTCGCCGCCGTGGTCCTCCTGCTGATCGTCGCCGCGGTCGCGATCACGGTCATCTACATCAACCACCAGTGGTACGTCGCGCCATCGGCGGGAAAGGTGGCGGTCTATCAGGGAGTGCAAGGAAAGGTCGGCGGCCACACGCTGAGCTCGGTCCACACGCTGACCAACCTGCCGGCCTCTGCCCTGCCGCAAGACGACCAGGACCGGCTCGCGGACGGCATCAAGGCTTCCAGTCAGGACAGCGCAAACCAGGTCGTGGACGACCTTCGCACTCAGGCCTGTGCGCTCATCACCCCCGCGCCGACTCCGACCCCGACGCCCAAACATCACGCTCGCCACGCCCACGACCCGACACCCGTCCCCACGCCGACGCTGCCGGCGTGGTGCCCCGCCGCGTCATGAGCCTCACCGTTGCCAGCGGCAAGACCCAGCGCCGCGGCACTGAACTTGCGTTGGTGATCTTCGCCGTCATCGTGACGCTGGTCTGCTTCACCTCGGTCAGCGCCGCGTACAGCGACCAGCTGCCGAGCGGGCTGGTCGAGGACGGCCTCGGGTTTGCGGTGCTCGCCATCGGCACACATCTCGCGCTCCGACGGCTCGCGCCGTACGCCGACCCGCTCCTTCTACCCGCCGCCGTGCTACTCAACGGCCTCGGCTTAGTGCTGATCCATCGGCTCGACCTGGCCGCGCAGTCCCGAGCGCATGCGAGCCACACGTCCTTTACCGCCGACGCTCCGCTCCAGCTGGTGTGGACGATCGTCGGGATCGCCGCGTTTCTCGGCGTACTCCTGCTCGTGCGGGATCACCGGGTGCTCGAGTCGTTGACCTACACGGCGATGGCGGTCGGACTCGGGCTGCTCGTTCTCCCCGCGTTGCTGCCCGCCCGATTCAGCACGGTCAACGGAGCGCGGATCTGGATCCGGTTCAACGGCTTCTCCTTCCAGCCCGGCGAGATCGCCAAATTGGCGCTGGAGGTCTTCTTCGCGGGATACCTGGTCCGCAAGCGCGAGGTGCTGTCGCTGGCGGGACGCAAAGTGCTTGGTATGACGCTGCCGCGCGCCCGCGACCTTGGCCCGGTGTTGGTCGCGTGGGCGGCGAGCCTGCTCATCTTGACCCGCGAGTCCGACCTCGGATCGAGCCTGCTGTTCTTCGGAATCTTCGTCACGATGCTCTACGTCGCCACGGCACGCCGCTCCTGGCTGCTCATCGGTGTCCTGCTCTTCGCACTCGGATCGCTGATCGCCTACCACTTCATCGGCCACGTCCACGAGCGCGTCCAGATCTGGCTGCACCCACTCGCACCCGCCTACATCACCAACGAGAGCTACCAGCTCGCCCAAGGTCTGTTCGGCCAAGCCACCGGAGGGATCTTCGGCACCGGCCTCGGGCAGGGCCGGCCTGACCTTGTGCCCTTCGCCAACACCGATTTCATCGCGTCGACGATCGCCGAAGAGCTCGGGCTCGCCGGCCTGATGGCCATCCTGTGCCTGTACCTGATCATCGTCATGCGCGGGCTACGGGCGGCGATCGGAACCCGCGACGCCTTCGGCAAGCTCCTCGGTGTCGGGCTCGCCTTCGGTCTGGCGCTTCAGGTCTTCGTCCAGGTCGGTGGCGTCACCCGCCTCATCCCGCTCACCGGACTGACCCTTCCGTTCCTGTCCTACGGCGGGTCCAGCCTGATCTCCAACTGGATCCTTCTGGCTCTGCTGCTGCGGATCAGCGACTCCGCCCGCAGGCCCGCGCCGCCGGTGCCGGCCGCGGCCGCCGAGAACGCCACCATGGTGGTGCGACGATGAGCGGAGAAATCCGGTGAACCGCCGCATCCGTTACGTCGCGACCGCGGTGCTGATCATGTTCATCGCGCTGCTGGTCAACAGCAACGTCGTCCAGGTCGGCGAGGCCTCGTCGTTGCGCGCCAACCCGCATAACGTCCGGGTCCTCTACGGCGAGTACGACCATCAACGGGGACCGATCGTGGTGGCCGGCAAGGACGTCGCGCGCTCGATTCCCACGAACGACCAGCTCAAGTACCTGCGCACCTATCCGGGCGGCGCGGAGTACGCGCCGGTGACCGGCTTCTACTCCCTCGTCGTCGGCGCGTCGGGGATCGAGCAGACCCAAGACCCGGTCCTCGCCGGCACCGACGACCGCCTGTTCATCCACCGCCTCTCCGACGAGATCACCGGGCGGACCCCGCAAGGAGGATCGGTGATCCTCACCCTGAACCCGAGGGCGCAGGCCGCCGCGTACAACGGGCTCACAGGCGTTCGCGGTGCGGTGGTCGCGATGAACCCGACGACCGGGGCGATCCTCGCACTCGCGAGTTCCCCGTCGTACAACCCGTCCGTCCTGTCGACGCACAACACCAGCCAGATCGCGGCGAGCTACCACAAGCTCTTGCACGACCCCGGCGAACCGCTCATCAACCGCGCGACCTCGCAGACCTATCCCCCCGGCTCGTTGTTCAAGATCGTCACCTCCGCGGCTGCGTTCTCGACGGGGAAATACTCGCCGGCCTCCCGGGTGGCGTCGCCGGATGCGCTGCGGCTACCGCTGACCACCACCTACGTCCACAACTTCGGCGGCGAGAGCTGCGGCGACGGTCACACCTCGACGATCGCGGACGCCTTCCGGATCTCGTGCAACACCGCATTCGCCAACCTCGGCCTCCAGATCGGTAACGACACGCTGGCCGCTCAGGCAAAGGCGTTCGGCATCGGCGAACCCGAATCGATCCCCCTGCCCGTCGCGGCGAGCCAGTTCAACTCGAACGCCAACCTCCCTAACACCGCGCTCGCCGCGATCGGGCAGTACGACGATGCGCTCACACCGATGCAGGCAGTGCAGATCGGTGCCGCCATCGCCAACCACGGCGTGGAGATGAAGCCGTACCTCGTGGCCCAGGAACGCGGGCCGGACGCGAGCGTCCTGTCCCAGACTCAACCGCAGGTCTTGCGGCGATCGGTCAGCGCCCGGGTCGCCCAACAGGTCACCGGAATGATGGAGTTGGTGGTGTCGAGCGGGACCGGGCAAGCCGCCCAGATCCCGGGCATCACGGTCGCCGGCAAGACCGGCACGGCCCAGCACGGCACGAGCGCGGAGCACCTCCCCCCGCACGCGTGGTTCGTCGCCTTCGCCCCCGCTCAGCATCCGAGCGTCGCGGTCGCCGTCCTCGTGGAGGACGGCGGTAGCCTCGGCAGCGATGCCACCGGCGGCGCGGTCGCCGCGCCGATCGCGCGCGACGTGATGTGCGCAGTGCTGGGGTGCTCGTGACCGTGCCGACCGATCCCCAGGAGGCCACGCCCGCCATGACCGCGGCAGCCGACGATCCCGGGCGCGTGCGGGTGCGCAACCGGCTGATCGCACTCGGCGCGGTGGTGGTCGTGCTCGGCGGCATCCTGCTCTGGGTGCTCGATCGCAGTTCCGGGCCGGTCGAGACCGCCGTACCCGACGTCGTCGGTCTGTCCGTCGTCGCCGCACAGCACGCGCTCACCCACGCCGCGCTTCGGGTCAACAACCCCGGCGCGGCAGCTGACGCGACCGTCGTCCGCCAATCTCCGAGGGCCGGCATTCGTGTCCGGGTCGGCTCACTCGTGACCCTTGCCGTTACGGGAGGGGGCACAGGATGACCTCCGGCTCAACCTTGCTCGGCGGTCGCTACGAGATCGGCGAGGTCATCGGATACGGCGGGATGGCCGAGGTCCACAAGGGCCGCGATGTCCGGCTCGGCCGTGACGTGGCGATCAAGATGCTGCGCTCCGACCTCAGTCAGGATCCGACCTCGGAGGCCCGGTTCCGGCGCGAGGCGCAGTCGGCCGCGTCACTGAGCTCCCCCTCGATCGTCGCCGTCTACGACACCGGCGAGCAGCTCGTTGCAGGGGTCAAGACGCCGTACATCGTCATGGAGTACGTCGAAGGACAGACACTGCGCACGCTGCTCTCGACCGAGGGACGCCTGCTCCCTCCACGCGCGCTCGAGATCGCTGCCGCGGTGTGCACGGCGCTCGAGCAAGCGCACGCGAACGGGATCGTCCATCGCGACGTCAAGCCGAGCAACATCATGCTCACGCCGACCGGCGACGTGAAGGTCATGGACTTCGGGATCGCCCGCGCGCTCACCACGTCGAACACAACGATGACGCAAACCTCGGCGGTCGTGGGCACCGCGCACTACCTCTCGCCCGAGCAGGCACGCGGCGAGCACGTCGACGCCCGAAGCGACGTGTACTCGACCGGTTGCCTGCTCTACGAGCTGCTGACAGGCGCGCCGCCGTTCACCGGCGACACCGCGGTTGCGGTCGCCTACCAGCACGTTCGCGAGGACCCTGTCGCTCCGTCCGCCGTCGAGCCGGACATCCCCGAGGCGGTCGACGCGATCGTCCTCTACGCGATGGCGAAGAACCCGATCAACCGCTACCAATCCGCGGCCGACATGAGGGCCGACATCGAGCGAGCCCTCGCCGGCGAGCCGGTGCAAGCCCGGCCCGTGCCGCGCGAGGACTTCATGACCTCGTCCGTGCCGCCGACCACCGTGCTGATGCGCGAGCCCGGAGAACGCCGTCGACGCGGCTTGGCGTACTTGCTGCTCACCGTTGCGACGATCGGGGTCTTCGTCGTCGCGTTGGTCGCGGCCCGCAGTGTGATCGGCAAGTCACAGTCCGACGTCTCCACCCCGGATCTGCGGCATCAAACGATCGCCGACGCGCGGGCGACGCTGCTGAGTCAGGGACTGAAGGTCGGCACAGTCACCTACAAGTACACCGGCAAGGCCAACAAGGGGATCGTGCTCGCACAGGATCCACCGGCTCAGATTCTGCTCAATCGTGGGCATGCCGTCGATCTGACGGTCTCCAACGGAATCATGTACGTGACCATCCCGCAGGGCCTGCAAGGAGAGAACCTCGCGGGCGCGAAGGCAGCCCTCGCGGCCGGTCATCTGCTGGTCGGACAGATCGTCCCGCGCAACTCCAGCGCGCCGGCCAACTGGGTGTTGGGCACGCAACCCGCGGCCGGGACCAGCGTCCCGGCCGGCACGAAGGTCACGCTGATCGTGTCGAACGCGCACGTCAAAGTGCCGAATGTCGTTGGCAAAGACCCGGTGACCGCGGCCGCGATCCTGCAACAGGTCGGGTTCAACCCGGTCGTGAGAGATGCGGCGGTCTATACCAAGAAGAACGACGGCCTGATCGTGAGCCAGTACCCCGCCGGGAACACTTACGCCGAAACCGGTTCGACGATCACGATCTACGTCGACAACAAGCAGCCCAAGCCGCACCCGACGAAGTCGGCGACAAGCTCGCCCAACCCCTCACCCTCGACGAACTCCTCCCCGTCGACATCCCCCACCCCCTAACCACCGCCCAACTGTCAGCTATCGGGCGTTTTCGGCGTTCAAACGCCCGGTTTTTGACAGTTGGGCGATGTCAGGCGACGGCGGCGCGTTGGCGTTCGATCCGCGCGGCGAGCTCCGGCACCAGCGCCGCAGCCGTGCGGTTCCCGCACGCCGTGAGCCAGGTCGCCAGCATCTGATGCCCGCCCTGCGTCAGCACCGACTCGGGGTGGAACTGAACACCTTCGACCGGGAAGTCGCGGTGGCGCAGTCCCATGATCAGCCCGCTCGCGGTCCGGGCCGTGACCGCAAGCTCGGGCGGAAGGTCGGCTTCGAGCGCGACCAGCGAGTGATACCGGGTCGCGATGAACGGGCTCGGAAGGCCGGCGAACACCCCGACACCCTCGTGGTAGACCTCGCTCGTCTTGCCGTGCAGCAACTCCGGCGCACGATCGACGGTCCCGCCATAGGCGACCGCGATCGCCTGATGTCCCAGGCATACCCCGAAGATCGGGGTCGTCGTGCCGATCGTCTTGATCAGATCGATGCACACGCCAGCGTCCTCGGGCGCACCCGGACCGGGCGAGAGGAGGACACCGTCGACCTCACCGAGGATCGGGTCGTCCACCCCGACCGCGTCGTTACGGCGTACGGTCACCTCGACGCCGAGCTGGGCGAGATACTGCACGAGGTTGAACACGAAACTGTCGTAGTTGTCGACGACAAGCACCCGCGTCACGCGCGTCGTCATTCGTGCTCACCTCCCCTGCGCTGGATCGGGCCGATTGGTCCTGGGCATCATTGTCGAGCCACCGCCGGGGTGCCGACAAACCAATAGCCAGCCTCACCCCACCGTCACGTGGTTGAACGGCAGCTTGGGGCCTAGCCACGGGAACACCACCAGGAAGAGCACTGCCACCGCCGCGGCGACCAGGATCAGTGAACCGAGCAGCTTCACCGGCCACCTGCCCGGCAACTTTCGCCAGATCCAGGCGTACATCAGCTGCCGCCCGGGCGGTAGCCGGTCAGCGCTGGCGGCAGACCCTCAGATTTCGGCTGGGATCCGATCAGCAGCGCGTGGACGACGATCCGCTGCGCCGCCGAGTACCGGGGGTTGCACGAGGTCAACGTCAGCACTCGCAGGGTCGGGGCCAACGCGGGGTCGGGCTGGTCGGGGACCGGGTAGGACACGGAGACATCCGAGGGGGTCACGATTTCCTGGTGCGGTGCGTTGGTTCCGGGGATGTTCTGCACCCGGTAGGTGAACCAGCGGGTGCGCGTCTCGATCACGATCGGGTCGCCCACCCGCAGCTCGTTGATGTTGTAGAAGGGATGCAGGTAGGTCGTCCGGTGTCCGGCGACCGCGAAGTTCCCGACATGGCCCGGCATCGCCGTCCCCGGATAGTGCCCGGGCCCCTTGATCAGGTCGGACGTCGATGTGCCCTGAACGACGACGAACACGTAGTGCCGCCCGAACCGGGGAATCCGCAGGATCGCGATCCCGGAGCCGAGCTTTGGGTCGGCGATCGTCTTGCCTCGGGCCCACTGTTCGTGGATCGCCTTGGTCAGAACACGCTGGTCGTGGCGGGTCGTATATCCCGTCCACCACAGCTCGTAGACGACGAAGAGCAAGATGATGAGGCCGGCGGTGATGAGGATCTCGCCGGTGCCACGGACGACGCTCCGCCAACCGAAGCCGCCCCCGGCCGGCTCGTGGGTGGGCCGAGTGGGTGCGGCGACCGTCTCCACCGCTTTACGCTAGTACCCGAACAGCCAACGAGAAGGAGCTTCCGTGCCGAAGTCACGCGTTCGCGCGAAGGCGTCCTACACGCCGCCACCGACCCGCTCGTCGAAGAAGCGGGTGAGCCCGCCGTGGGTCGCACCGCTGATGCTGGGGCTGTTCGCGATCGGCATCGTCTGGCTCGTGTTGTTCTACGTCACGGGCGGCTCGCTCCCGGTCAAGTCCCTGGACAGCTGGAACCTTCTGATCGGCTTCGGGTTCATCGTGGCCGGGTTCGGGGTTTCCACGCAGTGGCGCTGATACACACAGGCCCTGATACCCGGATGCGTTCGATCTCACAGCCCAGTAGTCACACCGCTGTGATTCGCCCACAGGGGTTATCCCCACTGTGGACGAGGTGATCGATGCCGCTGTATCTGTTCCGCTGCGTCGACTGCGGCACCGAGGTCGAGTTGCTCCTGCCGCTCGGCGAGCTCGATCCGCGGGTCTGCGACGAGTGCGGCGGTACGGCGAAACACCGGCTCGCTCGGGTCGCCGTCAAATACGACGGCTGGGGATTCACCTCCACCGACTCGCTGATCGGCGACACCCGGGGCAAGGACTTCAAGAGCCTCCGCGAGAAGGCCGAGCAAATCAGCGACGAATGAGGTCGGCTAACTCCAGCGCACTCGAACGCTCGCCCATTGCCGCGCCACGTCCTCGTCACCCTCGATCCGCACCGGCGACGGCCGGTTCCACAACCACAGGTAGACATCCGAGGTCGTCCCGCTGATCGTCACGTCCCTGGGCGTGCCGGCCGGATCCGGCTCGGACACCGCACCCTGCGGTCCGAGGGTGATCTGCCAGGCCGTCGTCTCCGACGGTTCGAGCCGGATGACGCCGGGGGCGAACTCGCGCCGTCGCCGCCCGAAGCCGGTGAGCATCTCCTCGATTCCCACGCTCGCCAGGGCGGAGTCGATCGGCGCTGCGGCTCCGGTCGCCAGTTCACCGTCGACGCGGTGAACCGCAGTCTCGAGCGCTTGGCGGCGCGCCCAGAAGGCGAGCGGGGACGGCGCGGCGAGGAACGTCCAGGCGTCGAGGTCCTCGGGCGCGGCCCGCAAGGTGTGGACGAGTGCGGCGTGGCCGTCGACGTACCAGTCCAGCAGGTCGGCGGCCGCGGGTGCGGTGCCCACGTCGGCCTCCGCGTCCTCAGGACAGGACAGCGCCCGGCCCACGATCGCGGCCGCCCAGCGATGGACCTCCCCGACGTGAGCGACCAAGTCGCGAACGCACCAGTCCGGACAGGACGGCAGCGACGCCTCCCAGCCAGCGAAGTCCGCAGCCGACGCCAGCCCCGCACCCTCGACCTCGAGCGCGTCGATCAGCTCGCTGACCTGCATCGTCACACTCCAGAGGATGAGCCCGCGGTTTCGCAGGCGACCGGGACGCCGTTGTGGGAGATGAGCACGGGGCACTCGTTGTAGACGTGGGAGGCCGCCGCGTATCCACCGATCGCGAGGACGAGCGCGATCACCCCGACGCCGATCGCCTGGAAGCGGTCACGGTGCGGGCCTTGCGGAGCGCGCGCGTAGACCAGCGAGATTGCCGCGCCGGTGACGAGCCCGCCGACGTGGCCGCGCCAGTCGATGCCGGGTACTGCGAAGGTGAAGATCAGGTTCGCAACGATCGTGATCAGGATGCCTTCGGTCGCCAGGCGGCGGTGGCGAGCGATGATGTAGAGCGCGGCGAACAATCCGAAGATCGCACCCGACGCGCCTGCCGCCTGCTCGCCGATCGGCCCGAACGCGACGCTGAGCGCACTGCCGCCGATGCCGGCGAGTAGGTAGAGAACGACGAAACGCAGCCGGCCCAGCGCCGCCTCCAACGGAGGTCCGACGATGTACAGCGCGTACATGTTGAAGCCGATATGCAGGATCCCGTAGTGCAGGAACGCGGCGGTGATCAGCCGGTACCACTCGCCGTGTGCGACCTCGACCGGAATGAGCGCGAACCGCTCGTAGATCGTCGACTTGCCCGCCGCACCGGAGACGAAGCCGGCACCACTCGCGACGGTGATGATGAAGACCACCACGTTGATCGCGATCAGGCTCATGGTGGCGACGCCCACCGGGCCGCCGGGCCGGATCCGCCCGCCGTACACCGTCCGCGCCTCGCGGACTGTCTTGGCGCCCTCGGAGACGCACTCGGGACAGTGGAATCCGACCGAGGCCGCGGTCATGCACCTCGGGCAGATCGGCCGGTCGCACCGGGCGCACCGTACGCCGGTACCGACGCCCGGGTGTCGATAGCAGTCCTGCTCGACGTCACCAAGCGGGTCCTCGGTCGGAACCGTCAACGCGCCACCTTCAGGAATCGACCCGTTCGATCGTGATCTCGTTGATGACCACGTCGTCGTTGGGACGGTCCATCCGCCCGGTCGGCACCGCCGCAATCGCGTCGACGACCGCCCGGCCGTCGGCGTCGGCGACCTCGCCGAAGATGGTGTGCTTGCCGGTCAGCCAGGCGGTCGGAACCACCGTGATGAAAAACTGTGAGCCGTTGGTGCCGGGTCCGGCGTTCGCCATCGCCAGCAGGTACGGCCGGGTGAAGGCGAGCTCCGGGTGGATTTCGTCGTTGAAGCGGTACCCCGGGCCACCGGTGCCGGTGCCGAGCGGGTCACCGCCTTGGATCATGAAGTCGCCGATGACCCGGTGGAAGATCGTGCCGTCGTAGAGCTTCGTCGTACCGCGGGTTCCGGTCCGCGGGTCGGTCCACTCCCGGGTCCCTTCGGCCAGCTCGACGAAGTTGGCGACCGTCTTGGGCGCGTGGTTGGGGAACAGTTCCAGCCGAATGTCCCCGTGGTTCGTCGACAGGGTGGCAAAAAGGCGCTCAGCCACAGTTGCTTCCTCACAGTCCTTCGCGTTCGATCGGGCGTCACACCCCGCGCCGACGCGGCGACGGCGCCAGCCATGGTTGCACGACTGGCTGTGACTACTCCTCGTTCCACGACGGCTGAGGACCGAGCAACGCCCGAATCCAGCTCACCGGCACCGGCTGGGAGAAGAAGAACCCCTGGGCGTGACGGCACCCCAACGACCGCAGCGTGGTCAATTGCTGCTCGGTCTCGACCCCTTCGGCGATCGTGTCGAGCTCGAGCGCGGTGGCAAGGTCGACCACCGACCGGACGAGTGCAGCGGACTTGCGGCTGGCACCCAATGGCTCGACGAAGCTCCGATCGATCTTCAGGACGTCGACCGGATAGCGGTCGAGGTAGGCCAGCGAGGAGTAGCCGGTCCCGAAGTCGTCGACCGCGACTTTGATCCCGAGCGCACGCAGCGCGGACAGCCGGGTGCGGGCCAGGTCGGCGTCACGCAGCAGCAGGTTCTCGGTGATCTCGATCACCAGCACTTCCGGCGGGAGACCGGCTCGCTCCAGCGCCTCGGTCGCCGTCGCGACCAGCGTCGGATCGTGCAGCTGGCGAGGCGAGAGGTTGACCGAGACCGACAAGGGCTCTTCGCCCGGCTCGGTGAGCTCGGCGACGTCCTTCGTCGCTTGCTCGAGCACCCACCGGCCGAGCGGGACGATCAGCCCGGTGTCCTCGACGATGTCGATGAACTCGGCCGGAGGCAGCAGGCCGCGAGTCGGATGCTGCCAGCGCACGAGCGCCTCCACTCCGACCACGCACAGGGAGTCCAGGTCGATCAGCGGCTGGTAGTGCAGCAGGAAGTCGCCGGCCTCCACGCTCTTGCGCAGCTCGCTTTCGACGCTGAGCCGACGGAGAACCTGCGCCTGCATCTCCGGTTCGAAGGTGACGACCTGGTTCTTGCCACAGGATTTCGCGCGGTACATCGCGACGTCCGCGTCCCGCATCAGCTCCTCGCTGCCACGGGCGTCCAGGGAGTGGACCAAGCCGATGCTCGCGCTGACCGCCACCGTGCTCCGGGAGAGGGCGAACGGCACGCCGAGGGTCGCGCGGACCCGTTCGGCCGCCACTTGGGCCTGGGCGCCGTTGACCCCGAGCAGCAGGACCGCGAACTCATCCCCGCCGAGCCGGGCCGCCACGTCGTTCGGACGCAGGGAGGATTCCAGGCGCAGCGCCACCATGGCGAGCAGCTCGTCGCCGAGCGCGTGGCCGAAGCTGTCATTGACCGCCTTGAACCCATCAAGGTCCAAGACCATCAACGCGACGCCGGTCGACTTCGGTGTGAACTCCAGCGCGGCCCGGTCGATTCGCTCGGCGAGATCCAGGCGGTTGGCGAGCCCGGTGAGTGAGTCGCTGTGAGCGAGCCGGCGCAGCCCGAGCTCGGCGGCCTTGCGGCTGGAGATATCGGTGACGACGCCGTCGATGATCCGGCGGCCGTCGCCGGAATCCGGACGCACCCACATCTGGTCCAGGACCCAGCGCACCACCCCGTCCGCGCCCACCATCCGGTATTCGAGGGTGATCACGTCCTCGCCGTCCGCGGTGGCGGCGGCGAGGTAGGCGTTGCGGTCGTCGGGATGCACCGCGGCGTTCCAGGCGGCGGACAGGTCAGCGTCGTCGTCGACCTCCCGACCGAGGAACAGCTCGATCCCCGGGCCGGTGTAGAGCTCCTGGTACGTGCCGTTCTCGAGAACTTCGCCGCTGTAGACGTGGCAACCGACGCGGGTCAGCAACTCGACAAAGTGGGCGTAATCGGACGCAGGCATCGGTGGGTGCGCCGGCTTGGGCACAGCGACCCCGCTGGCCCCTGCGGAGGAACCCATACCTTCTACGTCGGCGGATCCGAGGGAAATCCTGACTGCTGCAGGCCTCTTGTCTGATCGGGATTATCTGGTCACTCTGGAGGCGTGCGACGGCTAATCGCGGCGGTCAACGGCTCGCTGAACGCTCACCACGTCCACAGCGCGCCCTGGCAACTCGCGACGTTGATGGCGGTCGCGGCGCTGCTCGGGCTCGGCGGAGCCCTCGGGTTGTCCTACGTGGCCGGCTTCCGCGCGGTCGCCGCCGTCCTCACCCACTTCGACTGGGTGTGGATCGTCGTTGCGCTCGGAGCAATCGCCGTCTCACTGCTCGGCTACTACGTCGCCTACCGGTCGACGTTCCGGGCGGCGTGCGGGCAGGTGCTCGAAACCCGGGAGATGCTGGCCGTGGTCGTCGCCGGCTTTAGCGGGTTCCTCTCCCAGACCAGCGCGCTCGATCTTCGGGCGCTGGGTGCGACCGGCGCGAAGGCCCGCGACTCCGCCGTCTGGGTCGGTGCGTTGTCCGGCCTTGAGCAAGGCGTCCTGGCACTCGGTGGCTGCGGGGCAGCGATCGCGCTGCTCGTCGGAGACGTCCCGATCTCCCTATCGGTGAGCCTGCCCTGGGCGATCCTGCCCGTGCCCGGGCTCGCGCTGGCGTTCTGGCTGTCGGCCCGGTACGGCGAAAGTCTGCGGGAGCACGGCGGCTGGCGCCGCCGGCTTGCGATCTTCCTCGACGGCATCGGGTTGATCAAGGTGCTGTTCCGCCGGTCCTTCTCGCGCGATCCCGCCGTTCCCGGCATGGCGTTGTACTGGGGGGCAGAGGCCGCCGTGCTCTGGTTCACCCTCGCCGCGTTCGGGCTACGGATGTCGATCGCGCCACTGATCGTCGGCTTCGCGACCGGCATGTTGTTCAGCCGCCGCAGCTCGCCGCTCGCCGGCGCCGGCGTACTGATGGTGCTGATGCCGATCAGCCTGGTGTGGGCGGGAGCGCCGCTGGCCACCTCGATCGTCGCGGTCGTCGCCTACCGCCTGATCACGCTGTGGCTGCCGCTCCCGATCGCGTTCGCAATGATCCCCACGCTGCGCACGATGCTGGCGCGACAGAACACCGCGGTTACCGCGTCCTAGGTCGAGCAGGCCGAGGCGGCTGTTTGCTCACACGGAACCTGCAGGGCGCCGCATGAGAGATCATTCCGATAGCGTGACTCTGACCGGCGTCGTGTCTGTCACCGCTCTTACGCCAGTGCGATCAACCGGCGATCGGATACGCAAGCGATCCCACGATGATCGGCAGCGTCCGTAGGGCCATCCCTGAGCGGGACAAGCCAATCGCTAGGACAACGAATCTGCGATTCTGATCGCCACTCGCTTCGACGTCCCTCGCGGGCAGGTTAGAAACCATGTCCCAGTTGAAGTCCGCCAGACCAAGGTTGGTTGGGAAACCGAGGTCGGTTGGGAACCACCCTCGCCGAACTGGCCATGGACACCGCGCACGAGGACACTCGTCGGGTTCGACAAAATGCTCTGCCGATCACCAGGCTCGAAACCGACGTTGAGCGGGTCGGACCGGATCTCGTAGTCAAGGTTGATCCCGAAACTGGATGTCGTCAACCGTACGAAGCGGACCCCACGCATCCCAGTGAGAACGAGATTGAGGTGAGGACCGAACTGAGACTCGGCCTTCGCCGCGCAGACCTTTGCCGACGTTGTGCAGTGCACGTTCGGTACGGCCGGCACGCTCGTCTTCGGTGGCGACTGAACCGGAGCCGCTACGTCGCCCGACTTCGACGCCGTGCAGCCGGTAGCCAAGGCGGCGCAACACATGACAACCGCCGCGATGCCTGCAATCCGCGATGCCACTCCGTGCCTCCCATGCACCTTTGCGTGCAAGTAGCCCCTATTTCGTCTTCGACACCGCCGTGCCCGGCCATGAGCATCTAGCCGGTTCTGCTCGGTTCGGGGAGTGTCCGTAAGCCCGTCGTCGAGCGGGCCGGCCGCGAAGGTCACGACCGGCCTTCGCCGAGCGCACGCTCATTTCCCGTAAGACCCGCCCGGTGAATCTGCCCGTAGGGGTGCCCTATACGGACACCGTCAGCGGGCGACAGCTGCGGCCTAACGATCCGAAGTGATGCCGTTCGGGTCGT
>DATJWM010000078.1:0-11651 GCA_035501255.1 Mycobacteriales bacterium | reverse complement strand
TGCGCTGGGCTACTCCCTGTCCTACTTGCTCGGCATGGTGATTTTCACCCTCAAGCTCCGGCGACGGATTCCGGCGACCCAGCCCACGCACGTGATCCGCACCCACGTGCGGCTGCTCGTCGCCGCCGCAGTGGCTGCGATCCCGATCCTGATCGTCACCAGGGTGATCACGAGCGGCCCGCCGAGTACGCCGCTCGCCGCGCTGATCACCCTCGTGATCGGCGGTGGCCTCGGGCTCGCCGTGTTCTTCCTGCTGGTCCGGCGCATGCGGGTGAAGGAGCTCGGCGAGCTGCGAGCGATGCTGCCCGGCACCTAGCGCTACCCCAGCGACTCTCAAGGAGCCCTCGAAACAGACCGACATCCCTCGAAGAGGAGGGATGATGCGGACCACCGGGAGCGACCGGGGCGCAATGCAACTCGTCACGATCACTCGGCTGCTCGTGATCCTTGCGATTGTTGGCGTCCTCGGCTATGACGGCTTTGCGGTCATGTCCGCCCATGTCTCGGGCGAGAACGACGCCCAGAATGCGGCTTACGCCGCCAGCCAGTCCTGGCACAGCAATCCCAACCTCGAGATTGCCTACCAGGCCGCCGAACAGTCGCTCGCGGGCAAGCACGTCACCATTCCCACCCAGGGCTTCACGGTCGACCCGGACGGAACGATCCACCTCGAGGTGATCAAGACCGTGCATACCCTCGTCTTCGGCCGGATCGGCCCGCTCAAGCACCTGACCGTCGTCACCGAACACGGTGACGCCAACTCGGTCAACTGAGGCCGCGGCCGGAAAATGATGCGAATCGGCCGCAACGGAGCTGCCCTCGCCGCCGGTGCGGCGCTGCTCGTCGTCATCGGGGTCGTGCCGCAGGCGACGGCTGATCCGCTGGCGACGGCGAAGGCGCGAGCGGCCGCGCTGAGTCGAACCGTCAACGCGCTGCGCACTCGCGCCGAGGTGCTGACCGAGCGCTACGACCGGGTTCAGAGCGAGCTGAACGTCGCCGTCTCCGAACAAGCCAGCGCGGACCAGTCGCTCACCACGCTGCAGGTCAACTCCGCGCAAGCGCAGGTCGAGCTCCGCAGTCGGGCGCAGGCGCTCTACGAGTCCGGTGGCAACACCTCGGTCATCGCCTCGCTCCTGGTCGGGGGAAACCCGGCCCAAGCGCTGGACAACATGCAGCTCGCGAACAGCGTCCTCACCACCCAAAGCCGAAGCGTTCAGGCGGCAGCGGTCACGGTCGACAAGGCGCAGAACCTCGACCAACGCGACACGGGCATCACCCGGCGCATCACCCACCTCCAGGTCGCCGCGCGGACCGACGCGAGCCGGGTGACGGCGCTACTTGCGCGCGCCCAACGATCTCTCACAGATGCGACCGCGACCGTACGACGGATCGCTCACGCGCAAGCGGTCGCGGCCGCGGCCGCGGCGGCGGCGGACTTCGCGACCGCACTCACCACGGCCGGCGGGACGATCGACCCGAACGTCACGATCAAGCCGCCGAACAACATCGCTGCGATGGCGATCGCCGCGGCCCGCAGCCGGCTCGGCGTTCCCTACGTCTGGGGCGCGACCGGGCCGGATGCGTTCGACTGCAGCGGCCTCACCCAGTGGTCGTATGCACACGCCGGGATCTCGCTGCCCCGGACCGCGGCCGAGCAGTGGAACGCCGGTCTGCACCCGAGCCTCGCGGAGCTCGAACCCGGGGACCTGTTGTTCTGGGCGCTGAACACCTCGGATCCAGCAACCATCCACCACGTCGCGATGTACATCGGCAACGGACTGATGATCGCCGCGCCGCACACCGGTGAGAACGTCCAGATTCAGCCGGTCTACATGGACGGCTACATCGGCGCGATGCGGCCGTGGGGGCCGGTCTCGTCCTGACCCAGCAACCTGGCCGGCAACATTAAGGTCGTGGGGTGTCCCGGCTGCACGAAGGTGGTCAGCAGCTGGACCGCCGGTACCGCCTGGACGAGGCTGTGCAGGTCTCGCTCGATCCGACCCTGCCCACTGCGGAGCTCTGGCGAGCGACCGACCAGGTCCTCGACCGCATCGTCGCCGGTTGGCTGATCGCCGGTCAAACGCCGGACCGACGCGACGCGGTCACCGCGGACGCCGGGCGAGCGGGCCAGGTCACCGATGCCCGGTGGGTGCGCATTCTCGACCTCGGGAGTGAACCCACCGGCTCGACGGTCACGCTCTGGGTCATCACCGAGTGGGTCCACGGTCCGACCCTGGCCGACACCGTTGCCCACCAACCGCTACCCGTGCCACTGGCCGTCCGGCTGGTCCGCTCGTGCGCTCAGGCGGTGGCAGCGGCACACCGCCAGGGCGTCACCCACGGGGGACTCACCCCGGACGACGTCCTGCTCCCCACCCCTGACGGCGAGCCACGGCTGCGCGGGCTCGGTCTCGCCCCCCTCCGCAGCGGCCCGGTGCACGACGACGTTCGTGGCCTCGGTGGACTGCTGTTCGCTGCGGTGACCGGTCGATGGCCGCTCGAAGGCTGGGCCGGCCTACCGGGCGCGGGAAAAGGTACCGGGGTCAACCCGCGCCAATTGCGAAGGGGGGTTGGGCGCGGTCTGGACGCCGTGACAGCCGGCGCACTGACCGGCGAATACCCGGACGTGGATGCACTCCTGCGGGACCTGACCGAGCTCCCCGTTGCGGCACCCCGCCCCGCACCGGTGCCGAGAACGGATCGTCCGTACCCGGCGTGGAGGCGCTGGCTCTGGCGGCTCGTGCCCCCGCTGGTCATCATCGGGATCGGCTGTGCCGGGTGGCAGATCGGTCGCGACGTCGGCCGGATCCCCACGCCACCGCAAACCGCGGCGCCGTCGATCCCCCACGCGATCAGCCACTCCGGGGGGCGGCACGTGGTGTGGCGATCTCCTCCACGGGTGCGATCGTTCACGGCGCACGAGGGGGCTCCGACCGACCCGGCCGCGCTCAGCCTGGTCGTCGATGGCGACCCGTCGACGGAGTGGCGCACCGCGCCGCAGCGCACCGCCACCGGCTTTCCCGGCGGTGGCCACGGGGTCGGACTGCTGCTCCGCCTCCGCCATCCTCGCCCGGTCCGGGCCGCCGAGCTTCTGCTCTCCCGCCCGGGAAGCTCCCTGCAGATCAGAGCCGGATCGCGGCGTCCGCAACGCGCGTCCGACCTACCGATCGTCGCCGTCCGTCCGGGCGCCGCGGCCGCAGAACGGATCAGGCTCACCAAACCGGTCACGGCCCGGTACTGGTTGATCTGGTTCACGTCACTACCCAAATCCGGCCGCCATCATCGCCTCGGAGTGGCGGAGATCGCTCTGCTGCGGTAGCGCCTCTACGCTCGGTCCAATGAGCGCGCCGCCGACGGGGGACGCCGACCTTCTTGCCCGGCACGTCAACGGCGACCCGCAAGCGTTCAACGAGTTGATCGAACGCCACCGCGACCGACTCTGGGCGGTAGCGCTGCGAACCCTGGGACAGTCCGAGGATGCGGCCGACGCGCTGCAGGATGCCCTGATCTCGGCCTACCGAGGGGCGGCCGGATTCCGCGGCGGGTCCGCGGTGACGACCTGGCTGCACCGGATCGTCGTGAACGCCTGCCTGGACCTCGCCCGCCGCAAGGCGGTTCGTCCCACCGAGCCACTGCCCGCGGACGTGACCGCCGACCGGACGGGACCGGACGCCCTCGCCGACCGGGACATCCAGATGAGCGTGCTGGCCGCACTTCGCCGGCTCCCCGCCGAGCAGGCCGCCGCGGTCGTCCTTGTCGACATCGAGGCCTTTGCGGTCGAGGAAGCCGCCGCGATCCTTGGCGTGCCGTCGGGGACGGTCAAGAGTCGCTGCGCCCGGGGGAGGGCTCGCCTGGCCGATCACCTCAAAGACTTCGATCCGCGGCGGAACGAGACCGATTTGTCCCGCGTCGAAACTGGTGAGCAGGCTGACTCGATGAAGCGAAACGGGACGCAACCATGACGGGGTACGACGGCACGCGGATCGCCACCTGGGTGCGGAAGACACCCGCATGAGCGATCAGGCGTCACCCCCGGACGAGCCGACTGGACACCCTTCGCTCGACAATCTCGCCGACCTCGACGAGGGTTTGCTCAGCGAGAATCGCCGCGCCGAGGTGACCGACCACCTGTCGGGCTGCATCGCGTGCCGGGAACGGGCGGAGACGATCCCTGCGACCCGCGCGGCCCTTGCCGACCTGCCGCCGGTCACCATGCCGCCAGCGGTCCGGAATCGGATCGCGGCCGCTCTCGCCGCCGAACCGCCGCTTGCAACGACCGATACCGAACAGACCAGCGAGCCGGACGTTCACTCGAGCACGGTCGTTCCGGACGCCGCGGACATCCCCCGCCGAAACCGGTTCGGCCGACCCAGTGCCGCAGCGCTCGCCGCGGCGGCGGCGGTCGTGCTGGCCGGCGGCGCGATCCTCGTCGGCCATTTCCATCACCACTCGAGCACCGACGAGGTCGATGCGGCCGGATCGGGCACGGTTGCGAGCCCCGACGCGACCAACCCCCTCAACCTCGATCTTCGGGTCAACTCCTATGTGAAGAAGGCCACGGGGGCCAACTACAACGCCTCCGACCTGCCCGACCTGACGGCCTCGCTGCTCGGCTCCTCGACCCCGTCGAGCGCCGCTAACGGAGCGACCACGAACTCCGCCGGCTCGGCGCGCGGCAAAGCCCCTGTCGCCGGACCGGAAGCCCCCATGGCCGGCGCCGGGGTCGGTACCGCGACGAGCGCCAAGGTGCCGGCGGCGCTGATGCCGTTGTACCAGTCCCGACAGAAGCTGGCCGCCTGCGCATTCACTCTCACCGGCAACACGAATGCGACCCCCGAGGTGATCGGTTTCGGGCACTGGACGACCAGCGGCGGAATGACGGTGCCAGCCGCGGTCTTCGTCTTCCGCACCAACACCGCCTCGGTCGCGAAGGTGTTCGTCGTGGACCAAACGTGCTCTCCGGCAACGCTCGCCTACCAAGAGGTCAGCACTCCCTAGCAGCGGGAATGCGCGTCCCTAGACTCACGTTTCGATAGGGCGGATCGCGACGAGCGGTCGGCGTACAACGGCGGTTACGCCAACACGATCGGGAGTGACAATGGCGGACGAGGTCCGTGACGTCATCATCATCGGTTCCGGCCCGGCGGGTTACACGGCCGGCGTCTACACCGCGCGGGCGAACCTGCGCCCGCTTCTGATCGAAGGCGTCCAGTTCGGCGGCGCGTTGATGAACACGACCGAGGTTGAGAACTTTCCCGGATTTGCCGATGGGATCACCGGCCCGGAACTGATGGATCAGATGCGCAAGCAGGCCGAGCGCTTCGGGGCCGAGATCATCACCGACGACGCCACCGCCGTCGACCTGTCGGGGCCGATCAAGAAGGTGTCAATCGGCGCGGACGAGTACCTCGCCAAGACCGTCATCCTCGCGACCGGATCGGCGTACCGGGAGCTCGGGGTCGAAGGGGAGAAGCGGCTGTCCGGGCACGGAGTCTCGTGGTGCGCCACCTGCGACGGTTTTTTCTTCCGGGACAAGCGGATCGCGGTGATCGGCGGCGGCGACTCGGCGGTCGAGGAGGCGACCTTCCTCACGAAGTTCGGCGATTCCGTCACGATCGTGCACCGACGCGACACGCTGCGGGCTTCGAAGATCATGGCGGATCGCGCGCTGACCAATCCGACGATCGACTTCGCCTGGAACTCCACCGTGGAGGAGATCCTCGGCGAGGGAAACGTCACCGGCGTGCGACTGCGCGACACGACCACCGGACAGACCCGCGTTCTCGACGTCGACGGAGTGTTCGTCGCGATCGGGCACGACCCCCGCAACGAGCTGTTCGCGGACCAGATCAGCCTCGACGACGAGGGGTACGTCGTTGTCGACTCCCCGAACACCACGACCAACCTCGCGGGCGTCTTCGCCTGTGGTGATCTCGTCGACCACACCTACCGGCAAGCGATCACGGCCGCCGGGAGCGGGTGCGCCGCCGCGCTTGACGTGGAGCGCTATCTCGAGAATCTGCCCGCCGGCTGAGTCCCGTCCGGGGAAGATCCACGCGCGTCTGCGCGTTGGTCTGGTAACCCACGTCCCGAAGGAGAGTTGATGAGCGCCAACACCAAGACCGTCACCGAGGCCAGCTTCGACACGGATGTGCTCGGCAGCGATCGGCCGGTGCTCGTCGACTTTTGGGCCGAGTGGTGCGGGCCGTGCAAGATGGTCGCCCCGGTGCTCGAGGAGATCGCCTCCGAACATGCCGACAAGATCACCGTCGCCAAGGTCAACATCGACGAGAACCCCGAAATCGCTCGCCGGTACCAGATCATGTCCATCCCGACCATGTCGGTCTTCAGTGCAGGTGAGGTCGTGAAGAGCATCGTCGGCGCCAAGCCGAAGGCGGCACTGCTCAGGGACCTCGACGACTACCTCTAGGACGTCCAGCCGGGATGACCCGGCCGCCGCACTGCCCGCCGGACACGTGTTGACGAGCCACTACCATCGGGCTGTCATGCTGCTCTTTCGCCTCGGAGACCGAGGGCCGGCGATCGCGGAGATCCGCGTCAAGCTTGAGCGCCTCGGCCTGCTCCACCGGGACGGGAACCAGGGGTTGCAGGGCGCTGCGGACGTCTTCGACAGCACCACCGACCGCGCGGTGCGCGGATTCCAGCAGGATCGCGGCCTTCGGGTCGACGGGATCGTTGGCCCCGAGACCTACCGCACCCTCGACGAGGCACAGCGTGAGCTCGGCGACCGGGTGCTGTCCTACATCCCGGCGAGGCCGCTCGTGGGCGACGATGTCGCGGCGCTCCAGCAGCGGCTGCTCGAGCTCGGGTTCGACCCGGGTCGATGTGACGGCATCTTCGGCCGAACAACTGAGGCCGCGCTGAAGGACTTCCAGCGCAACATCGGACTGCGCGCGGATGGGACCCTCGGCCCGGGCACGTTGCGATCCCTCGAGCAACTGCGCAAGACCGTCACCGGCGGCTCCCCCTCCGAGCGGCGCGAAGAGGAACGGCTCCGGCGCGGCTCCGGCGCACTGGCGGGTCGGGTCGTCGTCCTCGATCCAGGTCATGGTGGCGACGATCCGGGAGCCTGCGGGAACGGTCTGACTGAGGCGGAGATCGTGTTCGACCTCGCGAGCCGGATCGAGGGTCGGCTCGGCGCGCTTGGTGTCACCACGCATCTGACCCGCAGCGCTGACAGCGCTCCGAGCGACTCCGAGCGCGCCGCGTTCGCCAACGAGGTGCTCGCCGAGATCTTCGTGTCCTTGCACCTCGACGCGGTGCAGGGGTCGGCAGCCCGCGGCAGCTCCTGCTACTTCTACGGCGCGAGCCTGCCCGACCGCGAGGTGCGGTCAGCGGTCGGCGAACGGCTCGCCGATCTGATCTCCCGCGAGATCACCAGCCGGACCGACCTGCTCGATGGACGGACCCACCCCAAAACCTGGGAGTTGCTGCGGTTGACCCGGATGCCCGCGGTCCGAGTTGACGTCGGGTACGCCAGCAGTCCGGTCGACGCCGCCCGCCTAGTCACCCCCGAGTTCCGCGATGCACTGGCCGAAGCCGTCGTCGCCGGCATCCAGCGGCTCTACCTACCGGAGCATCTCGACGTACCCACCGGACAATTCCGGATGCCCGCCCTCACGCGTTGACGCCCGGCCGCAGGGTGCTTGCGGTCCCGCCAGAGCGGAAACAACGGAATAGCCGAATCAAAACCGGCTAAACCGGACGAAGCGCGCTCTCCGGCGTCATGGTCCCCAGGAGGCGTTCCAGCGCAACCTCGACATCCTCCCGCCAGGACGCCACGGACTTCAGCTCCAGTCGCAACCGCGGGTAGCGCGGGTGCGGACGCACCGTCTTGAAACCCACCGACAGCAGATGGTCGGCCGGCACCACGCAGTGCCCCCACTCCTGCCACTGGAGGTCGCCGAAGGCCTCGACCGCCTTCACCCCGCGCCGCAACAGGTCCTTCACCACGCCCTGTACCAGCATCCGACCCAGCCCGCCACCGGCGAAGTCGGGCAGGACGCTCATCGTCATGAGCAGGACGGCGTCGGCGCTGACCGGCGCGGTGGCGAACGCTACCGAGCGAGGCACGTAGCTCGGCGGGGCGAACAATGCGAAGCCCGCCGCAACCCCGTCGACATAGAGCACCTTGCCGCAACTGCCCCACTCCAGCAGGGCGGCCGAGACCCAGGCCTCCTTCTCCAGGGCGGTATCACCGGTCTCGGTGGCCTGCTCCCGAGCGAGGGGATCCAGCTCCCAGAACACGCACCGCCGACACCGCACCGGAATGTCGTCGAGATTGTCCAGCGTGAGGTTGGCCAGCCGACGGGTCATGTCACCTCAGCAGAAGTGCGTTCCTCGCGCCGGGGAAGATCAGGCGGGCGCAACTCATCACGATAGTGGCGGCTGCGCACCTCGGGCAACGACCAACCCTTAACCGGTCTCGTTGGGATTGTCCAGACCGTGCTCACGAAGCACCTCCGGCGCGAGCACCCCGATGACGCGCTGAAGATCGTCGAAGGTCGCGAACTCGACCACCAGTTTGCCCCGGCGACGGGTTAAGTCGATGCTGACCCGGGTCTCGAGCAGATCGGACAGGTCCGACTCCAACCGAGCGACCGCCGGCGCTTTCGGATGACGTGTCGCCTTCGCCCGTGGCGTCGCCGACCGGGTCCCCGAGCTGACCAACTCTTCGGTCGCGCGAACCGACAGGCCCTCGGCGACGATCCGGGCGGCGAGGCGTTCTTGGTCGTCGGGGTCGCTCAGCCCGAGAAGCGCTCGGGCGTGCCCGGCCGACAACACCCCGGCCGCCACCCGACGCTGGACCGAGGGAGGCAACCCCAACAGCCGGATCGTGTTGCTCACCTGAGAACGTGACCGTCCGATGCGCTCCGCGAGTTCCTCATGAGTCACGCCGAACTCCTCCAACAACTGCTGGTAGGCGGCGGCTTCTTCCAACGGATTGAGCTGCTGACGATGCAGGTTCTCCAGCAGCGCATCCCGCAGCATCGCCTCGTCGGCGGTGTCACGAACGATCGCCGGAATCGTTTCCAATCCGGCCTCGCGGCCGGCGCGCCACCGCCGCTCGCCCATCACCAGCTGGTAGCGCCCGGGCGCGATCTCGCGCACCACGACCGGCTGAAGGACGCCGACAGTGCGAATGCTCGTCACGAGCTCGGCCAGCGCCTCTTCGTCGAAAACCTCTCGCGGTTGCCGGGGGTTGGTCTCGATCGCGTTGATCGGCACCTCGTCGAACCGAGCACCCAGCGGACCATCCGGCACCGGCGCTGCCGGGATCAGCGCTCCGAGGCCCCGGCCGAGCCCTCCTCGACGAACGTTCATCGGTTGCCTCTCCCGCCCCACGGCCATGGCCTAGACCACGCCTCGTTCCCCGCGTACGGCCAGATCATACGCAGCCGCGAGGTAGGCACGGGACCCCCGCGAGCTGCTATCAAAGGTGATCACCGGCTGGCCGAAGCCTGGCGCCTCGGACACCCGGACGCTGCGAGGAATCACCGCGTCCAACACCAAGTCCCCGAAGTGCTCGCGGACTTCGAAGGCCACCTGGTCGGCAAGCCGGGTCCGGGCGTCGTACATGGTGAGCAGAATCGTCGACACGTACAGCTTCGGATTGAGATGGCTGCGAACGAGCTGAACGTTGTTGAGCAACTGGCTCAAGCCCTCGAGGGCGTAGAACTCGCATTGGATCGGAATCAGCACCTCGCTGGCCGCGACCATCGCATTGAGGGTCAGCAGACCCAACGAGGGCGGGCAGTCGATGAAGACGTAGTCAACGTCGTCGTCGAGCGCGTCGAGGGCGGCCTTCAGCCGCGATTCCCTGGCCACCATCGACACCAGTTCGATTTCGGCACCGGCGAGATCGATGGTCGCGGGGACACACCACAATCCGGGAATTCCCTCGATCGGGACCGCGACCTCCGCCAAGGCACGAGCACCCAGCAAGACGTCGTAGATCGAGGGTGTTCCGGTCTTGTGCGACAAGCTGTACGCGGTTGACGCGTTGCCCTGGGGGTCAAGGTCGATGACGAGCACGCGCAGTCCGTGCAGTGCGAGCGCAGCCGCGAGATTCACCGCAGACGTCGTCTTTCCCACGCCACCCTTCTGGTTGGCGATCGTCATCACCCGACGCTGCTTCGGCCGGGGCCAGGGCTGCCCGGGCTGGAGCGCGGCAACGACCTCGGGGGCGAGGTCGGGATCGACGGTCGCCGGCGGGGTTTCACGTGAAACATCGCCCTCGCTGACCGAGACCTTCCCGATCGCCTGAACCCCCGCCGGTTCGACGGCGACGGAGTGGGTCGCACCCAGGGATACGGTCCGCGTTGCCATCTGATCGTCGGCCGCCTCCGGCGTTGTTTCACGTGAAACAACGCCCTCGTTTGGCACCGGCTCGGGCGCGCTGGTGGTCCGCTGCTGCTCCGGCCAGCCCAGCGGGCCGTCCGAAGGTTCCACAGTATCCGGCCAACCGAGTCCGACCGTCATCGTGTCCCCCGCCTCACCTTGATCACCGTCACATCGCGCCCGGGCGCCGGTAGCCGCACGAGCTCGAGATCCGCCGAGGTGGTCGCCCTCACCTCTTCCACTTCGCCCTCGGCTCCTGCACCCTTAAGCGCGAGAAGCACGCCCGAGTTCGAGAGAAGGCCGACGCTCAGCTGGATCAGCCGATCCAGCCGGGCCACAGCGCGTACTACCACGACATCCGCCGGGCCGGTGAGTCCAGCGCGTAGCGACGGTGACCCGCCAGCTCGACCCTGAACCACTCGAACAGTGTCAAGGCGAAGGCGCCTGATCGAGTCCTGCAGAAAGCTCACCCGACGCTGCATCGGCTCCAGGAGGGTGACGTCCAGATCCGGGCGCGCGATCGCGATCGGAATGCCGGGAAGGCCCGCACCGGACCCGAGGTCGACAACGGTCGAACCCGGCGCGATCAGCGGCGCGATACAGGCGCTGTTGAGCAGGTGGCGTTCCCAGATTCGGCTCGCCTCCCGGGGGCCGACCACCCCACGGGTGATCCCGTCACCCACAAGCAACGCGGCGTACGCCTCAGCCAGCTCCGCCCGCCGACCGAAAATCGCGCGGATGGCAGCGTCGATCTCGGCATCGGCGCGATCGGTGATCGCGACCGAACTGCTCACACCGGCCGGATGACGACGTACCGGGTCGGTTCCTCGCCATCGGACTCGGTCTCGACCCCATCCATCGGCGCGATCGCGTCGTGCACGATCTTGCGCTCGAACGGTGTCATCGGCTCGAGCTGCTCGGACTCCCCGGTGGCGATCACGCGCTGCGCCGCGCTCACCCCGAGGGCGGACAGCTCCTCCCGGCGTCGGGCACGGTATCCACCCACATCCAGCATCAACCGGCTACGCACCCCGGTCTCCCGGTGGACGGCAAGCCGAGTGAGCTCCTGGAGAGCATCGAGGGTCGCGCCGTCGGGACCGACGAGCTGGTCGAGACCGGAACCAACGACCGAGACGGCAGCGCGGTCACCCTCAACATCGATATCGATATCCCCATCGAGGTCGGCGATGTCCAGGAGCACCTCGAGGTAATCCGCCGCGATGTCGCCCTCCCGCTCGAGTAGAACCAGGCGGTCGCCCTCGGTGGGGGCGTCATCGGTCGGCGGGGGG
>DATJWM010000077.1:0-19742 GCA_035501255.1 Mycobacteriales bacterium | reverse complement strand
GGCACGACCGCGCTGACCCTCGGCGTGTGCCTCGGCACTTTGGTCGGGACCTACCTCCTCGTCACGGCCCGCCGAATCGATGCTCGGCTGGAGGATCTGCCGGACGCGGAGATCGCGGACGGCGCCGGCGAGGTCGGATTCTTCAGCCCGTACAGCTGGGCGCCGTTGTGGTGTGCTGGGGCCGCCGCGACCGTCTTCGCCGGCGTGGTGTTCGGGTGGTGGATGTGCATTCTCGGTGGCGCCCTCGCGATTCCGGCGGTCGGCTCGATGGTCTTCGAGTACAGCTCGGGAGACGCCCCGGTCTGATCATCCGGTGGCCGTTGCCGGACCGGCATCGACCGTGGTCGACGTCTCCCGCCAGATCGGGTCGTGAGCGGGCCGTTCCGTACTGTTGATCGCGCCGGAGTCCGGATCGCTGGTGCTGACGAGGTCGCAGATCAGGGTGATCGGCAGGCCGTCGGCCAGCCACTGCATGACGGGGGAGGTGGGCATCGGCGCTCCTGGTGGCGGGTGAATTACATCGGTGTAATTTGGCTCACCCTCTGTCTCGGCCGCGCAGCCTCGAACCTTGAGAACGCGAACAATTCCGGCAAATCGCCGCTACGGCGAGGGCCTGGTCTGGTCGGTCCAGCGGGTGCCGTCCCACCACCGCACGGCGTCGGGCTGGCTGGGATCGACGTACCAGCCGGCGACCGGCAGCGGTGGGCTTGGGGGCGTCGGCGCCGGATACGGGCCCGGCGGGTAGCCGTACCCGGCCGGTGCGTAGCCGGCGGGTGGGTATCCCGCCGGGTACGCCGGATGGGGCGGCCGCCGTCGAACGACGCCGACGATCAACAGCACGACTCCCAGCGCCGCGATCAGAATGCCGCCGCCCATGAGGATGAACCAGCCGATGGCCGCCTTGATCAGGTCGCGATAGGACTTGGCGATCAGAACTGCCGTGCCGCGGGCGCCGTTGACCGTGACGGTGTACTCCCCGGCACTGGCGATCACGAACCGGACCTCGGCGGTGTAGACGGCACCGGCGTGCGGGCGGGTTTCGACGTCGCCGTCAGGCACCCAGGTGGTCGGCACCCGCACGCCATTGGCGGTCACGACGCGAACGTCGTTGGGGGTGAGTTGGTCCGCGAGGACGCCGTCGTCGTCGACCCACACCTGCCAGGTCCCTGCGGACAGGTGCACGTCGAACCGCGCCGGAGCGACCGCGCTGTACGCGGTGAGGTTGTGAACCACCCGCGCAACTCCGCCTGCGAGCCCGACGATCGCGACCACCGCACCGACGACGATGACCGCGATGGATACGGCGAGACCTGGACCGGCGCGACGATCCGGTTCGCTCACCGGGTACGTCGTCATGGCGCAAGCCTGCCCGACCGGTGGCGCGCTCACAACCGTGGCGCGCCGAGACGGCTCCTCGTGGCGGTGATGGCGCGCGGCACCCCGTCCCGCCACGATGGAGCGATGGCCGAGGGCATGAGCGTGAGCGCGCGGGTGACCATCCCCGAGGGCGAGCTGCGCTGGCGGTTCTCGCGGTCCTCCGGCCCCGGTGGGCAGTCGGTGAACACCTCCGACAGTCGGGTCGAGCTTTCTTTCGATGTTGCGGCCTCGCCAAGCCTCGGACCGACCTACAAGGCCCGCGCCCTCGATCGCTTGGCCGGCCGGCTCGTGGACGGGGTCATTACGGTGACCGCGGAGGAGCATCGTTCGCAGTTGCGCAACCGTCAGGCGGCCCGAGAGCGCCTCGCCGACCTGCTGCGGGCGGCGACCGCCCCGCCGCCCCCGCGCCGGCGAGCGACGAAGCCCACGGCGGCGGCGCAGCGACGACGTCTGGACAGCAAGCGCAAGCACGGCGACACCAAGGCGTTGCGCCGCCGCCCGTCCGCCGACTAGCCCGCAGGTCTGTTCGACTTGTCAGACTCTCAGCCGGCCATAGGCCGCTGAGAGTCTGACAACCTCAGTGGGTGGGGGCGCTTTCTGAGTGGGCGTCGTCGGAGTGCGCGTCCGGGATGCTCTCGCGTTCCTCGCTCCAGAAGCCTTCGAGCTTGCGCCTCGTGGTCTCGAGGGCGCCGACTGGTTTGGTCAGCCCGGCCGCCCGGCTACGGCGGGTCGTTGCGCTCTCGGCGGCCTCGTCCTGGCCGTTCGGGGCCGCAGGCAAGGCGGCGTGGTCACCGTGTGGGTCGTACCCGATCTGCTCGGCCAGGACCTCGGCCTTGTCCGCCGGGAGTGGTTCTTCGACCTCGATGTAGGCGCCGCTGGGCAGCCTTCGGACCGTGCCGGTCTCGATCCCGTGCCGCAGCAAGGACTCGTCGTGGTGCTGCAGCCCGAGGCAGATGCGCTTGGTCATGATGAACGCGATCGGCGGCAACGCGATCAGCAGGACCCGCAGCACCCAGGTGGTGGCTTGCAGCGACCAGTGGAAGGTGTTGGCCAGGATGTCGTTGGCGCCGGCGGTGACGAGGACCATGTAAAAGGTCAGCGACATGACGCCGAGGCCAGTGCGGACCGGCCTGTCGCGTGGCCGGTCGAGCAGGTTGTGATAACCGCGATCCTTGGTGACCCACGACTCGAGCGCCGGGTAGATCAGGATCAGCGTGAACATGATGCCGGGGATGATCACGCCCGGGATGAGGATGTTCCAGCTGATCGTGTGGTGGAAGATGTGAGTCTCCCAGTTGGGCATCATTCGCAGCGAGCCCTCGAGGAACAGGATGTACCAGTCGGGCTGTGAGCCGGCCGACACCTGACCGGGGTTGTAGGGCCCGTAGAGCCACACCGGGTTGATCTGGGCGAACGTGCCGAGAACGGCGCACATCCCGAAGACCATGAAGAAGAAGCCGTTGGTCTTGAGGAAGAAGGTCGGGAAGAACTTGGTCCCGACGACCGTGTCCTCGGTTTTGCCCGGGCCGGGGAAGTCGGTGTGCTTCTGGTGCCAGAGGATCATCATGTGGGCCGAGATCAAGGCCAGCAGGATGCCGGGTACGAGCAGCACGTGAATGATGAACAACCGGGAAATGATGTCCTGACCCGGATAGTTGCCGCCGAAGAGGAAGTACACGAGGTAGGAACCGACGACCGGAATCGACTCGGCGACCGAGTACGCGATGCGCAGGCCGGTGCCCGAGAGGAGGTCGTCGGGCAGCGAGTAGCCCGCGAACCCTTCCAGGATGGCGAGGATCAGCAGGATGGTGCCGATGTGCCAGTTGAGCGTGCGCGGCTTGCGGAACGCGCCGGTGAAGTACACCCGGAACATGTGCACCACGATCGAGGTCGTGAACAGCAGCGCGGCCCAGTGGTGGATCTGGCGCATGAGCAGCCCGCCGCGCACATCGAAGGTGATGTGCAGGGTCGAGGCGTAAGCGTCGGTCATCGGGATGCCGCGCATCGGCTGGTAGCTGCCGTCGTAGATGATCGTGCGCTGGCTGGCGTGGAAGAACAGCGTCAGGTAGACGCCGGTCAGCAGCAGGATGACGAAGCTGTACAGCGCGATCTCGCCGAGCATGAACGACCAGTGGTCCGGAAAGACCTTGTCCATGCTCCGCTTGAGGAAGTTCGCCGAGCCGAGCCGGTCGTCGACGTACTTCAGTCCTTGCCGGGTTCCCTGTTCGACCGGTCCGGGCTTGGCGTCGTTGTCCGCGGGCTTGCCGGAGGCGACGTCGCTCATCGGCGCTCCCAGAAGCTCGGTCCGACGGGTTGGGAGTAGGGACCCTTCGCGATGAAGTAGCCCTCGCTGTCCACGCCGATCTCCAGTTGCGGCAGCGGGCGGGCGGCGGGCCCGAAGATCACTTTGGCGTTGCGTGCCATGTCGAACGTGGACTGGTGGCACGGGCAGAGCAGGTAGTGCGTCTGCTGCTCGTAGAGACTGATCGGGCATCCGGCGTGGGTGCAGATCTTCGAGTACGCGACATGGTCGGCGACCCCCCAGTTCTCCTCTTTCGGAACGAGGATCTCGCCGGGACCGAAACGGATCAGCATGGTGGGGGCCAACGCGTAGTTTTCCGCGCTGTCGAAGCCCTCGGGCATGACGGTCTGGATCCCACCGATCTCGAGATCGCCGAGCTTGACCGGAACCTTCGTGTCGAGGTCGACCAGCCGCACGCCGGCTTTCCAGCCGGTGATCTGGCCGGTCGGCAGCAGGCTGCCACCCGGGAGTGGCCCGAGGTCGCGCAGCAGGATGACCACGGGCACCGGCAGCAGCGCGAGGGCGCCGATCAGGGTACGGCGCAACATCGTCCGCTTGCCCAGCCCCAGGTCGTCGACTCCCTGCATGAGGGTGTCCGCTGCCCGGTCGAAGTCCTGCGGGTCGGAGTTGAACGCGTGGCGCTGCTGAACCGCCTTCTTGTGCGGGAGCAGGACCTTCGCCCAGATGATCTGACCGACACCCAGCGCAACGAGCGCCACCGCCAGCGAGCCGCCGAGCGCGAGGTTGCTGTTCTTGCCGATGTTGGTGTGGATCGAGATGGTGACGTAGAAGACGACGAACGCGACCACCGCGACCATCGCGAGGATGAACAACCCCGACACGGCGACCTCGGCGGCGCGATCGACCCTCGGGTCCACCTCGTCGTGGCCGGTGTCGAGCTCGGTCACCTCTTCGGTGATGACCGCGACGTCGGAGCCGGGTTCGTCAATCGGGGGGCTGGCGAGACCGTCGGGTCGGCGGCCGATCTGGCGCCGGGGCTCGGGGCCTTGCGGGCTCAGATCGCTCATACCCGCGATCCGATCCACATCGTCACGATCACGAGCCCGCCGATGCCGACCAGCCAGGCGACCGTCGTTTCGCTGACCGGCCCGATCCGACCGAGACCCGCGCCACCCGGGTTGGGCAGGTTCTGCAGTGTGTGGATGTAGGCGATGATCGCGAGCTTCTGCGAGGGACTGATCTGATCGTTACCGAAGACCGGCATGCTCTCCGGTCCGGTGATCATCGCTTCGTAGATCTCTTTGGGGGTCGCCTTCGACAGCGACGGCGCGAACTTGCCGTAGGTGAGCGCTCCCCCGGAACCGGCGAAGTTGTGGCATTGAGCGCAGTTCGTGCGGAACAGCGCGCCGCCGTAGGCGACGTCTGCGTTCTGGTAGTCGAGGTTCTCCGGGATGGCCGGACCGGGCCCGAGGCTTGCGATGTACGCCGCCATCGCCTCGATCTGCTCGGGGGTGTAGCGGGTGTCCTTGCGCAACGCCTCCGCGGTGTGCGTCGCGAGCGGCATGCGTCCGGTGCCGACCTGGAAGTCGACCGCAGCCGCCCCCACCCCGATCAGACTCGGAGCGGTCGTTCCGCCCTCGGCGTTCAGACCGTGGCAGGACGAACAACCCTGGAGGAATATGGCGCGCCCTTCTTGGATCTGGGTTTGCGGGTCGATCCCGGCCGCCCGCGAGTGGCTGGGAGCGATCGCGGCGTACAGCGTGCCGATCGTGCCGAGGGCCACGAAGAGGATTGCGATGTTGGCCAGGACCCGTCGCCGGGAGCGGCGAGGAGTGGCCTCCTCAGGCGCGACAGTTGTGCTCACGGTCTCCACTCCGCTACCGAATCAGATAAATGATGGTGAACAGCCCGATCCATACGATGTCGACGAAGTGCCAGTAGTACGACACCACGATCGCCGCAGTTGCTTGCGCCGGCGTGAAGCGACCGAACGTCGTTCGCACCATCAGCAGGACGAACGCGATCAGCCCACCGATCACGTGCAGCCCGTGGAAGCCGGTGGTCATGTAGTAGACCGAGCTGTAGCCGCCGGTCGAGAGGTTGAAGTCGTTGTGCACGAAGTACTCGAAGGCCTGGCCACCGATGAACACCGCGCCCATGAAGAACGTGACCATGAACCAGAAGCGCAACCGCTGGACGTCACCGCGCTCGGCGGCGAACACCCCGAGTTGGCAGGTCACGCTGGACAGGACCAGCACGATCGTGAAGGGCGCAGCCGTCTTGAGGTCGAGATTCACATAGTGCGGCGGCCAGTTGGGCTCGTTGATCGAGCGAATCGTGAAATACATCGCGAACAGGGCCGCGAAGAACATCAACTCCGAGGACAGCCAGACGATGACGCCGACGCTGACCAGGTTCGGCCGGTTCAGCGATCCGTGAGCCGGAGGCTGCTCGATCGCAGTAGCGGAAGCCACGGGGGGATTCTGCCAGTCCCTGCCCGGCGTGGTGACAGGACCCCCACCGGCGCGTCGCGGACGGGTTGGCCGGGGTCGGGACGCTGCCGGGACTGACTACGATCGGCGCATGGCCTCGCACCCCGACGACCATCACTCAGCCGACGGACCCGCGGCCGGCCCCCGGTCCGCCACCGTCCTCGTGTACTCGAGTCACGAGTCCACCCGGGACCGGATCATCACCGCGCTCGGTTCCGCCCCGGTACCTGCCTTGGCGCTCACCTACGTCGCCGTCGACCGCGGGGACGACGCGGTTGCTCGCCTGGACGCCGGCGGGATCGACCTCGCCATCTTCGACGGCGAGTCCGCGCCGACGGGAGGGATCGGGCTCGCTCGCCAGATCAAAGACGAGCTCGACGACCCCCCGCCGGTGCTTCTCGTCGTCGGCCGCCGCGACGACGCGTGGCTTGCGACCTGGTCGCGCGCGCAGCGCGTTATCTCTCACCCGATCGACGCGGTTCAGATCGCGGCCGCCGTCGCGCAGTTGCTGGTCGGCGAGGAGAATGCGGTCGGTGCGGCGGGCTGAACCGGAGCGTCGCGGGTGACGACGAGTTGGCCGACGCTGCTCTCCGCGCTGCTGGCTGGGTGCTCGCTCGAGGCGGATGACACCGCGTGGGCGATGGCCGAGATCATGTCGGGCGATGCGACGCCGGCCCAGATCGCCGGCTTCGCGGTGGCGCTGCGGGCGAAGGGCGAAACCGCCGATGAGGTCGAGGGCCTGGTTCGGTCGATGCTCGCGAAGGCGGCGCCGCTGACGCTCACGGGCCCGGCAGTCGACACGTGTGGCACCGGCGGTGACCGGGCTTCGACGGTCAACATCTCCACGATGGCCGCTCTCGTGGTCAACGGCGCCGGCGGGCGGGTGGTCAAGCACGGCAACCGGGCCGCGTCCTCCGCCTGCGGGTCCGCGGACCTGCTCGAGGAGCTGGGCGTGGTGGTCGACCTGCCTCCGGACGCCGTCCAGGCATGCGTCGAGAAGGCGGGCATCGGCTTTTGCTTCGCGCCGGTGTTCCATCCTGCGTTCCGGTTCACCGGACCGCCGCGCCGAGAGCTCGGCGTTCCGACGGTGTTCAACTTCCTCGGCCCGCTCACCAACCCCGCGCAGCCCGGCGCGCAGGTGGTCGGATGCGCGGACGAACGCATGGCCGCAGTCATGGCGGGGGTGCTCGCCGCCCGCGGGACGGCCGCGCTCGTCGTCCGCGGCACCGACGGGCTCGACGAGTTGTCCGTGTGCGCGCCGTCGCGGGTGTGGGTGGTCGCGGGAGGTGTGGTCCGGGAGGACACGGTCGACCCGACTGCGCTGGGGATTGCGGCGGCGGCGCCGAGTGCGCTGCGTGGCGCGGACGCCGCATTCAACGCCGCGGTCACCCACCGCGTCCTCGATGGTGAGCGCGGCGCTGTCCGTGACGCGGTGCTGCTGAACGCCGCCGCGGCCCTGGTCGCGTTGAACGGGCCAACGGCGACGTCGATCACCGATCAGCTGGGCGAGTCGATGACGGTCGCCGCGCAGGCCCTCGACGCGGGGGCGGCGAAGGACGCGCTCGAGCGCTGGGTGGCCGCGAGCCAGGCTCTGCGCTCGGGTTGATTGCGGCGTGTCAGCCGAGCGCCGTCGAGGGCCGCTGGCGCGGTCGTCAGTCCATGCCGATCGAGAACGCCGCCTCGAGGTCGTGCTGGGAGTAGGTGCGGAACGCGACGTGGGTCTCGGTCGCGAGAACGCCGTCGACCTTGTTCAGGCGGTCCGCCACCACGTCGGCGATCTGCTCGTGTGACCGCACCCGGATCAGCGCGATCAGGTCGATTTCTCCGGTCACGGAGTACACCTCGGTCACGCCCGGGAGCGCCGCGATCTGCTCGGCGACCTCGGGGATGCGATCGACCGAGGCGGAGATGAAGACAATCGCAGTGATCACTGTCGGGAGCCTACCGTCGCCCGCGGGCAGGCCTACCCGCGAGCGAGCGCCCATTCGCCGAGGTCGAGTGCGCGCTCGATGACGGTCGCCCGGTGCGCAACCACCTCCGGGTAGGGACGATTCCACCGACGTAGCGCCGCGTCGATGTCGGGCTGGGTCAGACCGGCGGCCGCGCCGAGCATCGGCGCGTAGTGGACGCTCGCGGCAGCGGCGTACCAGTGCCGAAGGGTCGACGCCGGAAGGTCGATGCCGGAGGACCGCAGTCCGGACCCGTACCCCCGAAGGACGTTGGTCTCCAGGTCCTCGAGGTCGGTGTCCGGTCGTACCTGCATCCACACCGGATCGAGGATGAGCTGGTCGAGATCCTGCGCGAGTGCGCCGATCCCGATCTGCGACCAGTCGAGTGCCACCGTCGTGCCGTCGTCGGCAGCGATCAGGTTGGCCGGCCACAGGTCGGCGTGCACGAGGGTGAGCGGCGCGGATTCGACGATCGCGAGCAGCGACTCCCGCCGGTCCCACAATGCCTGGACCCGTTGGGCGAGCGTCTCGATCGTCGTTCGCCACTCCTGCGGGTATCCCGACGGATCGTCGAGCGCCTTCATCCGCGGCTCGAAGAGCGCCACCCAGCTGCGCAGCCAGCCGCGGGCGAGCCACGGCTCGCTGGGCAGGATGCTGCGCCCGCTGGCGAACGCCGCCTGAGTGGTGCCGAGGTCGAAGGCGACGCTGTCGTAGTCCGCGACCGCCCACTCCCGACCGGGGTAGCCCTCGACGTCTTCCATCCAGATCCAGCACTCGTCGTCGCTCGGCGTGGTCGTGAGCAGCGTGCGCGGTGCGCGGAGCTCGCCGGGGAGGGCGTCGAGCAGTCCGGTGCTGTAGGCGAGCCACTCGCGTTTCCAGTAGTTGCGATGCTCGGGGCTCTCGCCGGACACCCACAGGCCGTCGTCGCCGGTGTCGTCCCTGCCACGCTGCACCACCTTGATCACGAGCGAGAATCCCTCGCCGGTCACCCGGTAGACGCCACCGGTGACGGAGTGCACCCGAAGGTCGGGCTCGATCGCGGTGACGGTGTACGTCGACACCGGGCTGCCCACCGCACGGGAGAGCTCGGCCAGGTCGATGTCCACTGATCGATCATGGACCTGAGACGGCAAACGCGCGACTTGTGCCGTCGGCAGGCGCTATCCCAGCGCGCGATACGGGCGGTGGACCGGACGCAATCCTCGCCGATCAGCGAGCGGCTCGGCGGCGTCGCTGGCACCTTCGGTGGCGGCCAGCCACGCGTGTGCGTGTCCCGGACCGGTGGCCGGCGAGGACCACTCGCCATCGATTCTCACCAGGCGAGTGCCCGGGCCGGCGAGCCAGCGCAGGATCTGGTCCATCTCTTCGGCACTGGCCGCGGCGAGCGGACCCGGACCTGGCGTGACCCGCTCGGCGGAGGCGACGAGGGCGTCGATGTAGGGCATCGGCGCGGCCCCGGGTGCGACGGTGCCGGCGGCGGCCAGCCGGCCGTGGCGGATCACCGCGAGGTCCCACCCGGCTGCGAAGCCCGGGCGCGCAGCGACGAGCTCGGCGCATCCGGACAGCGCCGCCAGCCGCTGCATCCGGGTGGCCGCGCGCACGAACGCCGAGGCCCGGTCGCGGTGTGCGGCCGCCTCCTCGAACCGCTGCTGAGCGGACAGGCTCGCCATCCGGCGGCGGGCGGCGTCGAGCAGCGGGCGGGCGTCGGAGGTCATCAGCCCTCGCGCGGTCTCGGCGATCGGGGCGTACTCGTCGGCCGTGACCCCGCCCTCGCACGGCGCGCAGCATCGGCCGATGCCGGCCAGGGTGCACGCCGCGCGCGGTCGTGACGGCGAAATGCGCGGGGTGCATTGCCGCAGCGGGACGGCCTCATGAAGCGCGGCCATCGCAGCGGCGGCGGCCCGAGCGGATCCGAACGGGCCGAGGTAGGTCGCGCCGTCGGCGGCGACTCGGCGTACGAGCGCGAGCCGCGGGTAGGGCTCGATCGTGAGCTTGACCCACGACGCTCGCTCGGGAAACCGGGATCGACGGTTGTACCGCGGCTTGTGGGCGGCGATCAGTCGCAGCTCACGCACCTCGGCCTCCAGCGGGTGGGCACACGCGATTGCGTCCACCCGCTCCGCGATCCCGACCATCTCGGCCATTCTGGTGCGCGGCTCGGACGCGAGGAAGTACTGCCGGACGCGGGACCGGACGTGGCGGCTGCGGCCGATGTAGAGCGGCTCGCCGCGGGAGTCGCGAAAGATGTACACACCGGGACCGTTGGGCAGCCCGTCGGCAAGATGGCGCCGCCGACGCTGCGCGGCGCTCGCCATGCCGGTGAAGGACGTGAGCTCATCGAAGGTGTGGACGCCGAGGTTGCCGATCCGTTCGAGCAGGCCGTGCAAGACCTCGACCGTGGCGCGGGCGTCGGCGAGGGCTCGATGGCACGGTGGGGTCGTCGCGCGAAACAGCCGCGCAAGGGTCGCGAGCTTGCAGTCGGGCGCCTCGTCGCGGGTCAGCACCCGGCGCGCGAGTCGCGCGGTGTCGACCGTGTCGAACGCGGGCCACTCGAGGTCGAGCGAGGCGCAGCCCGACCGCAGGAAGCCGACGTCGAACGGTGCGTTGTGGGCGACGAGGACGGTGCCCCGGGCCCATTCGAGAAAGCCGGGGAGCACGCCGGAGAGTGAGGGCGCGCTCGCCACCATCGCGTCGGTGATGCCGGTGAGTACGGCGATGAACGGCGGAACCTCCATCGCCGGGTTGACGAGCGTCTGAAACTCAGCGAGCACCTCACCGCCACGGACTTTCACCGCGCCGATCTCGGTGATCGCCGACGTCGACGGCGACCCTCCGGTTGTCTCGAGATCGACGACGACGAAGGTGACGTGCGCGAGCGGGACGCCGAGTTCGTCGAAGCTGCCCTGGACCGCGATGCGCGCGGGCGCCGTCCACGGATCCCGGCCCGATCCCGTGGCGGGCGCGGACCGGGTGGACATGGGGTCACGGTAGGAGCGGTCGCCGACAACTTCGGCTGCGGCGCGCCGTTGTCTGCACCGCACTGGGCGGATGTTGTCGGACCCCCGCTTTAGCCTCCGTGGCATCGGAAGGAGCGAGGACATGATCATCGACTGCGACACCTGCGAGGTGCGCGACGTCGCCTGTGACGACTGCGTGGTGTCGGTCTTGCTCGCCGCCCCCCCGGCGATCGAGCGCGGCGACATCGAGTGGAGCGAGGACGAGTCGGGCGCGCTGCGGGCGCTGGCCCAAGGGGGACTGGTTCCGCCACTGCGCATGCGCCGCCACGGCGAAGCCGCGGCCGGGTAGTGACCTGTGTGACGGGTGTGAAAGTTGTGGTTCCTGTGAGTGATGTGACGGAGGTGAACAGTGGGCGACGCGCCGAAGAACCCCAGATGTGGACGGTGCCTTTGCCAGCCGGACCGGTGTCGGTAAGGTGACACCAGTTGCTGTGACGTTCGTCGCTAACCGGTGGCGGGGCAGCAGCTACCGCCGAGTCGAAAGCACGAAAGTGTGATCGAGCCGGGGACCCAGTTCCCCTTGGGGTGAATCGACACCTCGCCACATTTCCCCGGGCGAGGCGTCGTAGGGCGAATCTTCCCGCCCGAACCCGTCAGCTCACCCGGTAGGCGGTTGAGGAAGAAGGAGAGCCGCCTCTGTGGCGAGCGTTTCCCGAGTGAGCGCCCGCGTGCGCTCCCGTCGCTTCACCTTGCCGGCGATCGTTGCCGTCGTTGCGGCTGTTGGCGCCACCGTTGTCGTGAGCGGCGTCGGTCAGGCCTCGCCCGCCTCCCATCTGAGCCTGGCCCAGGTCCAGTCTCGGGTCAACGCGCTGAACGCTCGTGCCGAGCGGATCACCGAGGCCTATGACAGCGCGAACACGCAGTTGGCCGCTCTGCGCAAGAAGGAGCAGGCGACCAACAACGAGTTGCGTCGCGACGAGGGCGTGCTGGCTGCGGTGCAGAAGCGACTGGCCGTCGCGGCGGCGGCCGCGTACCGCAATGGTGCCCTCAACCCGACCTTGTCGTTGGTCACCTCCGGCGATCCTCAGACCTACCTGAATCAAGCCGGGAGCCTGGACGCGGTCGCCCGGTACGACGCGAGCATGGTCTCGAGCGCAAGTGCGGCCCGGCGCCTGGTCGCCGGCGTGCGAGTGGTGCACGACGCGCAGGTGGCCGCGCAGCGCAAGACCGTGAGCTCGCTGTCGAGTGAGAAGAGCCAGATCGACAACCTGCTGGGCCAGCAGAACGCCCTTTTGGCGCGGCTGAAGGCCTCGCAGCGCCAAGCGCTGGCCGCACGGCAAGCGGCGACTGCCCGGCACGAGGTTGCGCTGCGGACCAGCTACCACCCGCCGACGTACAACGGTCCGGCGAGCGGCAACGCCGCAGCCGCTATTGCATTCGCCTACGCGCAGCTGGGCAAGCCCTACCAATGGGGTGGTGCCGGTCCGAACTCCTACGACTGTTCCGGCCTGACCATGCGGTCCTGGGGTGCGGCCGGCGTCAGCCTCCCGCACAGCGCCGCCGGGCAGCAGGCGATGTTGCCGCGGGTGTCCCTGTCGGATCTCGAGCCCGGCGACCTCGTCTTCTACGGCTACCCCGCCTACCACGTCGCGATGTACATCGGTGGGGGACGGATCATCCAGGCGCCGCACACGGGCACGGTCGTGTCGATCAGCTCGCTGTCGTCCATGACGCCGACGAGTGCGGGCCGCCCCTAAGATCACTCGAAGCGGCTGCTGCGAGCCTGCCGGCGGGGGTTCACCGGCGGGCCTGTCGGTGACTTCGATCGCCCGAGGGCTTGTGACCGCAGTGGCGGACGAGGCAAACTGCAACCGTTGGGACGTCCTGGTCCCGAACCGGGAGGTTCTCGCGTGCGCCAGTTGGAAGTCGTTGCGGTCAGTGACGACGGTGACTTCGTGCTCCTCGCCGGGTCGGAGGAGGCCGTTCGCGCCACGCATCAGCTGCGCATCGACAACCGCTTGCGCTCGGCGATCCGCGGCCAGCTCGAGACCGACAAGGACCGGCGCGAGAGCGAGCTGACGCCGAAGGAGATCCAGGCGCGGCTGCGCGCCGGTGACGCCCCCGAACAGATCGCACAAGCCGCGCGGGTGTCGGTGTCCCGGGTGATGCGTTACGCCGGGCCGGTGATCTCCGAGCGGGAGCGAATCATCGATCAGGCGCGAGCCGCGGTGCTTCACCGATCCCGTGAGCCGCAGCCCTCCCTGCCGCTGGGAGAGGTGGTGGAAAAGCGGCTCGCGGCGACCGCGGGTCTTCGAGCGGACTCGGTGGGGTGGACGGCGCGGCGGCGCGACGACGGCGCCTGGATCGTGGTGCTCGCCTACACCGCGCGCGGCGGCAGCCGGACCGCATCGTGGCTCTGGGAGCCGGGGAACCGGGAGCTGACCTCGCTCAACGCGCTCGCGACCAGGCTGGGTGGTGCGCCGGTCCCGGCCGGTGACCGTCGACACGGCGCGAGCGGCGCGCGCAAAGCAGCCGCGAAGAAGACGCCGGCACGAAAGCCGGCGAAGAAGGGCGGTGCGAAGAAAGCCACCACGAGCGCGGGACGCGGCACCGCCGCACGATCGGCCCCGGCCGCGACACCGAAGGGCCCGCGTCGTCAGCAGGCGAGTCCCGCACCGATTCCGGTGGAGAGGGTCAACGGGCGGGCGGTCACGCCGTCGTGGGACGACGTACTCATCGGGGTGCAGTCACCCGCCAAGCCGCGGGGCCGCCGCAAAGCGTGAACTCCCGGACCCGAAAGATGCGGACGCGCGCAGCGGGCGTCGCCGGGTCGTTGGCGGCGACCCTCGCCGGCGTGGTGGTGGTGTCGTGCGGCGGGGGAGGCGCCGTCAGCCGTTCCACGACGCCGGACCCGGGCGCCGGTCGGCCGTCGGTGAGGGCCGCTCCGACCACCCCTGCGGCCACCCCGTCAAGCATTCGCGACCTCGGATCGGTGACCGTCATTCGGCGGCACGGGGTGCGAGTGCTCGGATCGCCGCAGCAGGCGGCGACGTTGCGTCAGGTGGCGACCCTCGCCGAAGCCGCCATTCCCCGGGTCACCGCGGTGTGGGGGCCGGCGTGGGCGCGGCGGGCAACCATCGTCGTCCCCGCGGATCGCCACGACGCGGCGCTGCTCACCGGGGTCGCTCACCTCGGGCACTTCGCCGCGATCACCACCTCGGAGCTGGACGCAGCCGCCCCCCGACGACCGCCGCACTCCAACCGCGTCACCATCAATCCGAGCGCCTGGTCCCGCCTGCGCCGGGTCGGCCGGGAGGTGGTCATCACCCACGAGCTGACCCATGTCGCGAGCAGCGAGTCGACCGGCCGCGACACGCCGAAGTGGCTCGCCGAGGGATTGGCCGACTACGTCGGATTCCTCGGTCGTGGGTTGCCTCCGACCGCGGTGGCGCGCGAGCTCGCCCGCCGGATCAGGACCGGCAACATCCCGGCGAGGCTGCCGCCCAACCGGGCCTTTCGCCCGGCCAGCGCCCGGCTGGCGGTGGCGTACGAGCAAGCGTGGCTCGCCTGCGTCGCCATCGCCGATCAGTTCGGTCAGGGTCGGTTGGTGCGCTTTTACCGGGCGGTGGGGCGTAGCCGTGACCGGTCCGATCGGCAGGCCGTTGATCACGCCCTGCACACCGTCCTCGGCCTGGATCGCGATCGGTTCGTGGCGCGCTGGCGCGCGTTGATGCGCGCGGAGCTGGCCGGATGAGCCCGCGCCTGTTGGTCGTGACCAATGACTTCCCGCCGCGGCCCGGAGGGATCCAATCGTTCGTCCACGGTGTCGTGTCGCGGTTGCCGACCGACCAGGTGGTCGTGCTGACCTCTCGGTGGCGCGGATGCGAGGCGTGGGACGCGGCCCAACCGTTCGAGGTCGTCCGCCACGACACCTCGGTGTTGTTGCCGACTCGAGCCGTACGACGCCACGCCATCGAGCTGATGGCGGACCGGGAGGTCACCGACGTCTGGTTCGGCGCGGCGGCCCCGTTGGGGCTGCTCGGTCCTGCCCTTCGCCGGGCCGGTGCTCGCCGGTTGGTCGCCACGACCCACGGCCACGAGGTCGGATGGGCGAGCCTGCCCGGCGCGCGGTCGTTGCTGCGCCGGATCGCGGCCGGAGTTGACGTGCTCACCTACCTCGGCGACTACACCCGCGATCGGCTCGCCCGAGCGATCGCGCCTTACGACGGGAAGCTCGAGCGACTCGTGCCGGCGGTGGACGACACGCTGTTCCGGCCCGATGCGCAGGATCCGGACCTGCGCCGCCGCCTGGGCGTGGCTGATCGCCCGGTCGTCGTGTGCGTGTCCCGGCTCATGCCCCGCAAGGGCCAGGACATGCTGATCCGGGCGTGGCCGGAGATCTCTCGACGGGTACCGGGTGCAGCCCTCGTCCTGGTCGGCGGTGGCCCCTCGCGACACCGGCTGGAACGGCTCGCGAAACGCTGCGGGGTCGCCGATTCGGTGGTGATGAGCGGCTCGGTCAGCCACGCCGAGCTGCCCTCGTGGTTCTGCGCCGGCGATGTCTTCGCGATGCCGTGCCGGGAACGGCTGCGGGGGCTCGACGTCGAGGGGCTGGGGATCGTCTTCCTCGAGGCGTCGGCATGCGGGCGCCCGGTCGTGGCGGGACGCTCGGGTGGATCGGTCGACGCCGTCCGCGACGGTGAGACCGGTCGGTTGGTCGACGGGCGATCGGTGCAGCAGATCGAGGACGCGGTAGCAGGCCTGCTGGCGGACCCGGCGGGTGCCGCCGCGATTGGCGCGCGCGGCCGGTCGTGGGTGAGCGCCCAGTGGTCCTGGGACGCGACGGTCAGTGCGCTCCTCGAGATGTTGCGGTGGAACGCCTAGGTTTGTGACCAGCGCAGAGCGGGGCTCGCTCAGCTCTTGGGTTCGTACAACCCGGCGATGGTGTTCGCGTAGTCGTTCGCGACCGCGTGCCGGCGTACCTTCAGCGACGGCGTAAGCAGTCCGTTGTCGACCGTCCAGTCCTCGGGGAGGATCACGAATTCCTTGATCGCCTCGGCATGGGACACCGCCTTGTTCGCGTCGTCGATCGCCAACTGGACGTCTGTCCGCAGGTCGGTGTCGTCGGCCAGGTCAGCGATCGTGGCTGACTCGGGTTTGCCGTGGGCCACCTTCCAGGCGGGGAATGCTTCCTCGTCGATCGTGATCAGCGCGGCGATGAAGGGCTGCCGGTCGCCCACGACGAGGCACTGGCTGATCAACGGATGGGCACGCAGGCGATCCTCGAGGGTTGCCGGTGCGACGTTCTTGCCCCCGGCCGTGACGATCAGTTCCTTCTTGCGACCGGTGATCGTGAGGTAGCCCTCCTCGTCGAGGTTTCCGATGTCACCGGTGTGGAACCAGCCGTCCTGGAGCGCCTCGGCGGTGGCCTCGTCGTTGTTGTAGTAGCCGAGAAAGACGTGCCCGCCCTTGAGGAGGATTTCGCCGTCGGCCGCGATCCGTACCGCCGTGCCGGGGATTGGCCGACCCACCGTTCCGACCTTCGTCGCGCCTGGACGATTGACCGTTGCGCCTGCGGTCGATTCGGTCAACCCGTAGCCCTCGTAGACCGGGATGCCACAGCCGCGGAAGAAGTGCCCGAGACGTGCACCGAGCGGCGCACCGCCGGAGATCGCGCCGATCGTCTGACCCCCCAAGGCGGCGCGCAGCTTGCGGTAGACGAGCAGGTCGAAGAGTCGATGCGGCAGTTCGACGGCCAACCGTTGTGCGAACGGGCCGTCGAGCGCCTTGCTGTAGTCGACGGCGACCCTCTCGGCCAGATCGAACACGGCGCCCTTGCCGTCGGCGTGGGCACGCTGCTTTGCGCTGTTGTAGACCTTCTCGAAGACCCGAGGGACGGCCAGAAGGAACGTCGGTCTCAGTACGGCGAGCTCGTCGATCAGGTTCTGGATGTCTGCGGTATGCCCCATCCGGACCCGATTCTGGACGCAACCGACCTGAATGATTCGGGCGAACACATGGGCGAGCGGCAGGAACAGCAAGGTCGACTGGCTCGCGTCGAAGATCGGACCGAGTGCCTCGCTGGTCGCCGTCGCGTCGAAGAGGAAGTTGGCGTGAGTGAGCTCGCACCCTTTGGGGCGTCCGGTCGTGCCGGAGGTGTAGATGATCGTGGCGAGGGAGGTCGACGCGACGCTCCGACGGCGTTGTTCGATCTCCTGCGCGCCGACCGTCACACCCGAGGCGATCACCGCTTCGAGGTCTGCGCTGTCCAAGCACCACACGTGACGGACGTCCGGCAGCGATTCGCTGACCTCGTCGTAGATGGACCGGTGTTCGGCAGTCTCGACGAAGACGGCGACTGCCGCTGAGTCCGACACGATCCACTGCACCTGCTCGGCCGATGAGGTCTCATAGATCGGCACCGTGATCGCGCCGGCGGTCCAGATCGCGTAGTCGAGCAAGGTCCACTCGTACCGGGTCGCAGACATGACGCACACGCGGTCGCCCACCTGAATACCCGCGGCGATCAAACCCGACGCGACGGCCTCGACCTGCTCGGCGAACTGCTTGGCCGTCACGGGCCGCCACACTCCGTCGAGCTTGCGGTCGAAACTGACGCCGGCTGGGTGTTCCGCGGCGTTCGCCACCACGGCGTCGGTCAGATTGGCCGCGTCGGGGATCGTGAAGTCCGATCCGACCGCGAACTCGCGCACACCCACTCCTCCGGCCGCGGTGGTCATCCGCCACACACCAGGCCGCTCAACGCTAGTCTGCCCCCCCGTTTCGTTGTCGACCCCGCAACGGGGCAGCGATTCGGAGCAGTGCGGATGGGCCGTTCAGTCCTGTCCGGAGGCTGCCGACAACGTGAGGGTGAGCACGATTCGTTGCCGCGCGTGCGCAGCGGTGCTGCCCGCGAACGCCCAGTGGTGTTCGCTGTGCTACGCCGATGTCAACGCCCCGGCCGCGCGGCGTGCTCCTGCGCATGCAACCGTGACACCCGCGCCCTCGTGGCAGACGCCGTTGCCGGACATCGTGGCACCGTCCACCGCCGTGTCCTCGACGCCCGTCGCGGATGCGACGCTGCCGGCAGCGACCCCGGACGTGGCGGATTCCGCAGGAGCGCCGGCGCGTGCCGAACAGACCTGGCCCTGTCCGCGCTGCGGCGAGCGAGTGCCGATGTCCTCGGATAGCTGCACGGCCTGCGGCGCGGGATTCCTCACCGGTGCGACGCCGGTGCTCTCGGCCCGCCTGCCCGTCGTCGGCGACCTCGGAAACATGTCGCACACGCAGCGTCTGCTGATCTCAGCCGGGATCTCCGTGGTGTTCGCGGTCGTCATCGTTGTGGTGCTCGCGGTCGCTGGGGTAATCCTGTAAATCGCTTTAGGCTTCAGGGATGCGAGTCCACGTCGTATCAGACGTCCACGGACGCGCAGATGCACTCGCCCTTGCCGGCGATGGGGCCGACGCGCTGATCTGCCTCGGCGATCTCGTGTTGTTCCTGGATTACGACGACGCCGCGGGCGGGATCTTCGCGGAGTTGTTCGGCCCGGAAGCAGCCACTGAGCTGATCAGCCTGCGCTCGCAGCGCCGGTTCGATGACGCGCGCGAGTTCTCCCGAGGCCTGTGGGCGCAGGTCGAGGACCGCCAGGCAGTGATCGAGCGCGCGGTGCGCGAACAGTACGCCGCGCTGTTCGCCGCGATGCCGACACCGGCGTATATGACCTACGGCAACGTCGATATCCCTGCGCTGTGGCTTGACTACGCGCGGGACGGAGTCAGCGTGCTCGACGGCGAGGTGGTGGACATCGGCGGCCGTACGTTCGGGTTCGTCGGTGGCGGCCTGCAGACGCCGATGCACACGCCGTTCGAGATCAGCGACGAGGAATTCGCGGCCAAGGTGACCGCGGTGGGGTCGGTGGACGTGTTGTGCTGCCACATTCCGCCCGACGTCCCCGAGTTGCTCTACGACGTCGCGGCCAGGCGAATGGAACGAGGGAGCGTGGCCGTCCTGGACGCGATCCGTGACACTGCACCGGATCTCGTGCTGTTCGGTCACGTGCACAATCCGCTGTCGAGCCGAACGCGGATCGGTCGGACGGAGTGCGTGAACGTCGGTCACTTCCGCGGGCGCGGTACCCCGTTCGTCCTGACCTGGTAGCCGCCCGGGCGTTATCGTGCCCAGCGACGAGGAGGTCTGTAGTGGACAAGGCCAGCTCGAGCATCGCGATCGCTGCCGACAAGCACGCGGTCATGACGGTGATTGCCGACCTCGAGGCGTACCCCGAGTGGTCGACGGCGATCAAGCACGTCGTGGTCGAGCAGACCGGCGCGGACGGCCGGGCCGCCTCGGCCACGTTCACACTCGACGCGGGCGTGCTGAAGGACACCTACACCCTTGCCTACGCCTGGAGTGGTGACGATCGGGTTGACTGGCATTTGGTCAAGGGAGGCTCGATGAAGGCTCAGGAGGGCACGTATGAGCTCGTCGACGCTCCCGGCGGAACCGAGGTCACCTATCGCCTCGCCGTGGATCTGAAGGTGCCGATGCTCGGTGTGTTCAAGCGCAAGGCCGAAAAACTGATCATGGACACCGCCCTGAAAGGGTTGAAGAAGCGGGTTGAGTCTGGGTCCGGAACGGGTGCACACGTAATCTGACCCGATGCGCGTCCTGCTGTTCACCGGGAAGGGCGGAGTCGGCAAGACG
>DATJWM010000076.1:0-3885 GCA_035501255.1 Mycobacteriales bacterium | reverse complement strand
TTCGCGAATTACCCGCGCACGATCCGCTCGGCGTAGGTGGGCAAGCCGCGCGAGTTACTCCTCGCGCCCTACAACGCACCGGCGGCGGGCCACTCTCGGCCCATGAGAGCGGCAATGCTGGATTGCTAGTGCCGCGTCAAGCAATGTTCGCCCGGTCGACGACCTTGCGTAGGCGGCGGTCGTGCGGGTTGCGATTGCGCCAACTGATGTAGCGGCGGATCGCACGACCTTGTTCTTTGTGGGTGGTGTGGTCGGTGCCGTCGAGCGCGAAGTAGCGCAGGCCGGTGAATTGCGCCTCGATCCGGTTTAGCCAGCTCGCGTTGAACGGCACGTACACGAGCTCGATGTTGTGGGCGGCGGCGTAGTCACCGACGCGCCTGTCGGTCTTGGTGGTCAGGTGCGGGCTGAAGTTGTCCAGGACGATCGCCAGGCGCTTGTGCTCTGGGTAGAGCGAGCGGACGTAGCGCAGGAAGGCAAGGAACTCGCCGCGGCGCTTGCGTGTCTTGATGTGACCGTAGAGCCGGTCGGCCCTGAGGTCGTAGGCGGCGAACATGTGGCGGTTATGCGGAACTCCGCATAACCGCCATTATGCGGACGGCTGGGTTATGTGCCTTGTCGGGTCGTTTGGGCTGGTGGGGGGCGCTGCGGGCGGTGATCTTGTCCGCATAAGGTAGGCGGGTCGGGCGGCCGATCGGGGCGTCGGGGGCTCGCTGGATCGTCGGGCGGTGCTGCGTCTGGGTCGACGAAGAATCGCTGTGTTCATTCCAACTGAATGCAGAGGTGCTTCTCATGGCGGAGGTGGATGTTCGGGGCGCGGTCGACCGGGTGTTGGCGGCCTTGCGCGATGCTGGGAGGTCGGAGGTCACGATCCGTGGCCACCAGGTCGTGCTGGATCGGTTCGAGCTGTTCTTGGCTGGGCGCGGTCTGGGCATGGTCAGCGAGCGGGTGTGCATCGACTTCGTTGAGAATCAGACCGGGGTCAGGTTGGGGTCGTTGCGGGAGGCGGTCTCCGACAGGGATGTGAAGGCTGTCCGCCGGCCGGTGGTGCTGCTCGCGGAGGTGTTGGCCGGCCGCCCGGTCGATGTTGGCCGGTCGGTGATCGCGGTCAAGGATGGCTGTCCGTTCGGGTTGCGTCGGCTGCGGGATGACTACCTCGCCTGCTGCCGTGCGCGCGGGAACGCTGAGGCGACCGTTGTCTCGAAGGACAAGGCGGCCAGCCGGTTTCTGGCTTATCTCGAGGAGGTGGGCGTGGATGATGTGGCCGCGCTCAGCGTCCGGGACATCTCGGGCTTCTTCGTGCGCCAGCGACGGTTGCGACGCAAGACGGTCGCGGCGATGAGATCGTGCGTGGCGGACTTTCTGGTGTTTCTGGCGACCACGGGCCGGACGCCGGAGAGTCTCGCGGACCGGTTGCCGCCGCATCGGCATGTCCGTCACGAGTCCGAGCCGCACTTGTGGACGGTGCAGGAGATCCGGCGGGTGCTGGCCGTGATCGACCGTCAGTCCGCGGCCGGCAAACGCGATTACGCGATGATCTTGGCGACCGCCCGGCTCGGCCTGCGGATCTCCGATCTGCGGCAGCTCGAGCTGGGCGATCTGGACTGGCGTGCGAAGACGATCTCGATCGTTCAGCACAAAACCGGCCGGGCGTTGACCCTGCCGCTGCTGGACGACGTCGGCTGGGCGATCATCGACTACGTCGGGCACGGCCGCCCGGAGACCGCCTTTCCGAAGGTGTTCGTCAAGCACCGACACCCGTTCGACGCGTTCGGGAGTGGCTCGTCGATCGCCTCCAGGTTGTCGCGGCATGCCGCGCGCGCGGGCATCAGGTTCGCGTCGGGCGAGGTGGGCGGGATGCACTCGCTGCGCGGCGCGCTGGCCGTCGCGATGATCGGCAACCAGACGCCGATCCCGGTCGTGTCCGCCGTGTTGGGACACGCCTCGAGCGACACCACCCAGGCGTACTACCTGCGGTTCGACATCAACCGACTGCGCTGTTGCGCGTTGGACGTCGAGGACGTCCTCGAACAGGCGAGGGCGGGTGAGGGTGATGCATGAAAGCACGCTTGAGGGCCTGGTCGCCGACCTGGTCGCTGTGCGTCACGCCGGCGGATACAGGTTCAAAGTCCAGGAGCGGGTTCTGCGCCAGTTCGTCGGGCATTGCCGGCGGGAGGGCTATCCGGACGGGTCGATCACCAAGGAAGCGCTCGACGGATTTCTCTACGGCCGTCATTTGCGAGTGTCCACGGTGCGGCGCAACACGCTCGCGCTGCGCCAGCTGGCCGAGCACGCCCAGGCCGCCGGCTGGGATGCCCACATCCCCGTCGTGACGGGCAGGGTCCGTGCTGGTCATCAGCCGCCGTATGTGTTCAGCGACGATGAGCTCCGCCGCCTGTTCGAAGCGATCGACGGGCAGGGCATGTCCTCTTATTCGAATATGGCGCTGATCGACCCGGTCCTGTTCAGGGTCCTTTACGGGTGCGGGTTGAGGATCTCCGAGGCGCTCAACCTTCGGATGCCGGACCTGGACACGCGCACGGGCACGCTCCGGATCCGTGACACGAAGAACGGTGAGAGCAGGACCGTCCCTGTCACCCGCCGGCTCGCCGCGACCCTGGACGCGTATGTGGCGGCGGCGCACCCAGCGCCCGAGAGCAGTGATTACGTGTTCTATAGCCGCGCAGCGGGGAGGCCGATCAACCAGGCGACTGTCTACAGGCGGTTCCGCGGCTATCTGGCCGATGCCGGTATCCCGCACTTCGCCGGCGGCCCGCATCCGCACTCGCTGCGGCACGGGTTCGCTGTCGCGAATCTGAGACGGTGGGCCGCGGATGGCAGCGATCTGGCGGTGATGCTGCCTTACCTGGCCTGCTACATGGGCCACGCCGACCTGCGCGGTACCCAGTACTACCTGAGGCTGACCGCGGACGCCTACCCCGACGTGATCGCCAAGGCGCAACTGCGGTTCGGGTACGTCATCCCCACAGCGCTGGATCAGCAGTCATGACCGCCCGGCGCACACGCCCGGACGACCTCGCGGGCCGGTTGCTGACCAGGTTCTTCATCGACTATCTGGTCGGCGAGCGCGCGGCCTCGCCGAGGACGATCGCCTCCTACCGGGACGCGATCAAACTGCTGCTGATCTACTTCAAGACCGAGGAGCGGATCCCACCAGAGAAGCTGCGACTCACTGACATCGACCGGCCGCGAGTGCTCAGGTTCCTGAACTGGCTCCAGGCCGAGCGGGGCTGCTCTGAAGCGACCCGCAACCAGCGCCTCGCAGTGATCAAATCGTTCTGCCGCTACACCGCCGTCGAGCAACCCGACCACCTCGAGCAAGTCACCCAGATCCTCGCGATCCGGCAGAAGAAAACCCCGAGCCCGCAGCTCGGACACCTCACCGCAGACGAGGTCAAGGCGCTGCTCGCGCAACCCGGCACCGCGACCGGCCGTGCCGTCCGCGACACCGTCCTGCTCACCCTCGCCTACGACACCGCCGCCCGGGTCCAAGAGCTCTGCGACCTCGACGTCGCAAACATCCGCACCGCCAACCCGATGATCGTGACGATCCACGGCAAAGGATCCAAGACCCGGTACGTGCCCGTCATGGACCCAACCGCCCGGCTGCTCGCCGACTACCTCAAACACATCGACCCGCACCCCGGCCTCGGCGCCGACGCGACCCCGCTGTTCCACGGACCCAACCATTCCAGGCTGACCAGATCCGCCATCGCCAAACTCCTCGCCCGCCACGTCGACGGGATCCGAGCACGCGACCCCGACTGGGCTCTCGGACTGCAGATCACAACCCACACGCTCCGGCGCACCAGAGCGATGCACCTGATCCAGGCCCGCGTCAACCTGATCTACATCCGCGACCTGCTC
>DATJWM010000075.1:0-5767 GCA_035501255.1 Mycobacteriales bacterium | reverse complement strand
TTCGAGACCACCGCGGCCGCGGCGATCTGGTCCATGCTCGTCCCGCCGTACCCATCGCGCAGGAACGCGGCGGTCGCCGCCTCGATGATCGCGCGTCGCTTGGACGCTGAGCGCCCCTCGCCTCTTTCCGCAGCTGCCGCGGCGCGGAAGGAGACCGGGCTCGCGGGCGGTGACCCCATCCACGTCGTGCTGAGGGTCGCGGATTCGCCGCGCGAGGTCGTCATGCCCGAGGACCTCGCCGCCGCGTTGGACGCGGAGCCCGCGTTGCTCGCCTGCTTCGAGGGGCTGTCCAACAGCCTGCAGCGCTGCCACGTCGACAGCATCGCCTCGGCGAAGACCGAGGAGACCTGCAAGCGGCGCATCGAAAAGACGCTGCAACTGTTCCGAGACGGCAAGAAGCGGTAGGACCCAATCGCTGGTCCACTCCTGCCAAGCTGATCGACGACGGTGAAGTGTCGGTGCGGCCAGGATGCGCTCGAACTCGAACTCTGAGAGTCACCCGAGCCCGACCACGGGCAGGCTCCATCATTCCCCGCCGTAGGGTCGACCGGGCAAGCGAACGAAAGACGCTGTGACGTTTGCTCACCTGCGAGCACGGTGGTAAATGAATCCTTTCCATGCGCCAAAAGGCATAACGCCACCTCCGATTTCGCCCGAGTGTGCGCGGCCGGTGATCGGTGCTCGCTGGCCTCTTCGGGAGGGTCAGGCGGCGAGGTGGTCGTCGTGTTGAAGGATCGTGGTTGCGATCTGCACGAACGCGGTGAGGTTGGGGGTGGTGTTGGCGGCGTGCCAGACGAGGGCGGTCTGCGATCGGGGGAGGTCGGTGATGGGGATGCTGGTGATCGCCGGGTGGGCGTGGTGGTCCAGGAACGAGGGCACGGTCAGGTGGACCTGCTTGCCGGCGGCGATGCTGAGCAGCATGTGCTCGATGCTCTGGCTGACATGGCGGCGGTAGGGGCGGCCTGAGGGTGTGACGGGTGGGATCAGGGCGTCCATCATTTCTCGCGGAAACGCCGGCGCGTCGGAGACGGCCCGGTCGGCGAAGTCCTCCAGGGTCACCGATGTTCGCTGGGCGAGCGGGTCGGTGGCCGCGACGAGCAGGACCCGCGGCTCGTCGGTGAGCACCGGGCCGATCGTGATGTCGGGATCGGAGACGGGTAGCCGGGTGGCGAGCATGTCGACCTCGCCGGCCCGCAGCACGTCCAGGTAGTTCCGCCCCATGCCGAGATTGCTCAGCGTCACGTCGGCTGCGGGATGTGCGGCCTCGAAGGCGGCGACGATCGCGAGCAGGTGCGGGCCGCCGAGTGACTCGGTGTACATGCCGATCCGCACCGTGCCGGCCACCGCAGAGGCCGCCTGGCGGGTGGCGTTGACGGCCTCGTGAAGCTGCCGGTACGGCCCGACGACCGCGGCACGCAGCTGCTCCCCGGCGGGGGTCAGCCGCACGGACCTACTGGTCCGGGTGAACAGCCGGACACCGGCGCGTGCCTCCAAGGTGCGGATGGTCTGGCTCACCCGCGACGGCGTGATGTGCAGCCGGTCCGCGGTGCGCCCGAAGTGCAGCTCCTCGGCGAGCACCAGGAACGTGCGGATCTCCCGCAACTCGACACCAGACTCGATCATGAAGCAAGGCTACACAGTCCGTTGAGAGATCGATGCTTGTTCTGAGCCCCGGCAGCGGTCACCGTTAGGGGTATGCCGAGCTTGTACGAGCACGCCGGGGGTGAGGAGGGCCTGCACCGGCTGGAGGACCTGTTCTACGGCAAGGTCTTGGCCGACCCACTGCTCTCCCCGCTGTTCGGTAAGGGCCAGCCCCAGCACGTCGATCACCTGACCTGGTTCACCGCCGAGTCCTTCGGCGGCCCCGGCCGCTTCACCCGCGAGCTGGGCTTCGCTCATCTCGTCGACGTCCACCGCGGCCTGCACATCAGCGAGCAGCAGCGCGCCCGGTTCGTGCAGCTGTACCTGGCCGCCCTTGACGAGGCCGGAATGCCCGCCGACGAGCCGTTTCGCCAGGCGGTGCGCGAACACGTCGAGTTCGGCTCCCAAGTCGCGATGCAGAACTCCAACGCCACAGCCGACGCCGACCTCCATCCCCTGCGGGAAGTCCCGCGATGGACCTGGCCCGGCGACAACGACCCCGCCAACCAAGCCTCGTAGGGGTGCGGTGATGCCCACGATCGACCCCGACGCGACCTACGCCACGTTCATCAACACGTTCCGATGCCAACCCGCCGACCAGGACCGGGTCGTACAGCTCAACATCGAGATCATCGAGAACCTCGCCGTCCACCAACCAGGGTTCATCTCCGCCACCGTGCACCGCAGCCTCGACGGCACCCGCGTCGTCAACTATCTGCAATGGCAGACCGCCCAGCACCTCGCCGCCATGCAACGATCACCCGCCTTCCAACGAATCGCCCAACAGCTCAGCGGGCTGATCGAGTTCGACCCCCACCAATGCGAGGTCATCCACACCGCCGAGCGTGCCTAGCTGCCAAGCTCGCAGCCCACGAAAGAGGCACGTCAAGCCACGCGATGACGCGAGGCAGCGCGCCGTAAGACCGAGGCAAGCGGTCAAGCTCCTGCCCACCACAACTACGATCGTGGCCAACGAGACAACGACGCGGTGATGTTTGCTCGCCCACGGGGACATCATCTTCTACACCTATCCCGGCCAGTCAGTGCCGCACCACGTCGTGATCTACCTCGGCGGGGATCGCATCCTCCAAGCGCCGGAGACCGGGCAGAACGTCGGATACGGCACTCTCGATGTTCACCGGCCAGACCGCCACGGTCCGCCGGATCGTCGTGCCGTGAGCCGCCAGTCAGCCGACGGGTGGCGCGCTCCGCCGTCGCCGGTATTCCGTCGGTGAGATTCCGTTGTGGGCGTGAAAGCACCGGCTTGCGTAGAACGGATCCGTCCAGCCAACCGAGCGGGCGGCCTCCGCGACCGATAGGTCCGTGGAGACAAGGAGCCGGGCCATACGCTCGACCCGCAACTTGCGGAGGCACGCCATCGGGCTCATGTTCACGGTGGCATCGAAGGCCCTGACAAGCTGTGATCGGGACAGGTGGACTTCCTTAGCCAGCGCGTCGAACGTCCATGGCTCGGCCATACGAGTGCGTAGCACGCTGACCGCGGTGACGACGTGGCCTCGGACGATGCCGTGGACGGCGGGTGGAGCGGGTCTCGTGCCGTTGTTCTGTTCTTTGATCGTGTCGCCGGGAGTCGTCATTCGTTTGCTCTGGCCGCGGGGAGATAGCTGGCGAGCCGGGTGGCGTGGGCGGGGATGTGCTGGTGGGTGCGGAGTTCGATGAGGTCTGCCCAGGTCATGTCGGTGTCGCCGACGTGCTGGCCGGTCTTGTCGTGGAACCGGAGGGTGAGCCGGGCGTGGGCTGTTTGATCGGGGGTTTGGTCGAGTTCGGCGATCAGGCTGTTGGCGTGCTGTCGCACGGCCGCGATCCGGTCTTGGTGGATCGTCACTGCGGTCATGGCGACGATGGCTGCGGGGTCCATCGCTGGCTGGTTGTCCACGACGATCTTCCCGGTCGTCTCGGGGCGGTCGGAGCGGACTTGTCTGGCGGCTTGGGTGAGGATGTGGTCGCTGAGCGCGATGTGGCAGAGGGTCCAGTCCACGTCCGCGCGCTGGTCAGCATCGAGCGGTGTGCCGTCGCTGATCGCTTGCGCGGCGGCGATCAGCCGCTGGTAGGCGGCGGCGAGGTCGGTGGTGTTCATCGGGGCGCTCTTTCCTGCTCGGGTGTTCCTGGCGGCGCGGTTCGCTCGCGCTCGCGTGCGGGTTGGGTGGATCGTCGGTTGCGGTGGGCATGGGCGACGGTGAGCGCGAGGCAGAGGGCGGCGACGGCGAGCGCGAAGCCCTGCACCGAGTGCAGCAGCCCGATCGCGGTGGCGAGGAACCCGACGCCGATCACGGGCAGCCCGACGCCGAGGTAGACGATCACGTAGAAGCTGGAGAGCACGTCGGCGCGACGCTCGGGCGGTGCGGCGGCGGTGACCTCGGTGACCCCGGCCAGGAACACCAGGCCCTGCCCGACCCCGGCGATCGCGGTCGCGATCAGCAACAACGCGAGCGAGGACACGGCGCCGGCGAGCGCGAGCAGGATCAGTCCGGTGGCGAGCAGGCACAGCCCGATCATCTGGACCGCGGCCGGTCGTCGGCCGTGAGCGGTGATCTGCGCGATGACCGAGCAGGCGATCATGACCGCGACCGCGCCGCCGCCGAGCACCAGGTTGGCGCTGTCGGTCAGGCGGGCGACGTAGGTCGGGATCAGGGCGAGGAACAGGCCGATCACCGCGAACGCCAGAAAGTTCGCCGAGCCATTGACGAGGAACACGCGGCGGGCGGTGTCAGGTATCTGCGGGCGGCGGGGCCGCCACCGAGTGCGTGAGCCCTGGTCGGGCAGGGTCGCCATGACCAGGATCGCGGGGATCAGCGCGGCGATCTCAACCAGGAACGGCAGCCGCCGGGGGGCCGGGCCGTACTGCGCCAGGACGGCGGCAAGCAGTGGCCCGACCCCGAGCCCGCCGACCGACGCGGCGGTCGCCAGCAGCGCGGCGCGGCGGTGGTCGCCGTGCGGCTCGGTCTCGGTCAGTGCGGCGGTCAAAGCGCCTGACGCGGCACCGACGGCGAGGCCCTGGATGATACGGCCGGCGAACAGCCAGGCGGTCGAGCCGGCCAGCGCGAACACACCGGTGCCCACGGCGGCGACGACCACCGCCGGGACGAGTACACCGCGCCGCCCGATCGCATCCGACAGCGGCCCGGCGATCAGCAGCGACGGAATCAGCGCGGCGACATAGGCGGCGAAGATCACCGTCACGACCACCGACGAGAACCCGAACAGCCGCTCATAGGTCCCATACAGCGGGGTCGCGAGGTTCGTCCCGGTCAGCAGCACCAGCAGGCTGTAGCCGACCGCCCAGAACCGCCAGGCAGGTCGCCTCGCCGTGCTGTCGTTCGTGGTCGTTAAGAGTGTCATCGTGCTCGCTCGCACCTCGCTCACATATCGGACGGACCGTCAGTCCATTATAGGACGGACGGTCCGTCAACGTGTGCGGTACCGTTTCAGAGGTCCCGCGAGCAATCTGGAAGGAGGGCGCCCGATGTCCACCCCGACCCCATCCGAGGCTCCGGCGCGTCGCCGGCGGGTGGTCAAGAGCCCGGAGGACCGCCGTGCCGACATCCTCGCCGCCGCCCGCCAGGTGTTCGCCACGACCGGGTTCGCGGAGGCGACGATCGACGACCTCGCCGCCGCCGCGCAGATCGGCAAGGGCACCTTCTACCGGCAGTTCGAGTCCAAGGACCACGTGCTCGGCGCGCTGTGGGAGCGCTACGTCGATGCGATCGTGCAGATCACCCAACGGGTCCTAGAGGACCGGGCCGAGTCGCCCGGCGAGTGGTGGGCGACGCTCGATCAGATCATGACCACGCTTATCGCGCACGCGGTCGAGAACGCCGACCTGCACCGCATCGTCTACGGCCAGGCCAACGCCGCCGCGCTGGACATCTGCAAGCAGGCCAACCACCGCGTCATCGACCTCATCGGCGGCTACATCGACCAAGGCGCCACCGCAGGCGCCTTCCAGGCACGTCACCCGACTGTCGCGTTCCGCATCCCCTACCACGGCATTGACGGGCTGCTCGATGACCGCATCAGCGACGGCGACCCGATCGACACCGACGACCTCACCGCCGACGCCCTCCAACTGCTGCACCGCGCCCTCGGCGACTCCGACGAAGCCTCC
>DATJWM010000074.1:0-11609 GCA_035501255.1 Mycobacteriales bacterium | reverse complement strand
CATCTGCGAGAAGGCGGCGTGGCCGGGGGTGTCCAGGAAGGTGATCTTCTGGCCGTCTTCCAGGCGGACCTGGTAGGCGCCGATGTGCTGGGTGATGCCGCCGTGCTCGCGCGCGACGACGTCGGTCGAGCGGATCGCGTCGAGCAACTTGGTCTTTCCGTGATCGACGTGACCCATCACCGTGACGACCGGAGCCCGCGCGACCAGATCCTCGTCCTCCTCCGCTGCATCGAACTCGATGTCGAAACGGGACAGAATCTCGGCGTCCTCCTCCTCGGGAGTGACGATTCGCACGTCCCATCCGAGCTCGGTCCCGAGAAGCTGCAAGGTCTCCTCAGGCGCCGACTGCGTCGCCGTGACCATCTCCCCGAGTTGGGTGAAGACGATCTGGACGAGCGATCCGGGGTTCGCGCCGATCCGGTCGGCGAAGTCGGCCAGGCTCGCCCCGCGCGGCAGGCGGATCTGCTCGCCGTTACCCCGCGGGACCTGCACCCCGCCGATCGTCGGCGCCTGCATGTTGTCGAACTCCTGGCGACGCTGCTTTTTCGACTTGCGTCCCCGTGCGGGCCGGCCACCGGGCCCACGCCCGAACGCGCCTTGGGTCGGCGCGCCGCGGCCGCGGCCACCCGGTCCGCCGGGACGGCCACCGAACCCGCCCGGGCGACCCGGAGCACCGGCACCGGGAGCGCCGCCTTGGCGCTGACCACCCGGACCGCCGGAGCCGCCGGGACCGCCAGAACCTCCGGGGCCGCCGGGACCGCCCGGGCCTCCCGGGCCTCCCGGACGAGGCGAACGCGCGGGTCGCGGCGGCATCATGCCGGGTCCGGGACGAGCGCCACCGGGACGAGGGGGCATCGCGCCCGGACTCGGTGGCCGCGGGATCGACTCCCGAGTCGTGAACGGGTTGTTGCCGGCCGGGCGTGGAGTGAACGGGTTGTTGCCGGCCGGGCGCGGAGAGCCGGGCCGTGGGGTTGCCGGCCGAGGGACGGTGGGGCGCGGCGGTGCAGCCGGGCTCGCCACCGACGGCTCCGGGATCACCACAGGCTCGGCAACCGGCGCCATCGGCTCGGGCAGGGTAACCGTGTCCTGGACGGGAGCCGCCTTCTTGGCGGGCGCCTTGTTGGCCGCCTTCGGTTCAGCGGTCTCGACCGGCGGGAAAGCCGCGAGGACCTTCGCGACGACCGGCGCCTCGATCGTCGATGACGGGGTCTTGACGTACTCCCCGTTGTTGTTCAGCCACTCGATCAGCTGTTTGGACTGTAGTCCGACCTCTTTGGCAAGGGCCGAAACCCGTTGCTTGGCCACAAACGTCTCCTTCGGTGGCCTACGGTCGGTGTCCGCAAGCCGTTGTCAGTGCACGGCGGTGCTCATCGGTGCTGGCTCATCGAGCGCTCATGGTTGGATTCCGCTCTGTTCGGTGTGGTGCGAAACGTAGTCGAGGAGGGCCGACGCGTCGAGCGTTCCGGCGAACCGCAGGGTTCTCGCAAACGCCCGGTGACGCTCCGCCAACGAGACACATTCCGCCGTCGGATGCACATGGGCACCCCGCCCGGCCGATCTGCCTCGCGGGTCAGGAACCAGGGTTCCGTCGACCTCGACGACGCGCAACAGCGCTGACTTCACGGTGCGGACCCGGCACCCGACACAGGTTCGGACCGGCTCTGCCCCGCTCGTCACGACAGAGTCTAGCCCTGATCGTCGGATCGGATGTCGATGCGCCAGCCGGTGAGACGGTTCGCCAGCCGGGCGTTTTGGCCCTCCTTGCCGATTGCGAGGGACAGCTGGAAGTCGGGGACGACGACCCGAGCCGCCTTGGCGGCCGCGTCAACCACGGTCACCTCGCTCACCTGGGCGGGCGACAAGGCATTGCCCACAAACGTCGCCGGGTCGGCGTCCCAATCGACGATGTCGATCTTCTCCCCATGCAGTTCGGTCACGACGGCGCGGACCCGCGCGCCCATCGGCCCGATGCAGGCTCCGCGAGCCCGGACCGCGGGGTCGTGTGAGCGCACCGCGACCTTGGTGCGATGCCCTGCCTCCCGCGCGATCGCGGCGATCTCGACGGTGCCGTCGGCGATTTCGGGAACCTCCATCGCGAAGAGCTTCTTGACCAGGTTGGGATGGGTACGGGAGAGCGTGATCGCGGTGCCTCGCGGGCCCTTGTGGACGCTGATCACGAGACAACGCAGCCGCTCGCCGTGGACGTAGCGCTCGCCGGGCACCTGCTCCGGGGGCGGCAGCACCCCTTCGAGATCGCCGAGGTCGACGAACACCGGACCGTCCGGTCGCACACCTGCGTGCTGCTGGACCACGCCGCTGACCAGATCGCCTTCGCGTCCCGCGTACTCGCCGTAGGTCGACTCCTGCGCCACATCGCGCAACCGCGACATGATGACCTGCTTGGCGGTCATCGCCGCGATCCGGCCAAAGTCACTCGGCGTGTCGTCGTACTCGCGGATCACCGCGCCGGACTCGTCGACCTCCTGGGCGAAGATCGTCACCTCCCCGGACTTGCGGTCGAGCTCGGCCCGGGCGTGCTCGTGTGCGCCCTCTGTTCGGTGGTACGCCGCGAGCAGCGCGGACTCGATCGCGGCGACGACCGTGTCGAAGGACACGTCCTTCTCACGGACCAGCCCGCGCAGCGCCGCGACGTCGATGTTCATCACGAGAACTCCACCACGATCGTGCCGGGACCCAGGTCAGTGAACGAGACCGTCTCTACCGCACCCTTGACCTCGATCGCCACCCCGTCGTCGCTGACCTCGCGGATGCGGCCTTCGACCTCCCCCGCCCTCACTAGTCGACCGACGTTGCGCCTCCAGTGCCTCGGCTCGGTGAGCGGCCGATCGACGCCGGGTGAGCTCACCTCGAGAACGTAGGGCGTCGACCCGCCGGGGTCGACCTCGTCGAGCCGGGCGGAGATTGCCCGAGACACCTCCGCGACCGCGTCGAGATCGACACCCCCGTCGCGGTCGACCACGATCCGCACGACGCTTCGCCGACCGGCCGTGCTCACCGCGACGTCCTCGAGGTCATAGCCCGCCTCGGTGACGACCGGCGCCGCAACGTCGCGCACCCGCTCATTCGACAAGGCGGCCATAGAGCAACCGTAGTCGAGCCGGGCTGATCGGGATGGCACACTCGGGACGGTGCCGCTCACCCGACGCTCGCTGCTGATCGCGGGTGCGCTCGTGTCGGCCGGATGCAGTGCGGCGAGCTCTGGCCACACCCCGCGAGCGGCGACCACGACCGACGCCTCAGGGCTGGCCCGGGCTCATGACCTGGAGCAGGCGCTGATCACGGCCTACGACGCGAAGATCGCGGACGCCACCGGGTCCGAGCGCGCCCGGCTCGAGGTCGAGCGGGCAATCCACGTCGCTCACCTCGGCGCCCTTCGCGACCGGATCCCGTCCGCAACCGCGAGTCCGGCGGCCTCCGGCCACACCCCGATCGCGCCGTTGCTCCGGCACTCGATCCGGTCGCTGCGCTCGCTGGCGCTCGTGGCCACGTCGGGCGCGGACGCCGCGCTCTTCGCGAGCATCGCCGCGTCCCACGAAACGAGCCTTCGGTGACCGAACTCGCCGCGCTCAGGGCGGCCCTTTCCGCCGAGCAGGCGGTTGTCTACGGCTACGGCATCCTTGGAGCGCGCACTCGCGGCGGCGACCGGCGGCGGTCGCGCTCGGCGCTGAATGCACACCTCGTGATCCGCGACCGGTTGATCGCCCTCATCACTGCGGCCGGCGCGAACCCGCCTGCGGCCCAGCCGGCGTACCGGCTGGGCATCGCGGTGACGGACCGGGCGAGCGCGCGGGAGCTCGGGGCCCGACTGGAGCAAGGGTCGGCCGGCGCCGCCTGGGACCTGATCGCGGCGAGCGGGCCGGGCACGGCGGTGCGGGCGGCGGCGATCAGCTGGCTCGCTGACGCCGCCATGCGTGGCGAGTCCTGGGGCGCCCGCCAGGCGCTGCCCGGCCAGCCGAGTTGAGACATCTCACGCCGCCAGAAGCGCGACCACCTCGCTGCGCGCCACCACCCGGCGCTCCCCCGTCCTGCGGTCCTTGACCTCGACGTTTCCCTCCGCGAGCGTCTTGCCGACCACGACGATGTTCGGAACCCCGATCAGGTCCGCGTCGGCGAACTTCGCTCCGGCGGAGCCGTCCCGGTCATCGAGCAACACCCGAAGTCCCGCGATCTCGAGCTCGTCGGACAGTGCGAGCGCGGCATCCCGCTGCTCGTCACCCTTCCCGACGGGGACGACGTGGACGTCGAAGGGTGCGACCTCCCGCGGCCAGCACAGCCCGTGCTCGTCGAGCGTCTGTTCGGCCACTGCCGCGACCGCCCGGGACACTCCGACGCCGTAGGAGCCCATGGTGATCCGGATCGGCTGGCCATCGGGACCCTGGGCGTCGAGCTCGAAGGCGTCGGCATACTTGCGGCCGAGCTGGAAGATGTGACCGATCTCGATTCCCCGGGCGATGGACAACCGGCCCCCGCAGCGGGCGCACCGATCGCCGTCGCGGATCTCCACCGCGCCGAGCTCCGCCGACGGCTCGAAGTCACGGCCCCGCACCACGAACGCGGCGTGCTTGCCCGCCTCGTTGGCCCCGGTGACCCACGCACTACCCGGCACCACGATCGGGTCGACGACGTAGCGGACCCCCCACGCCGCAAGGTGTTGTGGACCGATGTAACCGGTGACGAGGCTCGGATGGCGGGCCAGGTCCTCACCGCTCGCCTGCTCCACCTCGGTCGGTTCGAGCTGGCCGCCGATCCGCTTGAGGTCCACCTCCCGGTCGCCGGGTACGCCGACGACGAGCAACTCCCAATCCCCCCCGGGAGCACGCGTCTTCAGCACGACGTTCTTCAGCGTGTCCGCCGCGGTGAATCCCTGGCCCGGTTCGATCTCGTTCAGCCGCGCGACCAGGGTGTCGATCGTCGGGGTGTCAGGGGTGTCGAGCACCTTCTGCGGCGGGTGAGCCTGCGGATCATCCCCGGCGGGCGCGGCGATCTCGACCGCTTCGGCATTGGCGGTGTAGTCGCAGTTCGCACACTGGACGAAGGTGTCCTCGCCGTGCTCGGCCGGCGCGAGGAACTCCTCGCTCGCCGAACCGCCCATGGCACCGGACGTTGCGTAGGCGATGCGGTAGTCCAGGCCGAGACGGGTGAACACCTTCTGATAGGCGCCGCGATGCTCGTCGTAGGAGCGGGCCAGTCCCTCGTCGTCAAGGTCGAAGGAATAAGAGTCCTTCATGACGAACTCCCGACCGCGCAGCAGACCTGCGCGCGGCCGAGCCTCATCGCGGTATTTGGTCTGGATCTGATACAGGATCACCGGGTAGTCGCGGTAGGAGGAGTACTCGCCCTTGACGAGGGTGGTGAACAGCTCCTCGTGGGTCGGGCCGAGAAGATGGTCGGCGCCTTTGCGGTCGGTCAGCCGGAACAACGTGTCGCCGTAGTCCTGCCAGCGGCCGCTGATCTCGTAGTACTCGCGCGGGATCAACGCCGGGAACCGGACCTCCTGGCCGCCGATGGCGTTCATCTCCTCGCGAACGATCTGGGCGACCCGGTCGAGCATTCGCACCCCGAGCGGCAACCACGAATACACCCCGGGCGAGACCCGCCGGATGTAGCCGGCGCGCACGAGCGCGCGGTGACTCGGCAGCTCGGCGTCGGTGGGGTCGTCGCGAAGGGTTCGGAGGAACAGGTGCGACATCCGCGTGGGCATCAGTCGAGACTATCGACGCAGGTCAGAACAGAATCGAGGCGAACGTGCCGATCTGCTCGAAGCCGACCCGCTCGTAGGCCCGGCGCGCCGGCAGGTTGAAGTCGTTCACGTACAGCGACACGGCCGGCGCGACATCGCGCAGGCACAGGTCCACCACCGCCGCCATCCCGGGCACCGACAGGCCGCGCCCACGAAGCGCGGGCTCGACCCAGACACCCTGAACCTGGCAGGCATCGCTGGTGACGGCGCCGACCTCGGCTTTGAACACGACCCGTCCGTCCTCGATGCGAGCGAACGACCGGCCCGCTGCGATCAGCTCCCGCACCCGTGAGCGGTACAGGGCACCGCCATCGCCGGCGATCGGTGAGATGCCGACCTCCTCGGTGAACATCGCGATGCACGCCGGGAGGATCAGGTCGAGCTCGTCGACGCGCACCCGGCGGACCGCGGTATCCGGGGCGCAGCGCGGCGGCGAGGTCGTCGCCATCATCGGCTGGACCAGCCGGGTTTCGCGGGCCGGACCCCACCGCGGCGAGAGGCGCGCCCACATCGCCGTGACCGCATCCGCCGGACCGACGATCGAGGAGCATCGGCGCCCCTGGGCCAGCGCGAAGTCACAGAAGGCGGCAAGCGCTTGCTCGTCGCTACCCACCGGCACGAGGTTGGCGCCCGCGTAGCAGAGCGCGGTCAGCGTTGCGCCTGACCCGAAGCCCCACACCTGAGCGCCGAGCCGGCCCGGGTCCAACCCCACCGCCTCAACCCTGGATCGGACGAAGACGTTCGCGACGGGATCCTCACCGAGCAGGTCAAGCGCGCCGGGAAGGTCCCTGTCATCAAGAACTCGAAGCATCGGCGATCCGAAGCGCCTCCTCGACGAGCGTCTCGACGATCTGCGACTCCGGCACCGTCTTGATCACCTCGCCCTTGACGAAGATCTGCCCCTTACCGTTGCCCGAGGCGACCCCAAGATCGGCCTCGCGCGCCTCACCCGGACCGTTCACCACGCAGCCCATGACGGCGACTCGTAGCGGCACCGTCATACCCTCGAGACCCGCCTGCACCTGCTCGGCCAGGGAGTAGACGTCGACCTGGGCTCGACCGCAGGACGGACACGAGACGATCTCGAGCCGTCGTTGCCGCAGCCCGAGCGAGGTGAGGATCGCGATCCCCACCCGCACCTCCTCGACCGGAGGAGCGGACAGCGACACCCGAATCGTGTCGCCGATCCCCTCGGCGAGCAACGCGCCGAAGGCGACGGCCGACTTGATCGTGCCCTGAAAGGCCGGACCCGCCTCGGTGACGCCGAGGTGGAGTGGATAGTCGCATCGCTGCGCCAGCATCCGGTACGCCGACACCATCACCACGGGATCGTGGTGCTTCACCGAGATCTTGATGTCGTGGAAGTCGTGCACTTCGAACAGCGAACACTCCCACAGCGCGCTCTCCACCAGCGCTTCGGGTCGCGGACCACCGAACTTCTCGAGGAACCGTTTGTCCAAGGACCCGGCGTTCACACCGATCCGGATCGGTACGCCCGCGTCCTTGGCCGCCCGCGCGACCTCGCCGACCCGCCCGTCGAACTCCTTGATGTTGCCGGGATTGACCCGCACGGCCGCGCAGCCGGCGTCGATCGCGGCAAAGATGTAGCGCGGCTGGAAATGAATGTCCGCAATCACCGGGATCTGGGAATGCTTCGCAATCTCCGGTAGCGCGTCCGCATCGTCCTGGCTCGGGACCGCCACCCGCACGATCTGGCAGCCGGCGGCGGTCAGTTCGGCGATCTGCTGGAGGGTCGCGTCGATGTCCGTGGTCTTCGTCGTACACATCGACTGGACGCTCACCGCCGCGCCCCCGCCGACCTCAACCGCCCCGACCCGGATCGAACGGGACGCGCGTCGCGGGGCAAGCGAGGGCGGCGGCAGCTCAGGCATCCCGAGCGAGACCGAGGTCATGGCTCCCCACCTACTGCAAGCGAATCGGGTGTGCGATCCCGGCGTACAGCAGGATCAGTGACAGCCCGATGAAGGCCGCCACCACAGCGTAGGTCAGGGGCATGATCTTCATGATGTCCACGCGGCCGGGATCCGGGCGGCCGCGCCAACGGGCGGCGGCGCTTCGGGTCTCTTCGAACCCGAGGATGGCCAGATGCCCGCCGTCGAGCGGCAGGAGCGGCAGCAGGTTGAAGATGCCGACGAAGAGGTTGAGCTCGGCGATGATCAGCAACAACGCCGCCAGGATCTGCCCCGACGACGCGCCCGAGGACGAGATCTGGCCACTCACGCGCGCGATGTCCACGACGCTCGCCGCCCCCTGGTTGCTCCGCTGCTGACCCTGCACGATCTGCGCGACCTCGTGCGGTATCCCCTTGATCGCGGTGCCGGTCGAGCGAATGAAGTCGCCGAGCAGGGTGAACGTCCTGGGGAAGGCGCCGAGGACGCTCACCGGGGCGGCGTGCAACTCCTCGGTGATCCCGATCCGCCCGATCGTCACGCCATGGATCGTGACCGGCGCAGGGGTCATCGTGAAGCTCTTCGTGCTGCCGTCGCGTTCGACCGTAACCCGAACGGGCCGATCCGGGTTGTCCCGCAGAATGGCGGTGATGTTGGAGCCATCCGAGTTGGTCGTGACCCCATTGACGGCGACGATCCGGTCGCCGGCCTGAAGCTTGCCGTGCGCCGGGGCGACGGGATCACCGGCCCGGCACGTGCCGCTGGGGTCGGTGGTGATGCAGGTCGCCACGGAGGAGACCTGCGCGCCATCGCTGCGAATCGGGTCCTTCCCGGTGGCAACGAGGATGCCGAAGACCAGCACGATCGCGATGATGAAGTGCACGGTCGAACCGGCAGCCAGCACGATCGCACGCTTGCCGGGCGGTTGCTTGTAGAACGCGCGGTCCTCGTCCCCCGGCGCAACCTCGTCGAGGGCGGTCATTCCTTCGATCTTCACGAACCCGCCGGCAGGCACGGCCTTGATGCCGTACTCCGTCTCGCCTCGGGTGAACGACCACAGCGTCGGTCCGAACCCGACGAAGAAGCGTGAGGCCTTCATGCCGAACGCCTTGGCGGTCGAGAAATGCCCGGCCTCATGGAGCATGACGGACACGAGCAGCGCAACGGAGAAGAAGACGACGCCGAGTGCGTAACTCACGCCGACCGCCCCTTCTCGACTCGTTGGTGGACCTGCGTACGCGCCCAGGACTCCGCGAGTTGTATGTCGTCCAGTGTGGAGACGTTCATGAGCGTTTCGTGAGAGCCGAGCACATCGGCCACCAGGTCGACGATGCCCAGATACGACACTCGGCCCGCCACGAAAGCCCGCACGGCCTCCTCGTTGGCCGCATTGAAGACCGCAGGGGCGGTGCCGCCGGTGCGGCCGGCCGACTTGGCGAGCTCAACGGCCGGGAAGTTCGCCGCGTCCAGCGGCTCAAAGGTCCACGACGCCGACGTGCTCCAGTCGATCGCCGCAGCCGCCCGCTCGACCCGGTCGGGCCAGGCCAGAGCGAGGGCGATCGGCAGCCGCATGTCGGGCGGACTCGCCTGCGCGATCGTCGAGCCGTCGAGGAACTCGACCATCGAATGAACGATCGACTGGGGGTGCACCACCACCGAGATGTCGTCGTAGGGAACGCCGAAGAGCAAATGCGCCTCGATGACCTCGAGGCCCTTGTTGACCAGGGTCGCCGAGTTGATCGTGATCACCGGTCCCATGTCCCAGGTCGGGTGGGCAAGGGCTTGCTCGACACTGACCGCGGCAAGCTGAGACCTGGTCAGACCCCGGAACGGGCCACCGCTGGCGGTCAGGACAAGACGGCGCACTTCCTCCGGCGCGCCAGCGCGAAGGCACTGCGCGAGCGCCGAGTGCTCCGAATCGACCGGCACTATCTGGCCCGGCTTGGCCCGCGACTGGACCAGGGGTCCGCCCGCGATCAACGACTCCTTGTTCGCCAGTGCCAGCACTCGACCCGCATCCAGCGCCGCCAGCGTCGGCGCCAGCCCCACCGAGCCGGTCATCCCGTTCAGGACGACGTCACCGGGCCAGGCCGCCAGTTGCTCGGCCGCGTCGGCGCCGGCGACCAACGTCGGCATCGCGAAGGCGCTCGGCCCGAGCCCCCGCTTGGCCACCTCGGCACGCACCGCAAGCCGGACGTCGTCGAGCGCGGACTCGCGCGCGACCCCGATCACCTCGACCCCGAGGTCGACCGCCTGCTGGGCGAGCAGTTCGGGGCGATCCCCACCCGCGGCGATCCCCACCACACGGAACCGGTCGGGGGTCGCCCGCACGACGTCGATCGCCTGGGTTCCGACCGACCCGGTCGAACCCAACAACACGACGTCACGAGTCACCCCGTCATTGTCTCCCGTTCCGCTCCCTGGCGGGTCTACCCTCCGCCTATGGCTGACTCACTCCCAGAGGACCGTCACCTCGCGACCGCCGTACCCGGACCGAAGTCCGAGGCGCTGATGCGCCGTCGTGCGGCTGCCCTGCCGGCCGGCGTGGGTACGACGCTTCCGGTGTTCGCCACTCGTGCCCACGGCGGAATCGTCGAGGACGTCGACGGAAACCGCTTCATCGATCTCGGTTCCGGGATCGCCGTCACCACGGTGGGATCGTCCGCTCCCCGCGTCGTCGCGGCGGTCTCCGAGCAGGTGGCGAACTTCACCCACACCTGCTTCCAGGTCACGCCGTACGAGTCCTACGTCGCGGTGTGTGAGCGCCTCAACGCGCTCACCCCCGGGGCCCACGACAAACGCTCGTTCCTCGTCAACTCCGGCGCGGAAGCGGTGGAGAACTGCGTCAAGGTCGCCCGGCACGTCACCGGCCGGCAGGCGATCATCGCGTTCGACCACGGCTTCCATGGCCGGACATTGATGGGCATGACGCTCACCGGCAAAGTGATGCCCTACAAGCAGGGGTTCGGCCCGTTCGCGCCCGAGGTCTACCGAGCGCAGTACTCCTACCCGTTCCGCGGCACTGGCGATCTCGACTCGACGCTCGCCTTCATCGACAAGACCGTCGGTGCTGCCAACGTCGCCGCAATTGTTGTCGAGCCGATCGCGGGCGAGGGAGGCTTCATCGTGCCTGCGCCGGGCTGGCTCGCGGGTCTGTCGACATGGTGCGCGCGCAATGGCGCGCTGCTGATCGCGGACGAGGTTCAGACCGGGATCGCGCGCACCGGCGCCTGGTTCGCCTGCGAGCACGAGGGAGTCGTGCCCGACATCGTGGCAACTGCCAAGGGCATGGGTGGCGGCCTGCCGATCGGTGGCGTTACCGCGCGAGCCGATCTGATCGACACCGTCCACAGTGGCGGCCTGGGCGGCACCTTCGGCGGCAATCCGCTGTCGTGCGCGGCCGCCCTCGCGGCGTTCGACACGATCGAAGCAGACGGTCTGATCGCCAGGGCCGGCGACATCGGCGCGATCATGACCGCGCGACTTCGCGCGATGCAGGAGACCTACCCGGCGATCGGGGACGTTCGCGGGCGCGGCGCGATGGTCGCCACCGAGCTCGTTGCGGCAGATGGGATCACTGCGGACGCCGAGCTTGCCAAGGCGGTCGCCGGATCCTGCCACCGCGACGGTGTCCTCGTCCTGACCGCGGGCAGCTACGGCAACGTCCTGCGGTTCCTGCCGCCGCTGGTGATCAGCGATGACCAACTCGAGGACGGTCTCGCGGTGGTGGAGAAGGCACTCGCCGCGAACGCCGCCTGATCCTCAACCGCCCGGCGTGCGCTCGACCATTCCCCACGGCGCGCCGTAGTCGGCCAACAGGTCGAGGAACGGTATCGGATCCAGCGCTTCCGGACCGAGCACCCCGGCCCCGGACCAGGAGCCTGCCTCGATCAACTCCATCGCGACGATCGGGTTGACGGCGGTCTGCCAGACGACTG
>DATJWM010000073.1:0-19107 GCA_035501255.1 Mycobacteriales bacterium | reverse complement strand
CCTCGGGGAGCTCGGCGGCAAGCTGGTCGCCGTAGCGCTGGGCGAGGCACCCGACCGCGACCACCGGGCGGCCGCCGTCGGCGGCGGTGAGCAACGTGTCGATGCTCTCCCGCTTGGCGGCCTCGACGAACCCGCAGGTGTTGACCAGGACGGCGTCCGCCGATTCGGGGTCGCTCGCGATCTGCCACCCGTCGGCCTCGAGGCGAGCGGCGAGTTCCTCGGAGTCGACCTCGTTGCGAGCGCAGCCCAGCGAGACGAACGCGACCGACCGGGACACCCGGCCAGGCTAGGCCCTGTCCGAGCATGCGCGAGCCCTCAGGCCTGCTGGATCGTGTCCGAGCCCGGGCTGACGTTCCCGCGGGAAACGCTCCCTGTCGACGGCGGTGACCCGATGTCGTGACCGTTGACGACGACATCGACGGCAGGGGCGTAGCCGATCACGAAGGTCAGGCCCGTACGGTTGGTGAAGACCTTCTCCTGCCCGGCAGCGAGGGTTCCGTAGAACAGCCGCTTGCCCGAACTCGTTGAAATCGACAGCCAGGTTTGGCCACGCAGGGCGCGCACGGCCATCGTCGCCTTGTCGGCCGGGATCTGCGCTACCGACGACGCGGATGGCTGGTGGGACTTCTTCGTCGGCTTGTGGGTCGTCGGGTTGGTCGTCGTTTGCTGCCCGGCACCGACGCTGTGGGCGGGCGCCTTCGAGCCGTGGTGCGTCAGGAGCGGGACGAGGGCGATCCCGCAGATGATGACGAGGGCGACACCGGTCGCCAGCGTCCAGTTGGGCCTCCGGCGCTCATAAGCCGTGCCCGGGCCTGCGGCCAGCGGCGGCGGGGTGCCGCCGTGCGGAGGTGGTTCGGCGTCACTCTCCCCGTCGAACTCGGCGATCAGCGGCTCGGGGTCGACCCCCACGACGCGGGCGATGCTGCGGATGTGGCCGCGGGCGTAGACGGCGCCCCCGCACGGCCCGAACTGGTCGGACTCAATCGCCGAGATCAACGCGGCGCGAATGCAGGTTTGAGCGGCAACGTCGTCCACCGTCAGCCCATGCTGGCGTCGGGCGCGGGAAAGTGTTTCGCCGACGGTCACTGAACCGGCTTTCATAGCGAGGGGATACCCAGAATATGGCCGACCGCAATCCCAGGCAAAGGGTCAAATTTTGAGCCGGCGTCACCCGGCGTTTACCCCCGAAGCGCGCCGAGGATGCCGTCCAACTCCTCCGGGCGCACGAGGACGTCGCGGGCTTTGGAGCCCTCGCTCGGGCCGACCACACCACGGCTTTCCATCAGATCCATGAGCCGACCGGCCTTCGCGAACCCCACCCGCAGCTTGCGCTGGAGCATCGAAGTCGAGCCGAACTGCGAGGTCACGACGAGCTCGATCGCTTGGCAGAGCAACTCGAGGTCGTCCCCGACCTCCTCGTCCACCTCGCGCTTGCTCGCCGCGCCTGCCGTGACGTCCTCGCGATAGACCGGCGGCGTCTGCGCGACGCAGTGCGCGACGACTGCGTCGATCTCGCTGTCGGCGACGTAGGCGCCCTGGAGCCGGATCGGCTTGCTTGCACCCATCGGCAGGAAGAGCGCATCCCCCCCACCAACGAGCTTCTCCGCACCCGGCTGATCCAGGATGACCCGCGAGTCGGCCAGGCTCGCGGTCGCAAACGCCAGGCGACTCGGCACGTTCGCTTTGATCAACCCGGTGACCACATCAACGCTCGGCCGCTGGGTGGCGAGCACCAGGTGGATGCCCGCAGCCCGGGCCAGCTGCGTGATGCGCACCACCGAGTCCTCGACGTCGCGCGGCGCCACCATCATCAGGTCGGCCAGCTCATCGACGATCACGAGAAGGTACGGGTACGGCGTGAACGTCCGATCCTCGCTCGCCGCGACCTTGCCGCCGCGCACCTTGGTGTTGTAGTCGTCGATATGGCGGACGCCGGTCGCTTCCATGTCGTCGTAGCGCATGTCCATCTCGCGGACGACCCACTGAAGCGCCTCCGCGGCCTTCTTCGGGTTGGTGATGATCGGCGTGATGAGGTGCGGGATGCCCGCGTAGTGCGAGAGCTCCACTCGTTTCGGGTCGATCAGGACGAGCCGCACCTCCTCCGGCGTCGATCGGGCGAGCACCGAGGTGATGAGGGCGTTGATGCAGGTGCTCTTGCCCGCGCCGGTCGCACCGGCGATGAGGATGTGTGGCATCTTCGCGAGGTTGGCGCAGATGTAGTGGCCCTCGACGTCCTTGCCGAGCGCCGCCACCAGTGGATGGTGGTCGCGCTGCGCGAGCGGGGAACGCAGCACATCCCCGAGGCTCACCGTCTCCCGGTCGGTGTTAGGGATCTCGATCCCGATCGCGGACCGGCCCGGGATGACATCGATGATTCGGACGTCAGGACTCTTCACGGCGTAAGCGATGTTGCGCTGTAGCGCCTTGATCCGCTCCACCTTCACGGCCGGGCCGAGCTCCACCTCGTAACGGGTGACCGTCGGCCCCCGGCGGAACCCGGCGACCGAGGCGTCGACCTCAAACTCGGCGAAGACCTGCCGGAGCGCCTCGATCACCGTGTCGTTTGCCTTGCTGCGCGCCATCGGCGCGCTTCCTTCGCGCAACATCGTCAGCGGCGGCACCTGATAGGTCCCGTCGCCGAGTCGCATCTGCTTCGCGACCTTCGGCTCCGGCGGCAACTGAACCACCTCGGGCGCGGTCTCGAGGACATCGGGCAAGGTGATGACCGGCGACGCGGCGAACGGAGCATCCGGGTCGGTGTGAGCGCGCTTGGGCCGCCTCCGCTTGATCGGCTCGGTCGCGAGCATCCCCTCCTCGAGCTCCGGGGGTGCGGCCTTGCCGAAGCCGCGGATCCGCGCCGGTACGGCATGCAACGGTGTCCCGGTGATTACGAGCAGCCCGAACAGCATGATCAGGCCGAGGATCGGGATCGCGAGATAGCCGGTGAGCGCTGTACCCAGCGGTGATCCGGCGAGGACTCCGAACAGGCCGCCGGCCTGCCGTCGGGCGGCGGCCGCCGCCGGATCGCCGTGGACGAGGTCGAGGATCCCGAGATAGCCCACCGCCACCGCGATCCAGCCGATCACGACCCGCCCGCGCGGCGCCGGCGAAGCGGGGGTCCGCAAGAGGACCACCCCAGCGGCAGCGAGGGCAACCGGGAGGACCATCACGCCCGAACCGACCAGCGTCCTCAGGCCCGTCGTGAGGCCGTGACCAGCCGGTCCGGCCGAGTCGGCCCAGGCACCGACCGCGACGACCAGCGCGAGGGCGAGGGTGAACAAGCCGGCGCCGTCCCGGCGGTGCGCGGGGTCAAGGTCGCGGGCGCCGCCGCTGAGAGAGCGAACGGTGCCGCCGACAGCGTGCGCGAACAGCATCCACAAACCGGCGAGCGCCCGACCGAGCGCCCGGACGAGCCGGTGAACGATGCCCGGTCGACGGGCAGCGCTCGAGCGCCGCCGGGGAGCAGTGGAGCGCCGCGCGGGAGCACTGGAGCGCCGGCTTGTCGACGACCGGGTGGACGTGGTCGTTCGGGGGCGAGTAGCGGTCTTCGTCGGCACCCCGGCAGCCTAACCCGGGCGTCACATCAGTCACACGAGCCACGCGGGCAGCGTCACACCTCGATCACGACCGGGATGATCATCGGGCGCCGCCGGTAGGTGTCGCTCACCCACTTGCCCACCACCCGGCGGATTCGCTGTTGCAGCTCGTGACGCTCAGTGATCGACTCCTGCACCGCCTGGACGAGTGAGGCCTCGATCAACGGCACGACGGCGTCGAAGGCGGCCGCGTCCTCGGAGAACCCCCGGGCGAGAACCTCCGGGCCGGCGCTGAGCTTGCCGGTCACCGAGTCGACCACGACAACCACCGTGACGAACCCGTCACCGCCGAGGATCAACCGGTCCTTGAGCTCCTGCTCCCCCACGTCGCCGACCGCCAGCCCATCGACGTAGACGTAGCCGGCCGGAATCGTGCCGACCACCCGCGCGGTGCCGTCGACCAGGTCGACCACGACACCGTCGTCGGCGAGGACGACGTTCTCCCGAGGCACCCCGGAGGCGACCGCGAGCTCGGCGTGGGCACGAAGGTGCCGCCATTCGCCGTGGATCGGCATGACGTTGGACGGCTTGGTCATGTTCAGGACATACAGCAGCTCCCCGGCCGGGGCGTGGCCGGAAACGTGCACGAGTGCGGTCTCCTTGTGCACGACGTGCGCGCCGAGCTGGTTGAGACCGTTGATCACCCGGAAGACCGCGCTCTCATTGCCCGGGACGAGCGAGGAGGCCAGGACGACCGTGTCACCGGGCTCGATCCGGATCTGCTGGTGGGAGCGATGGGCCATCCTGGACAGCGCCGACATCGGCTCGCCCTGCGAGCCGGTCGAGATGAGCACCACCTCTTCCGGCGGCAGGCTGTCGATGTCGCGCAGATCGGTGACCAAACCGGCCGGGATCCGCAGGTAACCGAGGTCGCGCGCGATCCCCATGTTGCGCACCATCGACCGACCGATGAAGGCGACCTTGCGCCGGTGCGAGTGGGCGACGTCGAGTACCTGCTGCACCCGGTGAACGTGCGAGGCGAAGCACGCGACGATGATCCGCCGCTCGGCGCCGCGGAAGACCTCGTCCAGCACGGGCCCGATCTCCCGCTCGGGGGTGACGAATCCCGGTACCTCCGCGTTCGTCGAGTCGCTCATCAGCAGATCGACGCCCTCGCGGCCGAGCCGCGCCCACCCACCGAGATCGGTGATCCGATGGTCCAACGGAAGCTGGTCCATCTTGAAGTCGCCGGTGTGCAGGACCGTGCCCGCCGCCGTACGGATCGCGAGCCCCAGCGCGTCGGGGATCGAATGGTTGACCGCAAAGAACTCGCAGGTGAACGGGCCGAGCTGCTCGATCTGACCCTCGCGCACCTCGAGGGTCAGGGGCGTCATTCGGTGCTCCGCCAACTTGCCCTCGAGCAGGGCCAGGGTGAGTCGCGAGCCGATCAGGGGCACGTCGGGCTTCTCGCGCAACAGGTACGGAACCGCGCCGATGTGGTCCTCGTGGCCGTGGGTCAGGACCACCGCGTCCAGATCGTCCCAACGATCGCGGAGGTAGCTGAAATCGGGAAGGATCAGGTCCACCCCGGGCTGCTCGGTCTCGGGAAACAACACCCCGCAATCGACAACGAGCAGCCGACCGGCGTGCTCGAAGACCGTCATGTTCCGGCCGATCTCACCGATGCCGCCGAGCGCGACGATCCGCAACCCACCGTCGATGAGGTCCGCCGGCGCCCCGAGCTCCGGGTGAGGGTGGCTCACGCGGAGCTCGTCTCGCTCACGCGATGAGCCCAGCAGCCACCAGATCGGCCCGCAACACCCGAAGCTGCTCCTGGGTCGCGTCGAGCAAGGGAAGCCGGGTCGTCCGGCAGGGAAGAACCCCGAGCAGTTCCAGGGCCGCCTTGGCCATGATCGCGCCCGGCGCGCGAGTCATGATCCCGGTCACCGCCGGAAGCACCGCGACGTTGAGCCGCCGGGCCTCGGCGAGGTCACCACGCTCGACCGCGGCGACCATGGCAACGAACTGCGGGCTGCAGACGTGCCCGACCACGCTCACCACGCCGACCGCGCCGATCGCGAGCAGCGGGAGGTTGAGTGCATCCTCCCCGGAGTAGATTGCCAGGTCGGTCGCGGCCAGCACCCTCGTGGTCGCGCCGAGATCTGCCTTGGCGTCCTTGACCGCGACGATCCGCGGATGCTCGGCCAACCGAATGAGCGTGTCGGTGTCGATCGGCACCCCCGTGCGTCCCGGGATGTCGTAAAGCATCGCCGGCAGGTCGGTCGCGTCCGCGACCGCGCCGAAGTGCGCGATCAGCCCGGCCTGCGGCGGTTTGGAGTAGTACGGCGTGACGACCAGTACCCCGGACGCGCCCGCTTTCTCCGCGTGCCGGGCGAGCTCGATGGTGTGTGCGGTGTCGAACGTGCCGACACCTGCGACGACGTGCGCGCGGTCCCCAACGGCCTCGATCACGGCACGCAGGAGGCGGTCCTTCTCCTCGTCCGACGTGGTCGGAGACTCGCCCGTCGTTCCGCTGATCACCAACCCGTCGTTGCCGGCTTCGACGAGGTGGGTGGCGAGCTGCTGCGCGGCCGCGAGGTCGAGCGCGCCGTCCTCGGTGAACGGCGTGACCATCGCGGTCAGCACGCTGCCGAACGGGACGCTCATGTCGCTTACCGTAGCGCGCGATGGTAGTGGATTACCCGGTAGCGCAGACCGGCGGCCGAGGTGAGCCAGCCCGAGACCGGGTCGCGCTCGGTCGCCTCCCACTCCTCGCCGAGCGTGGGGGCCATCGTGTCGCCCTCGACCGCCTCGGCCAGCTCGGTCACGACGACCCGATCGGCGACCGGCAACGCGAGTGCGTACACCTCCCCACCGCCGATCACCCACAGGTCGTCCACGCCCGCGTGCCGCGCCACCTCGAGGGCCTCGTCGATTCCGCCCACCGATGTCGCGCCCGGCGCGGACCACGCCCGGTCGCGGGTGAGGACCAGGTTGACCCGGCCTGGCAGCGGCCGGAAGCGCTCGGGCAAGGACTCCCAGGTCAGGCGGCCCATGAGCACGGACGCGCCGATCGTGGTCGCCCGGAACCGCGCGAGATCCTCCGGGAGGTGCCAGGGAACCGCGCCGTCCGCACCGATTACGCCGTTCGCGGCCTGCGCCCAGATCAGACCAATCACACCGCGACCGGGGCCGAGATCGCCGGATGATGGCGGTACCCGACAACCTCCAGATCGTCGACGGTGTAGTCGAACAGGGAGGCCGCGGACCGAACCTGGAGCTCCGGGAACGGGTAGACCTCGCGGCCGAGTTGCTCGCGGACCTGCGCGACATGGTTGTCGTAGATGTGGCAGTCTCCGCCGGTCCAGATGAACTCGCCGACGCCGAGACCGACCTGCCGTGCGACCAGATGCACGAGGAGGGAGTAGCTGGCGATGTTGAACGGCACGCCGAGGAACAGATCCGCGCTGCGTTGGTAGAGCTGGCAGGACAACCGCCCGTCGGCGACGTAGAACTGGAACATCGTGTGGCAGGGCGGCAGTGCCATCTGCGGCACGTCGGCGACGTTCCACGCGGAGACGATCATCCGCCGTGAGTCCGGGTCGTGGCGCAACAGCTCGAGTACCTGGCTGATCTGATCGATGTGCGCTCCATCAGGGGTGGGCCAGGACCGCCACTGAACGCCGTAGACCGGACCGAGCTCGCCGTCGGCGTCCGCCCACTCGTCCCAGATCGTGACGTTGTTTTCGTGCAACCACTTGATGTTGCTCTCGCCGCGTAGGAACCACAACAACTCGACCGCGACCGACCGGAAGTGCACCCGCTTGGTCGTAATCAAGGGGAATCCGGACGCCAGGTCGAAGCGCATCTGGTGGCCGAACAGGCTGCGCGTGCCGGTGCCGGTGCGGTCCATCTTCGGTTCTCCGTGCGCCAGCACCTGGCCGAGCAGGTCTTCGTACTGCCGGTTCACGGTCCGCTCGGGCACTGCTCGACGCTACCCGGTCAGGATCGGATCGGTGGGCAATGACGGGCCGCCGGTCAGGCCCATCCCAGCTCGCCGAGCCGGTCGTCGTCGATCCCGAAATGGTGAGCGACCTCATGCACGACGGTGACCCGAACTTGGTGCACGACGTCCTCGATCGATTTGCACCGACGCAGGATCGGCAACCGGTAGATCGTGATCCGATCCGGAAGGAAGCCCGCGTACTGCGTCGTCCGCTGGGTGAGCGGTACGCCGTGATAAAGCCCGAGCAGGTTGGGCGAGGCACCCATGTCCTCGACCGCGATCGTCACGTTGCGCATCTGCCTGCGAAGCTCAGGCGGGATGCTCGCGAGGGCGGCGTCGACCAACTCACCGAAGGTGGCTGGGTCCAGGTCGATCACGACTGCTCAACGCCGACAACCGTCACCGCATGCCCCGGCGTCAAGGCGTTCCCGGCGGCTCGACACTTAATCCCAGACACTTGACACCCGCTCGTTGATGCACCATAATCGAACATATGTTCGAGTCGATAGTGTTCGGGGTTCCCGCGGACTGGGAGCCGATCCCCGACGCCGTCCTTGACGAGCTCGGCCCGCTCCCCCTCGAACCCGGCGTGCCCGACGGCGCGGACCACCCCGACCGGATCGCGGAGCATGCGGTGGCGATGGCGCCCGGCGGTTCCTGCCTCACGCTCCTCGCAACGGTCCCACCCAACCTGCTCTCACCATCGCTGCAGGCACAGGCACTCGCCAAGACCACCGAGATCAGCGCCCATGTCGCCGCGGTCGCGCACGAGTTCACCGCGGAGCTCGCCGGACCGCCGACGGCGCTCATCGGAACTCACGATCGAAAGCGCGACCCGAACAACTTCGCCGCTCACGACGTCGCCGTGGCTACCCGCACCTCGGTCTACGCCGCGGATGCGACCGTTGACCTCGCCCGCGATCTACGGACCGTGCTGAAGGCGTCCGGGAAGGCGCTGCGATCCGGCGCATTGACTCTCGCTCAGGCGAAGGTGCTGTGGCGGATGACGGCCGGCATGCCCGCGGACACCGCCCGCGAGGTCGAGACCCGCGTCCTGCCTCGTGCACCGATCCAGGACGTGAAGCGGTTCACCGGCTGCGTCCGCCGAGCCTGCGCAAGTCTCGATCCGACCTGGACCCATCGAGCCCGTCAGGCTCGCAACGAGATCGTCGTCGAGCACCGTGCGCATGACGACGGGGTCGGCACGCTATTCGTCCAAGGCCCACTTGAAGCGACGACGACGATCGCCTCCGCGCTGACCGCAGCCGCGGAGCGGACGAAAGACGAGCTTGGCGGCACCGCCGACGCGCGCAAACTCGCAGCAATGCGTGACTGGGCCGAGACCGTCCTGGCTGATCCGGCCGGCCCGCGTCGCCACGGCCGGCTTCCCACGGTCAACATCGTCGTCGACTACCCGACCTTCCTCGGCCTGCGGGACAACCCGGCGGAGATTCCCGGCGTGGGGCCGATCCCGGCGGACGCAGCCCGCTGGGCGGCCGCCGACGGCGCACCGCTGCGCCGGCTGATCGTCGATCCGCAGACCGGCCATCTCCTCGACTATGGCCGCACGACGTACGTCGCGCCACCCCCGCTCGCCGACCACTTGATCGCCACCACTATCGCCAGCGGAGGTCCGCACAGCGCCGTGGATGCGGCCTCATGTGACATCGACCATCAACCCGCGTTCGACGACGGAGGTCGCACCGATCCCGGGCACACGACACCCGTCGATCGGCGATGGCACCGAGCGAAGACCCACGGAGGGTGGACCTACATCAAGGACCCGCAGACCGCGATCCTCACCTGGCGCAGCCCGCGTGGGCTGACCGTCGAGGTTCATCCGCATGACTACCGCCCAGGTCCGGCGCCCTAGTCCTGACCATCGAATGCAAGTTCCTTCTGCGACAATCCGGGCGCATGCGGACCGAGTGGATGTTGGCCCCGGATGTCGCCTACCTCAACCATGGCGCGTTCGGTGCGCTTCCGCGGCCGGTCTGGGAGGCGTCCCTCGATCTGCGCGCGATGATGGAGCGAAATCCCTCGGAGCTGTTCAGTCGGCGCTTGCCCGCCCTGCTCGACGAAGTGCGCGCTCGGCTGGCCGAGTTCCTGCACGCGGACGAGGCCGGCTGCGTGCACGTGCCGAACACGACCACGGGCACCGCCACGGTCCTGACGGCGTTCGCGCGCACCGAGCTCGACCCGGGCGCGGAAGTCCTCACGACCGACCACTGCCACCACGCGGTCACCGCTCAGCTCGAGGTGCTCGCGGCGCGACACCGGATCGTCCCGGTCTACGCGCCCGTCCCGATCGGTGTTACCTCGACCACGGATGTCCTCGCCGCGATCACCGAACGGATCACCGACCGGACCCGCCTTCTCATCATCGACGCGGTCGCGTCCGCGAGCGGTTTCGTCTTCCCGATTTCCGAGATCGTCGCCGCCGCACACGTCCGCGGGCTGCCTGTCCTCGTCGACGGCGCGCACGCGCCCGGGCAAATCGAGGTCAACCTCGAGGAGATCGGCGCGGACTTCTGGGTCGGCAACCTGCACAAGTGGATCTGTTCACCGCGAGCGGCCGCGATCCTGTCGGTCGCGCCTCGATGGCGCGAAGTCATCCGTCCCCTCGTGACCTCCCGCGGGTACGCCGATGGCCTGTCGGCATCCTTTGGCTGGACCGGGACCTTCGATCCCGTTCCGGTCCTCACGGTCCCCGCGGCCCTGGACTTCTGGGACCAGTTCGGCTGGGACGCCGCGCGCACCCAGCAGGCTCGACTGGTCACCGACGGAGCGACGACCGTGGCCGCCGCCCTCGGCACGACCGCACCCCTGTGTCCGGACTTCCGGGCCGCGATGCGGGTCGTCGAGCTTCCGTGGAACCTCAGCCCGGAAGAGTCCGCCGCGATCGAGTGGCGGCTCTCGGCCGAGCACCTGATCGAGGTGGCGATGACCAAGCTGGCCGGCACCGACTATGTCCGGGTGTGCGGCCAGGTCTACAACTCCCCCGCCGACTACGAGCTGCTGGCCGCGGTGCTCCCGACCCTCGTCAGGTCAGACCGAGAAGATCCTCGATCCCCACCGTGAGCCCGGGGCGGCAGCTGACCGCGCGGACCGCCAACACAACGCCGGGCATGAACGACTCACGAGAGAGGGAGTCGTGGCGGATGGTCAGGGTCTCACCGTTCCCGCCGAGCAGGACCTCCTGGTGCGCCACAAGACCCGACAGGCGCACGGCGTGGACATGCACGCCCTCAACGTCCGCGCCCCGCGCGCCCGCGAGCGACTGTTGGGTCGCATCCGGCGAGGCCTTCCCCGCCCGAGCCGCGGCGATCAGCTCGGCGGTCCGGCGGGCCGTGCCGCTCGGCGCGTCGACCTTGTTCGGGTGGTGCAACTCGACGATCTCGACCGAATCGAAGTACGGCGCGGCCGCCGCCGCGAACCGCATCATCAACACGGCGGCGATCCCGAAGTTCGGCGCGACGATCGAGCCGAGATCAGGGTGCGCGGCGAGCGCCGACCGCAGCTGCTCGAGCCGATCGTCGGTAAATCCGGTGGTGCCGACCACCGTGTGCAGGTCGTGGTCGATGCACCACCGCAGGTTGTCCATCACGACGGCGGGAGTGGTGAAGTCGACGACGACGGAGGCGTCGAGCAGCGGCTCTCGCCGGTCATCGACGTCGACGGTTGCGACCAGCTCGAGGTCCTCGGCCGCCTCGACGGCGCGGCACACCTCGGCGCCCATCCGTCCGCGCGCCCCGATCACGCCGACCGCGAGCGTCACGCCGCGAACCCGTGCCCGGTCTCGGCGTACGGTCCGATGACCGCGAGCGACCCCGTGCCGCCGAGCAGGTCGTGGGCGACGCCCCGCACATCGTCGAGAGTCACCGACTCGATCCGGGCGAGGACCTCCTCGACGGTCATCAACTCGCCGTAGACCAGCTCCGCCTTGCCCAGACGGCTCATTCGCGAGCCGGTGTCCTCCAGCCCGAGCACGAGCCCGCCACGCATCTGGCCTTTCCCGCGGGCGAGCTCGTCCACGCCGATCCCGGCCGACGCAGCTCGAGCGAGCTGATCGCGGCACAACTCGACGACCTCGGGTGCGCGATCGGGATGACACCCGGCGTAGACCCCGAACACCCCGGTGTCCGCGTAGTGCGAGGCGAACGAGTAGACGGAGTAAGCGAGTCCTCGGATCTCTCGGATCTCCTGGAACAACCGCGAGGACATTCCCCCGCCGAGCGCCGCGTTGAGCACGCCTAGTGCGAACCGTCGGTCGTCGAGGCGCGCCAGGCCGCGGAGCCCGTACACGAGGTTGGCCTGCTCGGTCGGGCGGCTGCGAACGGCGGTGCCGACGGTGAAAGCGGGTGACCGGCGGCGGGCGGCCCGCGGCGCTGCGGGAGCCAACGAGTCGTCGACCTCGATCGAGGCCAGCGCTCGCTTGACCAGCCTGACCAGGTCCGCGTGCCCGACGTTGCCCGCCGCGGTGATCACCAGCTGGTCACTGCGGTAGCGGCGGCGATAGTGGCCCGCGATGGCCCCACGGCTCATTGTCGCGATGGACTCGACCGACCCGCGCACCGGACGTCCGAGCGGATCGGTCGGCCAGATCAGGTCGGCGAACAGGTCGTGGATCTGGTCGCCCGGGTCGTCGTCGTGCATGGCGATCTCCTCGAGGATCACGCCGCGCTCGTTGTCGACCTCACGAGTGGACAGCACCGAGGAGAGCACCATGTCGCAGACGACATCGACGGCCACCGGTAGATCGGCGTCGAGCACACGCGCGTAGTAGCACGTGTACTCCTTCGCGGTGAACGCGTTGAGCTCACCACCGACCTCGTCGAGCGCCGAGGCGATCGCGAGAGCGTCGCGCCGTTTGGTGCCCTTGAACAACAGGTGTTCGAGGTAGTGCGATGCACCGGACAAGGTGACCGACTCGTCCCGCGACCCGACGCCCACCCAGACTCCGAACGCCACCGACCGGACGCCTGGGACGGCCTCGGTGACTACCCGGATCCCGCCGGGCAGGACCGTGCGCCGGACGACGGCACCGTCACCGCCCGTGACCAGCGTTCGGGTTGACCCGACCCGCTGGTCACGTCCGGCGAGCTCGACGGGCACTACTCGCCGCCGTCGCCGGATCCCTCGGCCGCGTCCAGGACGGGCACCAGGCTGAGCTTTCCGCGCGGGTCGATCTCGCCGATCTCGACCTGAACCTTGCTGCCGACCGGCAGCACGTCGTCCACGCTCTCGACCCGCTTGCCGCCGACGATCTTGCGGATCTGCGAGATGTGCAGCAACCCGTCCTTGCCCGGGGTGAGGGAGATGAACGCACCGAAGGTGGTGGTCTTCACGACCGTGCCCAGGTAACGCTCGCCGACCTCGGGCAGCTGCGGCGAGACGATCGAACGGACGGCGCGCAGAGCGGCCTCCGCCTTCACCCCGTCAACCGCGGCGATGTAGATCGTGCCGTCGTCCTCGACCGTGAGGTCGGCTCCGGTGTCGGCCTGGATCTGGTTGATGATCTTGCCCTTCGGGCCGATGATCTCGCCGATCTTCTCGACCGGGATCTTCTCGGTGATGATCCGGGGGGCGAACGGTGACATCTCACCGGGCTCGGCGATCGCCTCGGCCATCACGTCGAGGATCGTCATCCGGGCCTCGCGCGCCTGCTGCAGCGCCGCACCGAGCACCGACGCGGGGATTCCGGTCAGCTTGGTGTCGAGCTGGAGCGCGGTGACGAACTCGCGCGTGCCGGCGACCTTGAAGTCCATGTCACCGTAGGCGTCCTCCGCACCGAGGATGTCGGTCAGTGTGACGAAGTCCTCGCCGTCGTTGATCAGACCCATCGCGATGCCGGCGACTGCCGCTTTGAGCGGAACACCAGCAGCCATCAGCGACAGCGTTGAGGCACACACCGATCCCATCGACGTCGAGCCGTTGGAGCCGAGCGCCTCGGAGACGGAGCGGATCGCGTACGGGAACTCCTCCTTGCTCGGCAGAACCGGGACGAGCGCCCGTTCGGCGAGCGCCCCGTGACCGATCTCCCGCCGCTTCGGCGAGCCGACGCGGCCGGTCTCCCCGGTGCTGTAGGGCGGGAAGTTGTAGTGGTGCATGTAGCGCTTGCGGGTCTCGGGCGAGAGCGTGTCGACCAGCTGCTCCATGCGAAGCATGTTCAGGGTTGACACGTTGAGGATCTGGGTCTCGCCCCGCTCGAACAAGGCCGAGCCGTGCACCCGCGGGACGACGTCGATCTCGGCGGAGAGCGTGCGAATGTCGGCCAGCCCGCGACCATCGATGCGGACGCCGTCCTTGATCACCCGCTGGCGGACGAGCTTTTTGGTCAGGGCACGATAGGCCGCGCTGACCTCCTTCTCCCGCCCTTCCAGCTCGGTCGCCGTGCGCTCCTTGGCGAGCTCCTTCACGCGGTCGAGCTCGGCCTCCCGCTCCTGCTTGTCCGCGATGGTGAGCGCGGCGGCAAGCTCGTCGGTGACCGCGGCGGCGACGGCGTCGAAGGCGTCGTCGGCGTAGTCGAGGAACAGCGGGAACTCCCGGACCGGCTTGGCGGCCGCGTCGGCCAGCCGCTGCTGGGCCGCGCACAACTCGGCGAGGAACGGCTTCGCGGCCTCCAGGCCCTGGGCGACGACCTCCTCGGTCGGGGCCTGCGCGCCGCCGGCCACGAGTTCGATCGTGCGCTCGGTCGCTTCCGCCTCGACCATCATGATCGCAACGTCCCCGCCGTCGATCACGCGGCCCGCAACGACCATGTCGAACACGGCGCGCTCGAGTTCGGAGTACGTCGGGAACGGCACCCACTCGCCGTCGATCAGCGCGATCCGGGCGGCGGCGACCGGGCCGGAGAAGGGCAGGCCGGACAGCAAGACGCTGCAGGCGGCGCCGTTGATCGCGAGCACGTCATAGAGGTGGTCCGGGTCGAGCGCGAGGATCGTGGACACGATCTGGACCTCGTTGCGCAGACCCTTGACGAAACTCGGGCGCAACGGGCGGTCGGTGAGGCGGCAGGTGAGGATCGCGTCCTCGCTCGGACGCCCTTCACGGCGGAAGAACGACCCTGGGATCTTGCCCGCGGCGTACTGCCGTTCTTCGACGTCGACGGTGAGCGGGAAGAAGTCGAACTGGTCCTTCGGCTGCTTGCCGACGGTCGTGGCGGACAGGATCATCGTGTCGCCGTTGAGATAGGCGACGACCGACCCTGCGGCCTGCTGGGCGAGATGCCCGGCCTCGAAGCGGACAATCCGCTCGCCCAGTGATGATTTGAGAATTGCTTCGGAACTAAATTCTTCGGCGCCCATTTTGGGCCCTCCATTCGTCGGAGAGCGCGCCGACCGGGGGCGGTCCGGTCATCGATCGAAGCGCGCAGGTGGTGACCTGCGAGCCACTACCGAGGACCGGCGCTCGCTTGGTCTGGCCAGCGCGCGGTTCGGCTGGCTTAGCGGCGCAAACCGAGACGCTCGATGAGGTTTCGGTAGCGCACCACGTCGGTGCTTTCCAGGTAGCGCAGCATCCGCCGGCGTCGACCGACGAGCAGCAGCAACCCACGCTGGGTGTGGTAGTCGTGCTTGTGTTGCTTCATGTGTTCGGTGAGGTCGGAGATCCGCCGCGACAGCAACGCGACCTGAACCTCGGGGGAACCGGTGTCACCGTCGCCGGTGGCGTATTCGGAAATGATCTCTTGCTTGACGGCAGCGTCGAGCGGCACTGTTCAGGTCTCCTGGACGATCAGCCCACAGGGTTACACCGCAGGGGCAGACTGGTATGACCCGACCAGTGTACTACTCGACCAGTTCGGCCCGGGCGTGCTCGACGTCGCGGTGCATCTGCTCGATGAGGGCATCGACCCGGTCAAAACGTTCCATTCCCCGCAACCAGTGCGCGAACTCCACGATCACGTGCTCGCCGTAGAGGTCGAGATCGTGACCGACGTCGAGGACGTAGGCCTCCACCCGACGCGTCGGGCCGTCGAAGGTCGGGTTCGTCCCGACGCTGATTGCGGCGCGGTTGCGAACGCCGTCCGCGGCGGTGAGCCAGCCCGCGTAGACCCCGTCCGCGGGAATCGCGATCCCCGGCCGAACGGCGACGTTCGCGGTGGGAAAGCCGAGCTCGCGGCCGCGCCGGTCGCCGGTCACCACCGGACCCTCGACGAAGTGCAACCGGCCGAGCCCCTCAGCGGCGCCGACGACGTCGCCCTTGGCGACTCGCGCCCGGATGACTGTGGAGGAGATCACCTCGTGATCACGAACCAACGGGACGCCGTCGACGTCGAGCGCGTACCGCCGGAGGAGATCCACATCGCCGCGCGCACGATGACCGAACCGGAAGTTCTCCCCGACCACGACCTGCACCGCGCCCAACCGGTCGATCAGGGTTTCCTCGATGAAGGCCTCCGGACTCTGCTGCGCCAGGTCGCGATCGAACCTCAGCACCAGCACGTCGTCGGCGCCGTTCTCCCGCAGCAGAGCGATCCGGCGCTCGACCGTGGTCAGCATCATCGGGATCGCGTCGGGAGCGAGGATGGTCGCGGGATGAGGATCGAAGGTGACCACGACGACGCGGGCGTCGCGCTCGCTTGCCGACGCGACCGAGTGATCCAACAGCAGTTGGTGCGCCCGGTGCATCCCATCGAAAATGCCGATCGGCACAACGGAGGGTCGGCGCACGGATGTCATCTTGCCAATCAGCGAAAGACACAGATCGGCTGGGCCACACCATCGCGATCCGCGACCAGCGCGACGACGCTTCCGTCCGGCGCGAAAACCCCGCTCGGTGACACCGTCACCTCAAGGGCCAGTCGCTGGCCGTGCGCGATCCGGACCGCCTCCTGTTCGCTGACCTGAAGTGTCGGGAATGCCTGGCCGACGGCCTCGGCGAGCGGGACGACCACGGGATCGGATTCGACGTCCGCCAACGGGCGCGCCGCCTCGATGCCGAAGCGGCCGACGCGGGTACGGCGCAGAGCGCGTAGGTGCGCACCCACTCCGAGGGCATCGCCGAGGTCGCGGGCCAGCGCGCGCACATAGGTCCCGGTCGAGCACGTCACTCGCACGTCGAGGTCGCACCCGCGATGGGCGAGCAGATCGAGGCGCTCGACCCGCACCGGCCGGGCAGCAAGCTCCACGTTCTCACCGGCACGCACCCGCTGGTAGGCCCGTACCCCGTCCACCTTGATGGCCGAGACCGCCGACGGCACCTGGAGCAGATCGCCGGTCAGCCCGCGCAGCCCGGCCTCGATCGCCTCGTCGGTCACCGCACCAGCGTCGCGCTCCGCGACGACCTCTCCCTCGGCGTCGTCGGTCGTCGTCGTCGCGCCCAGCCGAATCGTCGCCTCGTAGTCCTTGTCGTGCGCCGCGAGGTAGCCGAGCAGGCGGGTTGCCCGGCCCACCCCGAGCACCAGGACTCCGGTCGCCATCGGATCGAGCGTGCCGGCGTGCCCCACCCTGCGGGTGCCACACACGCGCCGTACCCGGGCTACCACGTCGTGCGACGTCCAGCCGGCAGGCTTATCGACGACGATCAGACCGTCGGTCATAGGGATCCGGATCGCCCGCCGGTTGCGCGCCCTGCGCGGCCCGATGCAGAGCCTCGTCCTCCAACCGGACCTTGGCCAGCAGGTCGTCGATGGTGCGGGCGCTCTCGGGAAGCGCGTCGTGGACGAATTCGATGCTCGGCGTGTGCTTCAGGCCGGTCGCCTTACCAACCGCCGTGCGGATCTTGCCCTTCGACGACTCGAGCGCGGCGGCGCTGTCCGCCCGCTCGCTGTCCTCGCCCCACACGGTCCAGAAGACGACCGCCTCATGCAGGTCCGGCGTCATCCGCACGTCGGTGATCGTCACCAAGCCAAGGCGCGGGTCCTTGACCTGCGTCTCGACGTAGCGCGCGACAACCTCACGGACCCGCTGGGACACGCGGCGGTGCTCCGGTCTCACGACAGCGTCACGACCTCGGCTTCTCGCGCAACTCGTAGGTCTCGATGACGTCGTCGAGATGGATGTCGTTGTAGGTGCCGAGGCTGATACCGCATTCGAAACCTTCACGGACATCGGTGACGTCGTCTTTGAACCGGCGCAGAGTTGCGATCGAGAGGTTCTCCGCAACGACGGCGCCGTCGCGGACCAGCCGAGCCTTGGAGTTGCGGACGATGGTCCCGGTCCGCACGATGCACCCGGCGATGTTGCCGGCCTTGCTCGACCGGAAAATCTCGCGGATCTCGGCAGTGCCGAGCTGCACTTCTTCGAACTCCGGCTTGAGCATGCCCTTGAGCGCGCTCTCCACGTCGTCGATCGCCGCGTAGATAACCGAGTAGAAGCGAACATCCACCTTCTCGCGTTCGGCGAGCTCGCGGGCTTTGCCTTCCGGCCGCACGTTGTAGCCGATCACGACCGCATCCGACGCGCGGGCCAGGTTGATGTCGTTCTCGGTGATCGCACCGACGCCGCGGCCGATGATCCGCAGTCCGACCTCGTTGTCCTCGCCCACTTCGATGCTCAGCAGCGCGTCCTCCAGCGCCTCGACCGACCCCGAAACGTCGCCCTTGAGGATCAAGTTGAGCTGGTTGATCTCGCCCTGCTGGATCCGCTCGAGCACGTCCTCCAGCGTCATCCGGCCGCGACCCTTCGCGAGCTCGGCAAACCGCTCTCGGGCCTGTCGCTGTTCGGCGATCTGGCGAGCGACGCGATCCTCGGGGACGACGAGGAAGTTGTCGCCGGCGCCTGGCACGCTGGTGAACCCGAGCACCTGCACCGGACGCGACGGTCCGGCCTCCTCGAGCGCGTCACCGTTCTCATCGAGCATCGCCCGGACCCGCCCGAAGGCGTCGCCGGCCACGATCGAGTCGCCGACGTGCAGGGTGCCGCGCTGGACCAGAACGGTCGCCACCGGACCGCGGCCGCGGTCGAGGTGCGCCTCGATCGCAACGCCTTCCGCCGAACGGTTCGGGTTGGCGCGCAGATCGAGCGCCGCGTCCGCGGTCAGAACCACCGCTTCGAGCAGCTTGTCGATGTTGAGGTTCGACTTCGCCGACACGTCGATGAACAGGGTGTCGCCGCCGTACTCCTCGGCCACCAGGCCGTACTCGGTGAGCTGGCCGCGCACCTTCGCCGGATCGGCATCGTCCTTGTCGATCTTGTTGACCGCGACCACGATCGGTACCTCGGCGGCCTGCGCGTGGTTCAGCGCCTCGATCGTTTGCGGCATGACCCCGTCATCGGCCGCTACCACCAGCACGGCGATGTCCGTCACCTGGGCGCCGCGCGCTCGCATGGCCGTGAACGCCTCGTGACCCGGGGTATCGATGAAGGTCAGCGTCCGGTCGGCGTCGTCAACGGTGGTGTGCACCTGGTAGGCGCCGATGTGCTGGGTGATGCCCCCCGCCTCGCCGGCGACCACGTCCGTGGAGCGGATCGCATCGAGCAGCTTCGTCTTCCCGTGGTCGACATGACCCATGACCGTGACGACCGGGGGACGCGCCTCCAGCTCGACGTCCTCGTCGTACGCGCCGCCGAACTCGAGGTCGAAGCTCTCGAGCAGCTCGCGGTCCTCGTCCTCGGGGCTGAC
>DATJWM010000072.1:0-39221 GCA_035501255.1 Mycobacteriales bacterium | reverse complement strand
CGGGATCGCTGCGTCGATGGGCAACGTGTGGGCCGAGGACAACTGGCAGGTTCACTTCCGCGACACGATGCGTGGCGGGAAGATGCTCAACAACTGGCGGATGGCTCAGTTGCACGCTCAGGAAGCACCCGAGCGAGTGTGGGAGCTCGAAGAGTGGGGCGCGCTGTTCGACCGCACTCCGGACGGCAAGATCTCCCAGCGCGACTTCGGCGGTCACCGCTACGCCCGGCTCGCCCACGTCGGTGACCGCACCGGGCTCGAGATGATCCGCACGCTCCAGCAACGCGTGGTCGACCTCGGGATTGACGTGTTCATGGAATGCACGATCACCCAGCTGCTCAAGGACGTCTCGAGCGGGGAGGGCAGGATCGCGGGCGCGTTCGGGTACTGGCGGGAAACCGGCTCGTTCATCCAGTTCGACGCTCCCGCGGTCATCATCGCCACCGGTGGCATCGGAAAGTCGTTCAAGGTCACCAGCAACTCCTGGGAGTACACCGGCGACGGTCACGCGCTCGCACTGAGCGCGGGCGCCAACCTGATCAACATGGAGTTCGTCCAGTTCCACCCGACCGGGATGGTCTGGCCGCTGTCCGTGCGAGGCCTGCTGATCACCGAGTCCGTCCGCGGCGAGGGTGGCGTACTTCGCAACTCCGAGGGCAGGCGGTTCATGTTCGACTACATCTCGGACTACTTCAAAGCGGAGACGGCCGACACCGAGGAAGAGGCCGATCGCTGGTACGACGACCACATCAACAACCGGCGGCCCCCGGAGCTGTTGCCCCGCGACGAGGTGGCGCGGGCGATCAACGCGGAGATCAAGGCCGGCCGCGGATCACCGCACGGTGGGGTGTTCCTCGATATCGCCACTCGGCGCAGTGCGGAGGACATCCACAAACGGCTGCCCTCGATGTACCACCAGTTCAAGGAGCTCGCGGACGTCGACATTACGACCGATCCGATGGAGGTCGCACCGACCGCGCACTACGTGATGGGGGGGATCGAGGTCGATCCGGAGACTCAGGCAGCCACCGTCGAGGGATTGTTCGCCGTCGGTGAGGCCTCCGGTGGGATGCACGGTTCGAACCGCTTGGGTGGCAACTCGCTGTCGGACCTGCTCGTGTTCGGAAAGCGTGCCGGTGAGTACGCCGCACGCCATGCGGCGAACCTGCCACAGCGGCCGGCGGCGAACGACGACGACGTCCAAGGGGCGATCGCCGAGGCGTTGCTGCCGTTCGAGACCAACGGTGGCGAGAACGCCTACGCCGTACAAAGCGAGCTTCAGGAGGTCATGTTCTCCCTCGTCGGCATCATCCGTACCGGCGAGGAGATGCAGCGAGCACTTGACGAGATCGAGAAGTTCAAGATCAGAGTCAACAAGGTCACGGTCGAGGGCGGCCGCGCCTACAACCCCGGCTGGCACGTTGCGCTCGACATCCACAACATGTTGACCGTGTCCGAAGCGTGCGCGCGCGCCGCGCTCACCCGTCAGGAAAGCCGGGGCGGGCACACCCGCAACGACTTCCCTGCCACCGACCCCGAGTGGGGCAAGGTGAACCTCATCGTCACGAAGAAGGATGGGGCGATCACGATCGAGAGAAAGCCGTTGCCGCAAATGCCTGAGGAGCTGGTGACGCTGTTCGAGGAGACGAAGTAATGGGTCAGGACATCACCCTGCGGGTGTGGCGGGGAGACGCCAGTGGGGGCGACTTCGTCACCTACACCGTCGGCGTCGAGGAGGGCGAGGTCGTGCTTGACGCGATTCACCGGCTTCAGGCGACCCAGGCCGGCGATCTCGCGGTGCGTTGGAATTGCAAGGCGGGCAAGTGCGGATCGTGCAGCGCGGAGATCAACGGAAAGCCTCGGCTGATGTGCATGACGCGTCTGTCGACCTTCGCGCCGGGCGAGACGATCACAGTGACCCCGATGCGCACCTTCCCGGTCGTCCGCGATCTCGTCACCGACGTCTCGTTCAACTTCGAAAAGGCCCGCGAGGTTCCTGCGTTCGCACCCCCGTCGGACAACGAGGGCGGCAAGTTCCGGATGAACCAACTCGACGTCGAGCGCAGTCAGGAGTTCCGCAAGTGCATTGAATGCTTCCTGTGTCAGAACACCTGCCACGTCATCCGCGACCACGACGAGAACAAGCCGAACTTCGCCGGCCCCCGGTTCCTGATCCGCTACGCCGAGCTCGACATGCACCCGCTCGACACCGCCGACCGGAAGAAAACCGCGCAGGAGGACGCCGGCCTCGGTTACTGCAACATCACGAAGTGCTGCACCGAGGTGTGCCCGGAGAACATCCACATCACCGACAACGGGATCATCCCGCTGAAGGAGCGCGTGGTGGACACGAAGTACGACCCGCTGGTCTTCCTCGGGCGCAAGATCGGGCGGCGGGACTCGGGGCGGACACCTGTCGGTCCGGCGGGGGGCAAGGGTCCGAGTCCGATCAAGCACCCGCAGCAGTCCTGACCGCGCTTGACGTTGCCCAGTTGCTCGCGGTCGCGAGCAGGCTGGCGGGTGCTGCTGGGGACGTGCTGCGAGATCGCCCGGCTGAGTTCGGCGTCAGCACCAAGTCCAGCCCCACCGACGTCGTGACCGTCATGGATCGAGCCGCCGAGCGGGTCATCCTGGACGGGCTCGCGCGCGAGCGGCCGCACGACGCCGTGATGAGCGAGGAGTCGCCGGCGGCGGCCGGGGACACCGGCGTTCGTTGGCTGGTCGACCCGCTCGACGGGACGGTCAACTACCTCTACGGCATACCGTTCTACGCCGTGTCGATCGCCGCCGAGGTTGACGGCACGGTCGTTGTCGGTGTCGTTCTCGACGTCGCCCGGCGAACCGAGTACGCGGCGGTCCTCGGGCGCGGAGCCACCCGCGACGGGGAGCCCATCTCGTGTTCGGATCAGACCGACCCGGCCTTCTCGCTCGTCGCCACCGGGTTCAACTACACCCGAGCGCTGCGGACCCGGCAGGCGATGTCGATCGCGTCGATCCTTCCCCAGGTCCGCGACATCCGGCGCATCGGCGCCGCGGCGCTCGACCTGTGTGCGGTCGCCTGCGGCGAGGTCGACGCGTTCTTCGAAGCGGGCATGCACGTCTGGGACTGGGCCGCCGGCGCGCTCATCGCGCGCGAGGCGGGTGCCAGGGTCGATGGCCTGCGGGGTGCGCCCCCCGGGGAGCACACGACCCTCGCCGCGAATCCGCGGCTGTTCGCTCAGTTGCACGACGTACTCGTGTCGGCCGGCTCGTAGGGTTGTCGACCATGCCGCCGACGCTTGCGACCGCGCCAACCGGATCGAGCCTGCAACGCCTGACCGAGGCGGCGTGGGCGAGGTCCGGTGACGAATCGGTCCTGATCTTCGAGGGCGAGCGCCACCGCGGTTCGGACCTCGCCGCCCGGGTGCGCCGGCTGTCCGGCGGCTTGCGTGAGGCGGGACTGCGCCCGGGCGATCGGGTCGTCGTGTGCATGGCCAACTGCGTGGAGGTCGGTCTCACCTACAGCGCGGTGTGGCGGGCGGGTGGCGTGACCACTCCGGTCTTGTTCCTGCTCAGCGAGCACGAACTGCACCATGTCCTCGCCGACAGCGAAGCCGCGTTCGTGGTCACCACGGGGGAGTTTCTGCCCAAGGTGCAGGCGGCCGCGGTGAGTGTCCCGACGCTTCGCGGCATCATCCTGGCCGGGGAACCAACCGTCGGAACGCTGTCGTTCGCCGATCTCGAGCGGGTGGCCGACGGAGACCTCGTGGACGCCGACCCGGCCGGTCTGGCCGCCTTGCTCTATACCGGCGGCACCACCGGGCGCTCGAAGGGGGTCATGCTCAGCCACGATGCCATGTCCTCGTCGGCCTGGGCGGCGACGGTGGTGGGATACGACCCGGCCACGGTGACGTCGCTGCTTCCGTTGCCGTTGTCGCACGCCTATGGGCTTCTGGTGACGACGCTTGCGCTGCACCAGCCCGATCCGACGACGACGATCCTGATGCGTTGGTTCGACCCACCTGGATGGCTCGGACTGGCCGAGGAGCACCGGGTGCAGATCGGTGCGGTCGTGCCGTCGATGATCCAGATGTTGCTTGCGCAGCCGTTGGAAGGCCGTGAGCTGAGCTCGCTGCGCCGGCTCACCTGCGGCTCTGCGCCACTTCTGCGGGAGACCCGCGAGGAGTTCGAACGGCGCCTGCCCGATGTCGAGCTTGCCGAAGGTTACGGCTGCACAGAGTCCGCGGCGTTGATCTCAGCCTCACCGGTTGGCGCTGTCCGAGCGGGCAGTGCGGGAAAGCCGGTGCCCGGCGTGGAGTTGCGGCTCGAGGCGCCGGACGGCTCGGAGGCGCCGATCGGTAGCGACGGCGAGATCTGTGTCCGCGGGCCTGCCCTGATGAGCGGCTACTGGCGATCCGAAACCGAGACCGGTTACGCCCTGCGCGGCGGGTGGCTTCACACGGGCGACGTCGGTCGCGTCGATGCCGACGGTTACCTCTACGTGGTGGACCGGTTGAAGGATCTGATCATCCGTAACGGCATCAACGTGTACCCCCGTGACATCGAGGACGAGCTGTTGACCCACCCTGACGTGGTCGGGGCAGCCGTCGTGGGCCGTCCGGACCCGCGGGTCGGTGAAGAGGTCGTGGCGTTCGTTGCGCTGCGGCCCGGTGCAGCGGTGGGCGCGCAGGAGTTGGTGGCCTTCGCCGCCGAGCGCATCAGCAAGGCGAAGTACCCCCGGGAGGTCAAGATCGTGGACACGATCCCCTTGACCAGCGTGCTCAAGACCGATCGGAAGGCGCTTCGGTCCACCCTGCTGTAGGTCAGTCGAGGCGACGCAGGTCGGTCTTATAGCGGGCTGCGTTGGCGATGTAGACGTCGACGGCCAGTTGGATCAGACCCTCCGGCACGGCATCCGGCCTGATCCGCGCCGGCACGCCGAGCGCCATGGCCCTGGTCGGTACCTCGACATTGTTGTTGACGACGGCGCCGGCGCCGACCAGCGCTCCCGAGCGCACGATCGCATAGTGCAGGACGACCGACCCCGAGCCGACGAGCGCGCCGTTTTCGACCGTGCACCCCTCGAGGTGCGCGTTGTGACCAACGACACAGTCATCGCCGATCACGGTCGCCACCGCCTCCGTGGCGTGGATCACGGTGCCGTCCTGGATCGAGGTCCGGGCTCCGATCGTGATCTCGCCGTAGTCGCCGCGGATTACCGCACTCGGCCAAACCGAGGAGTTGGCCCCGATTTTGACCGATCCGATCACCACCGCGTCCGGATGGATGAACGCGCTGTCGTCGATCTGCGGTGTGCGCTCCCCGATGGCGTAGACGGGCACGGGACCTCCTTCGTCCGTGGCAGTTTCTCAGCCGGATTCGAACTTGCGCCCGCCGGTCCACCAATGAGCCAGTTTCATCAGGTACCGTGCGGCCGCGCGATTGACATCAAATCCGCGCTGGCGGGCATAAATCCGCCGCCGATGCGTTACGTCTCGCGCAAGGACTTCGAACTTAGGCAGGTATGAACGAATGGCAACCGATTACGACACCCCGCGGACCACGGATGACGAGGCCACGGAAGACAGCATCGAGGAGCTGAAGGCCAGGCGCGATGCCCAGGCCGGCGCCGTCGATGTCGACGAGGCGGAGCTTGCCGAGTCCCTTGAGCTTCCGGGCGCCGACCTGTCCGGTGAGGAGCTCACGGTGCGGGTCGTGCCACGTCAGGCCGATGAGTTCACGTGCAACCGGTGTTTCCTGGTGCGTCACCGCAGCCAGCTCGCCGACGAGAAGAAGGGCATCTGCCGGGAGTGCGCGGCCTAACCCCGCCGCGGCGCGCGACCGAGGATCAGCGCCCGGGCGAGGTGCCCGGGGCAGTCCTGCGCGTTGTCGAGCCCAATCCGAGTGATCCCCATGGGCGGGCCGGCTGGTTCGCCCGACTGGTCGCCGCGCTCGGTGACAGCGCCCGGCTGGCCGGGGTGGCGGCGGTGGCCAGCGGCCGATGGCTCACCGACGTGGTGGTCGACGTCGCTCCGCACGTGCCGGTGAGGGATCTGGAGACGCTGCGCGCTCACCATGCCGGGCTCACCGGCAACGCGCTCGCCCAGTCGCTGATCGACACGGCGGCTCGCACGACCGGGGCGGTCGGGCTGGCGGGCGGGGTCGTGACCGCGGTGGAATTCACCGCTCCTCCGCTGTTGTTGTCCGCCCCGATCCTGGTCGCTGCGGAGACGGTGGCGGTCGTTGCCATCGAGTTGAAGCTCGTCGCCGAACTCCACGAGGTCTACGGGCATCCTGTGCCAGGGACGACCGCGGTTCGAGCGGCGGCCTATCTCGGTTCGTGGACCCGCCGGCGCGGGCTCGCCGACAGTGCCGCGCCGTCCGGATTCACCGGGCTGATCGGAGGGGCCGCTCGACGGGAGTTGCGCCGCCAGATTCTGCGCCGCGGAGCGGAGAGCTCCGTCACCGTCATCCCGTTCCTCGCCGGGGCGATGGCCGGGGCGTCGTTGAACAGTCGCGAGACCAAGCGCCTGGGCAACAAGGTCGCCAAAGACCTCGGCGGCGTCCGCCTGCGTGCCTAGGGCCTAGCCGTCGCGGTCCTCAACGGCCGGCGGCAGCTCGCCCGAGGCGTGCCGCCACGTCGCGGCGACCCGCCGTTGGGCGGTGAGCTTCGCGAGCGCCACGACGACGGCGGAGGCGACGGCCCAGGTGGCCGCCTCCGCCCAGCGGACGTCCGGGTTCTCCGGGTGAGCCGGCGGTTCCTTGCCGGTCGCGGTTTTCCAACTGGTGATCAGGACCTTGCGGGCGACGACCGCGCCGACCGCGGCGCCGACAGTGGCCAGCACCCGGTATCCCGTGCTCTCCTTCGCCATGGTGACAGCCTGCCACGGCTTTGACGGTGGCGTGCGGCAGGATGCGCTCCGTGCGTTCGCTCACCCCGGCCCAAGCGCGACGGCTGGCGATCTCCGCGCAGGGTCTGACCGGCCGGCGGACCGCGGCGGTTCCCGACCGGCGGCACCTGCGCTCGGTGGTCCGAAAGACCGGGCTGCTCCAGATCGACAGCGTCAACGTGCTCACCCGCGCGCATTACCTGCCGGCCTACTCCCGGCTCGGGCCTTACGACCAGGGACTGCTCGACCGGATGGCGTTCACCCACCGCGAGCTCTTCGAGTATTGGGGACACGAGGCGGCGTTGCTCCCCGTCGAGTTGCACCCGCTGATGCGCCATCGGATGGCTGCGTGGGAAGGACGGCTGGCCGGATGGGATCGGCTCAACCGCGTGCTCGCGGAGCGGCCAGGCTATGTCGAGGAGGTCTTCCAGGAGGTCGTCGATCGCGGCCCGGTCTCTGCGGGTGAGGTGGCGGAGGACCAGAAGCGCGGGACGGCGGAGTGGGGCTGGAACTGGACCGATGCGAAGACCGCGCTGGAGTACCTCTTCTATGTCGGGCGCATCACGACCGCGACCCGGCGCAACTTCGAGCGGTACTACGACCTGCCGGAGCGAGTGATTCCGGCCCGGATCCTCGCGGCGCCAACCCCGGATACCGATGCGGCGCATCGTGAGCTGTTGATGGTGGCCGCCCAGTCCCACGGCGTGGGAACGGTCGGCGACCTCGCCGATTACTTCCGGCTGTCCCCGACTGTGGCGCGGCCCCGCATCGCCGAGCTGGTCGAGGACGGGCGGCTGGAGCAGGTCGAGGTGCGCGGCTGGTCGAAACCGGCGTACGCGATTCCCGGGGTCGTGGTGCCGCGAGAAGTGCAGGCCCGCGCACTGGTCGCGCCGTTCGACCCGCTGGTGTGGGCGCGCGAGCGAGTGGAGCGCCTGTTCGGGTTTCGCTACCGGATCGAGATCTATGTTCCCCCGACCAAGCGGGTGTACGGGTACTACGTCTTGCCGTTCCTGCTCGGTGACGCCTTGGTCGCGCGGGTGGACCTGAAGGCCGACCGTTCGGGCGGGGTGCTGCTCGTTCAGTCGGCGTGGGCCGAGCCCGACGCACCCCCGGAGACGGCGCAGGAGCTTGCCGTCGAGCTGGGGTCGGTGGCGCGCTGGCTCGGTCTTGCCCGGGTGTCGGTCGCGGGCAACGGCGCGTTCGCGCCCGCCCTGTCAGCGGCCCTCGCCCGCAGCTGAGTCCGCGACTCCCGGATCGCGGCGGCGAGTTCCTCGGGACGGCGGGTCGAAACGATCCAGTACGGGACCGGTTCGGGGTTTGCGAGCCGCACCATCACTGCGGGACCGATCCAGCCGCGAATGAACGACTTCGCCGCGGGGTCCGCCTTCGGGCCGAGCTGAAGGCGGGCCTGCTCGCGGTCCAAGGCGGTGATCGCGGTGAGCTGGTTAACCGGCACGGTGTCCTTGCCGGCGATCAGGACACCGTCGCGGACCTGGACCCTCATCCGGGCGCTGAGAGCGAGCGGGACGACGAAGAACCCGATCATGAAGATGAGCACCGGAAGGAGCACGACGTAGGAGAATCCGGACCCGACCTCGAGCGCGCCGAGCACCACGATCCCGCCGACTACGGGCCACCAGGTCCAGGGAACGGACAGGCGTTCGTCGTAGGTCGGCACCCGACCAGGGTAGGCACTGGCAGCGCTCGGTAGGGTGCCGCCACCATGACCGAGCAACCGGCGAGCGTCGAGGTGCTGCTCCGGCGCCTCGATCCGGACCTCCCCGCGCCTGCGTACGCCCACGAAGGAGATGCCGGCGCGGATCTGGTGACCGCCGTCGATCTGACCCTGGCGCCGGGGGAGCGTGCGGTTGTTCCGACCGGTACGGCGATGGCGCTGCCGCTGGGTTACGCGGCGTTCGTCCATCCCCGTTCGGGGCTTGCCGCGCGCTGTGGGATGGCGCTCGTCAACGCGCCCGGCACCATCGACGCCGGCTACCGCGGCGAAATTCAGGTCATCGTGGTCAACCTTGACCCGGGTACCCCGGTCGAGCTCAAGCGGGGCGACCGGCTTGCGCAACTGATCATCCAGCGGGTTGAGCGCGCGGCGTTCCGCGAGGTCGAGGAGCTTCCCGACTCCGTGCGCGCTGAGGGCGGTTTTGGTTCCACCGGGGTTTGACCGACCATGGGTAGCGACCCACGAAGGAGAGCAAGGTGTTTCGTCGCCGTCGTGAATCCGCCGACCATCCGGACGAGGATGCGTTCGACGTCGCGGACGACGCGGCTGAGAACGATCCTGTCGAGGACGCGCCAGAGGACAATACGTTTGAGGACTATGCGGTCCTACCTTCCCGACCCAACGGCCCGTGGGACATCGCGGACGCGCCGAAGGACGAGGCGGACGGCCGGCTCGACCTCGGTGGCATCCAGATCCCGATCAGCGAGGACCTGGAGGTGCGGGTCGACGTCCAAGACGATGTGCCCGTCGCCGCAACCCTGGTGATCGGACCCAGCCAGTTGCAGCTCCATGCGTTCGCCGCCCCGAAGTCGGCCGGGATCTGGGCCGAGATCCGCGAGGAGATCGCCACCTCGCTGCGTGATGGCGGCGGCAGTGCGCAGACCGCGGAAGGTCCGTTCGGGACCGAGCTGGTCGCTCAGGTACCGAGCGAGGGCGGTGGTCGGGTGCCCGCACGGTTTCTCGGCGTCGATGGTCCGCGGTGGTTCCTGCGCGGACTGGTTACCGGCCCCGCGGCGACCGATCCCGGCGCGGCCGCCATGCTCGAGGAGTCCTTTCGCGGGGTGGTCGTCAACCGCGGAACCGATGCGATGGCGCCGCGCGACATGATCCCGCTGCACCTTCCCCAGGAAGTCGCGGAGGCCGCGGCAGAGGCGGAGTCGACTGCCGGTGGGGAGCGACGACTGGAGCTGCCTGAGCGCGGTCCGGAGATCACGGAGACCCGATGAGCGACCAGGGGGGCGGGGACGGCCGCTTCCGCCGCGCGGTCCGACGGATCACCAGCGACGACGCGCAGCGCGAGTCCGACCAGCTGATGGAGCGCGCGGAGCGCGGCGGTGCCACCACCGTGGCCCGGTGTGGCGAGCGGGAGAACGTGACCGTCCTGGGTACGGTCCGCGCCCTCACCCTCCGCCCGAGGGCGGGCACACCCGCGCTGGAAGTCGACCTCTACGACGGCAGCGGGACCGTGACCCTGGTCTGGCTCGGACGCCGGGAGATCGCCGGGGTAACGCCGGGGAGGCAGTTGCGGGCCACCGGTCGGATCACCTCAACCGACGGCGGCCGCCGGGTCATCTTCAACCCGAGGTATGAGCTAGTCCTCGCTTAGGTCCTCATCGGTGGGTGCCGTCGACAACACCTCGTGCAGCGCGTCCTCCTGATCCGGAGCGGCCACGAACAACAACTCGTCCCCGGCCTCGAGCGGATCGTCGGGTGCGGGCACCATGACCCGCGCGTCCCGCAGAATCGCCACGAGCGCCACATCGGGCGGCCACGCGATCGAGCCGACCCGCTGACCGGAGTGCATGGTGTCCGTGGGCAAGGTCACCTCGACCAGGTTGGCCTCGCCGTGGCGGAACGACAGCAGACGCACGAGATCGCCCACCGTCACGGCCTCCTCCACCAGCGCGGAGAGAAGGCGCGGGGTCGACACCGATACGTCGACACCCCACGACTCGTTGAACAGCCACTCGTTCTTCGGATGGTTGACCCGGGCGACCACCCGCGGGACCCCGTATTCGGTCTTGGCCAGCAGTGACACGACCAGGTTCACCTTGTCGTCACCGGTCGCCGCGATCACCACCGCGCTGTCCTGGAGGTTGGCCCGCTCGAGCGAGCTGAGCTCGCAGGCGTCGGCGAGCAGCCAGTCCGCGCCGTTCACGGAGTCGACCTTGAACGCCTTGGGCTCCCGCTCGATGAGCGTGACGCCATGTCCGTTGCCGACCAGCTCCCGCGCGATCGATCGGCCGACGTTGCCCGCTCCGGCAATCGTGACGCGCATCAGTGCTCGCTCGGAACGTCGTTGAGGGTGTCCTCGACCAGCGAAATCCGGTCCCGCGGAACCAGCAGGTGCAGTTCGTCGCCGTCTTGGAGCGCGGTCGTCCGGGTCGGAACGACCGCCCCGCCGTACCGGGTGACGAAGGCCACCCTGGTGCCGGGGAGCGCCTCCTGGATCTCCGCGACCGAGCGTCCGACCCACGCGATGTTGTAGGCGAACTCACACAAGGAGAGGTGACCGGTCGGGTCGGTCCACTCGTCATATCCCCCGGCCGGCAGCAGCCGGCGCAGCATCGCGTCCGCCGTCCAGCGCACGGTGGCGACGGTCGGGATGCCGAGGCGACTGTAAACCTCGGCCCGCCGCGGGTCGTAGATCCGGGCGACGACGTTTTCGATGCCGAAGGTCTCGCGCGCAACCCTGGCCGCGATGATGTTGGAGTTGTCGCCGCTCGAGACCGCGGCGAAAGCGAACGCCTGCTCGATTCCGGCCTCGACGAGCGTGTCGCGGTCGAACCCGACCCCGACGACCTGCCGGCCCGTGAAGTCGTCCGGGAGGCGGCGGAAGGCGGTCTCGTCCTGGTCGACGATCGCCACCGAGTGGCCCGCCGCCTCGAGGCTGACGGCGACCGTGGTGCCGACCCGCCCGCAGCCCATGATCACGACGTGCACCGGAGGAACGGTACACGCCGGCCCTCCTCCGTCTGCCGGGCCGTACGCTTGCGCAGTGCGTTCGCCCGGGGACCTGCTGAAAAGCGTCGTGGTCGGCCGCCCGCTACGTAGCACGCAGATGGGCGAGACGCTCCTACCCAAACGCATCGCCCTGCCGGTGTTCGCAAGCGACGCGCTGTCCTCGGTCGCCTATGCCACCGAGGAGATCCTGCTCGTCCTCTCCCTCGGCGGGCTCGCGATCATCCACTACACCTGGTACGCCGCTGTCGGCGTCGCGTTCCTCATGCTCGTGGTGGTGGCGTCGTACCGGCAGAACGTACACGCCTACCCCAGCGGCGGTGGGGACTATGAGGTCGCGACGACGAACCTCGGCGCCAAGGCCGGGCTGACCGTCGCGAGCGCGCTGATGGTCGACTACGTGCTCACCGTGGCCGTGTCGGTGAGCTCCGGGGTTGCCAACATCACCTCGGCCGTGTCCTCGCTGCACAACCACGCAGTGATCCTCGCGGTCGGGATCGTCGCCATCATCATGTTGCTGAACCTTCGTGGCGTGCGCGAGTCCGGGACCGCGTTCGCGATCCCGACGTATGCGTTCATCGCCGGCGTCGCGGCGCTGATCGCGGTGGCCGTCGTCAAGTTCGGCAGCGGCCACCCGGTGCGCGCCGAGAGTGCCGGTTTCGGGATCGCGCCCGCTCGCGACTACACGAGCTTCGCGCTCGTGTTCCTGTTGCTGCGCTCCTTTGCGTCCGGGTGCACCGCGCTCACCGGTGTCGAGGCGATCAGCAACGGGGTTCCCGCCTTTCAGAAGCCGAAGAGCAAGAACGCCGCGACGACGCTGGCGCTGCTCGGCGCGATCGCGGTCAGCATGTTCCTGTCGATCACGGCGATCGCGATCAAGGCGCACGTGCACATCGTCGACTCCGCGCACCTGCAGAACCTGATCGGGGCGCCCCCCGGATACCAGCAGAAGACGGTGATCGCGCAGGTCGGCGCGGCCGTCTTCGGGCAGGGCTCGTTCGGCTTCTACTACCTGCAGGCGATGACCGCCTTGATCCTGGTCCTCGCCGCGAACACGGCGTTCAACGGCTTCCCGGTCCTCGCGTCAATCCTCGCTGCCGACGGATACCTGCCGCGCCAACTCAACACCCGCGGTGACCGGCTCGCCTTCAGCAACGGCATCCTGCTGCTCGCCGGGTTCGCGATGATCCTCATCGTCGCCTTCTCGGCCTCGCCCACCCGGCTGATCCAGCTCTACATCGTTGGAGTGTTCGTCTCGTTCGTGAACAGCCAGGTCGGCATGATCCGGCACTGGAACCGGAACCTGCCGCTCACCGAGGATCCCGCTCGCCGTCGGCAGATGCGACGGTCGCGGGTGATCAACTCGATCGGCGCCGTCGTCACCGCCCTCGTTCTGGTCATCATCTTGATCTCGAAGTTCACCGAGGGAGCGTGGATTGCGATCGTCGCGATGGTCATCCTGTTCACGATCATGCGCTCGATCCGCAAGCACTACGACCTGGTCGCGGAGGAGCTCGCGCCGGACGAGGCCGATGACGTCCTGCCCTCGCGGGTGCACACCATCGTCTTGGTCTCCAAACCGCACAAGGCCACGCTGCGCGCGCTGAACTACGCCCGCGCGACCCGGCCCTCGACCCTCGTCGCGCTCACCGTCGATGTCGACCCGGCCGCCACCGAGGCGCTCAAGGAGGAGTGGGAGCGCCGAGCGGTCCCGGTCCCGCTGCAGATCCTCGACTCGCCCTATCGCGAGGTGACCAGGCCGATCATCGACTACATCAAGGGAGTCAAGCGCAACAGTCCGCGCGACGTCATCTCGGTGTTCATCCCCGAGTACGTCGTCGGCCGGTGGTGGGAACAGATCCTGCACAACCAGATGGCGTTGCGCCTCAAAGGCCGGCTGCTGTTCATGCGCGGCGTCATGGTCACCAGCGTGCCGTACCAGCTCGCCTCCTCGACCCAGCACATCGAACGTGCCCGGCACGCCCCCGGGGACGTGCGGGCGGGTCTTGCCGTCAAGGCGAAGTCGGCGCCGACCCCGCCGAAGTGAGGGTCGAGACCCTCGACGTCGGCCCGGTCGGGCACGGCGGCATCTGCATTGCCCATGCCCCGGACGGACGAGCCGTTCTGGTTCGCCATGCCCTTCCTGGCGAGCGCGTCCGCGTGGCCATCACCGAGGAGCGGGCGTCCTACCTACGCGCCGACGCGATCGAGATCCTCACGCCCTCGCCGTACCGTGTCCCGGCGCCCTGTCCGTGGGCCGGACCCGGACGCTGCGGTGGCTGCGATTGGCAGCACGTCGAGGTGAGCCATCAACGGACGCTGAAGGCGGCAGTCATCGCCGAGCAGCTTTGCCGCCTGGCCGGGATCGAGCGCGAGGTCGACGTCGAGGCCGTGCCGGGTGACGACCGCGGTTTGCACTGGCGGACCCGCATCCGGCTGGCAGTCGGGCCCGACGGTGTCGCCGGTTTGCATCGGTACCGCTCGCACGAGATCCAGCCGATCGATGACTGCCTGCTCGCGCATCGCGATCTCGACCTTCGGTCCGTCCTTGGCACGACATGGCCCGGAGACGAGGCGCTCGACGTCGTCGCGAGCGAGGTCGTTACGGCCGCCGGGCGGCGGTGGCGAGTGCCTCCTGGCGGGTTCTGGCAGGTGCATCCCGGGGCTCCAGACGTGCTCTCGCGAACCGTCCTCGACTTTGCCGACCCGCAGCCGAGCGATCAGTGCCTCGATCTGTACGCCGGGGTGGGACTGTTCGCGGGCCCGCTCGCCGCCCGGGCTGCCTCCGGGCGGGTGACCGCGGTCGAGTCCGACCGGCCGGCCGCGGAGATGGCGCGCGAGAACCTCGCGGATCTGGACAACGTGAGCGTCGTTGTCGGGCGAGTGGACCGGTGGTTATCTCGCCGTACCGTCCGGGCCGACGTCGTGGTCCTGGACCCGCCGCGAAAAGGGGCCGGCCGGGCGGTCGTCGACGCGCTTGCGCGGGCGACGCCGCGCCGGATCGTCTACGTCGCGTGTGACCCGTCCTCGCTCGCCCGGGACACCGCGTTGCTTGCCGGTCACGGCTACCGCTTGGAGGAGTTGCGGGCCTTCGACCTGTTCCCGATGACGGCTCATGTCGAGTGCGTGGCGCTGTTCGCGGGCAGTTCTACACTCGATCGGTGACCACGCTGCTCGGGTCGATCGACAGCCCCGCCGACCTCAAAGCGCTCGATCCGGCCGCGCTCGAGCCGCTGGCCGCGGAGATTCGCGACTTCCTCATCGACGCGGTGTCCCGGACCGGGGGCCATCTCGGACCGAACCTCGGCGTCGTCGAGCTCACCATCGCGATCCACCGCGTCTTCGACTCGCCGCACGACCCGATCATCTGGGACACCGGACACCAGGCCTACGTGCACAAGCTGCTCACCGGTCGGCGGGAGGCGTTCTCGACGTTGCGCGCCCGCGGCGGTCTGTCCGGCTACCCGTCGCGTCAGGAGAGCATTCACGACTGGGTGGAGAACTCCCACGCATCCACCGCGCTGTCCTACGCCGACGGCCTGGCCAAGGCTTTCGGGGTGCGCGGCGAGACCGACCGCGTCGTGGTGGCGGTCGTCGGCGATGGCTCGCTGACCGGGGGAATGTGCTGGGAGGCGTTGAACACGATCGCCGCGTGCGAGCGTCCGGTCGTGATCGTCGTGAACGACAACGGCCGGTCATACGCCGAGACGGTAGGTGGACTGGCCGAGCATCTCGCCGCGCTTCGGCTCTCGCCCTCCTACGAACAGGTCCTCGACGCGGTGCGGCTGTCGCTCGCGCGCACCCCGGTAGTCGGTGCCCCGATCTACGACGCGCTGCACGGGATGAAGAAGGGCTTGAAGGATCTCATTCAGCCGCAGGTGATGTTCGAGGATCTCGGGCTGAAGTACGTCGGGCCGATCGACGGTCACGACACCGCGGCCGTGGAGAAGGCGCTGGGCAAGGCACGGGACTTCGGCGGGCCGGTCCTCGTTCACTGCCTGACCGAGAAGGGGCGGGGGTACCCGCCGGCCGTCGACGACGAGGCCGACCAGTTCCACAGCGTGAGTGTGATCGATCCCGTGACCGGGCAGCCGGTGAGTGCGGCGGCGCCGAGTTGGACCGATGTGTTCTCCCAGGAGATCGTCGAGATCGCCCGCGAGCGGGCGGACGTGGTCGGCGTGACCGCCGCCATGCTGCGGCCGGTCGGTCTCGACCGGTTCGCCGAGGAGTTTCCCGAGCGGGTCTACGACGTTGGGATCGCCGAGCAGCACGCCGTCGCCTCGGCGGCCGGGATGGCCCTGGGGGGCCTGCATCCCGTGGTGTGCATCTATGCCACCTTCCTCAACCGCGCCTTCGACCAGGTACTGATGGACGTCGCGCTGCACAAGTTGGCGGTCACGTTCGTCCTCGATCGGGCCGGGGTGACCGGGAGCGATGGGCCATCACACAACGGGATGTGGGACCTGTCGATGCTCAGCATCGTGCCCGGACTGCGGGTCGCGGCGCCTCGCGATGCGACCCGTCTCGGCGAGTTGCTGCGCGAGGCGGTCGACTGGGACCAGGGCCCTACCGTCGTACGATTCCCGAAGGCATCGGTTGGCGCCGACCTTCCCGCCATCGATCGGATCGGGTCGATCGACGTGCTTGTTCGCGATGAGGACGGCGACGTCCTCATCGTGTCGGTCGGCGCCATGGGCGCGACGAGTCTCGAGGTCGCGTCGCGGGTCCGCGCTCAGGGGTTGGGGGTCACGGTCGTTGACCCGCGCTGGGTTCTCCCGATCGATCCGAACCTCGCCGTCGTCTGCGCGGCACACAGCCTGGTCGCGGTCGTCGAGGACGGCGGAGTCGCGGCCGGCGTCGGCGCCGCCCTCGGTGCCGAACTGCGAGCGCTCGGCATCGACGTACCGGTCGTGAGCGTCGGCCTTCCACAGCAGTTTCTCGCCCAAGGCACCCGAGCCGAGGTGCTCGCGGACGCCGGCTTGTCCGCGCAGGAGATCGCCCGCCGGGTCGTGGAGGCGGCCGCCGGCGCCAACGCGGACGTGGTCTCCCCCGCTGAACGGTAGGGCCGCTGCGGCGCTCGCCATCGTCGCGGGCGGTGCCATGGTCGCGGGGGTATCCGGGTGCGCAGCGACGTCGACCCGCCGGATCGACGAGGTGCCGATGTCGACGCCCGTGGTATCCGCTCGACACTTCGCCGGGACGCCTACCGTCGGTGCGCTGTTCCTGCCCGGCTTCTATCCGCGCCTGCACACCTGCACGGCAAGCGTGGTGCGCAGCGCCAGCGGGTCGGTGATCATGACCGCCGCGCACTGTGTCCACGGCAGCGGGAAAGGGTACGTGTTCGCCCCCGGCTACCGGGATGGCCGGACGCCGTTCGGGGTCTGGCGGGTCACCGCGGCCTACGGCAGCCGCGGCTGGGTTCGTGCGCACCGCCCGCAGCAGGACTGGGCGTTTCTCCTCGTCCGACCCCGTGAAGTGGGCGGGCGCAGGCAGGTCGTCGAGCAGGTGACGGGCGCGAATTCGCTCGGGTCGGCGCCCCGGGTCGGGACCACGGTGGAGGTGCCGGCGTACCCGATCGCAGTGGCGGGTCGGGCGATCACCTGCCAGGCGTCGGTCTATCGGCACGCCGGTTATCCCGCCTTCGACTGCGGCGGGTACGTCGGCGGCACGAGCGGCGCGCCGTGGCTGGTCGGCACCCGTCGGGGCCGCGCGGTGGTCGGGTTGGTGGCCGGGCTGCATCAGGGCGGCTGCACGCCGGGTACGTCGTACTCACCCCAGCTCGGACCTGCCGCCCGGCGGGCGCTCGTGCGAGCGGATCGGCGCGCGCCCCCCGACGTGTTCCCCGGCGCGCTCCCGGACGGCTGCTCCGCATCGCCCAACCGTCCGTAGTCGGGCGTTTCCCCGCGAGATTCCCCCGTTTTCTGACAGTTGGGGGAAGTGGGCGTGCGGTTGTGGACGGCGAATCGCCGACGCGTTCATCTTCGGGCAGTGTCGGCGGATGCGCGCCATCCCCGCCGAGTTGCTTGCGGCGCCGTTTACGCCCGCGATGGCCGCGGATTGTGGTGTGACGGTCGAGCAGCTGAGGGGGCAGCGATGTCGGAGGCTGTTGCGGGGGGTGTACATCGGTGCCGACGCCGAGGTCAGCGTGAACACGATGGCGAAGGCTGTGGCCTTGGTCCTTCCGGACGGATGCGTTGTCGCCCGTACGACCGCCGCGCTCCTTCGTGGTGTTGACGTTCGTTCGCCGGGCAACGATGCCATCGAGGTCCTCACGCTGCGTGAACGACAGATCCGTCGTGCCGGCGTTCGCACCTCCGCTGGTCTGCTCGAGCACGGCGATGTGACCGAAATCGCCGGGATCCCTGTCACCTCGCCAACCAGGACCGCGTTCGATCTCGCGCGTGTACGACCTTTGATCGAGAGGGTGGTCGGACTGGACGCCATGCTCAACCGGGGTGGGACGACCCCCGACGAGGTGACGGCGTACATCGCTGCGCATCGGTACTGGCGGGGGGTGCGGTGGGCGGATGTCGCGATGGGACTCGCCGAACCGCTCAGCGAGTCCCCGATGGAGACAAGACAACGGATGCACCTCGTCCTCGGTGGGCTGCCGCGCCCGGAGGCGCAAGTGCCACTCCGGTTGCGAAACGGCCGGACGGCGCGACTCGACCACGGATATGTCCAATGGAAGGTCGGTGTGGAGTACGACGGTGGCGTTCATGGGACGACTTGGCGAGAGGACAATGAGCGTCAGGAACTCATCCGTGAGTTGGGGTGGTGGCACCGCAGATACACCTCGGAGGTGGTCGCCGGTGCCTGGCAAGGCATGGTCGACGAGGTACGCCGAGCTCTGCTGAACGCCGGCTGGCGCCCCTAGCGCCCGCCCAACCGTCTGTTATCGGGCGTTCGGTGGGCAGGAACGCCCGATAACAGACAGTTGGGCGAAACGGGGTTAGAGGCCGGTCGGGTCGGCGCGGTGGTAGAGCACGTCGCGGATGTCGATGACGGTCGCGAGGTGGTCCTCGATCCCGGCCCGTACGACGTCACCGTCGGCGCGCGCGATCGCGACCTCCTCCTTCGTCACGAGCAGCGGCCGGCTGAAGCCGCGTTCCTCGGGAGAGGTCAACCGTGCCGCGGCCGCGGAAAACGCGGGATCCACCCGGCTCAGATCGAGCCAGCCACGGCTGCGCATCGGGACGGCGACCGTTCGCATGCCGTCGCTGACTCCCTCGACGATGGCCTGGCGCAACGTTCGGGATCCCAACAGGGTCACCACGTCACAGTCGCCGATCGGTCGCAGCGGCGCCTTCGGGGTACGCCGGACCCGCTCCGCCGCCATCTCGCCCATGCGCTCGAGGTAGACCACCGCGGTCGGCCACCACGGCGAGGGCTCGACCCCGGCCGCGCGGAGTACCTGTTGCGGGATCGGGATCACCAGGTCGGGCTGGGTCGGTTCGATCCCGACGAACCCGAACCCGAGATCGAGGCTGTCGCCGAGGACGCGACGGCGGACCCAGTCGATTCCTGGATGCAGCGGGGACTCGACGCTCGCGCCGTAGGGCCGGGCGCGCGCGGCGAGGTCCTCGATCGGACGTTCCGCGAGCCATCGGCGCAGCTCGAACCAGCGCTTGAGTCGCAGGCGGGCGGTTTCGGACTCGGGGGCCGCGCCTCCGATCGCCCGGCGACACTCCGCCCAGGTGATCTCGAGATCGATCGTGCCCGCCAGAACGACCCCTCCGGGCGAGGGCAGGACGTCGATGTCGTGCATGACCGCCACCGCGAGTGCGCATCGGCGCAGCTCGGGGGCTTCCGGCCAGCTCGGCATGTCGGGAACGTACCGAATTTCAGGCTCACCTTGATACGCCGCAGGAGTGAATCCGAGGCAATTTTTCTGCCCGCGGGCGGTGGTTGCTGCGGATGGCTCAGCGGGGCTGTCGCGCCGGGCGGAGCGGGCGTCGGTAGCGCCGGTAGTCACGGCGTTCGTCGGCGACCTCGCCGAAGCCGAGCCGTTCGAGCAACCGCCACGAAGCCGCGTTGGTGTGCAGGACCTCGGCTTCCACGTCGTGCACCTCGGGATCGTCGGCGAGTCGGTCGAGGAGGAGTCCGATCGCGGCGGTTCCTAGCCCGCGTCCCCGAGACTGTGCGGCGAGCCCGTACCCGATCTCGACCGTGCCCAGGGCGTCCGGTGGACCTTTGGTGCCGCACTCGCCGACGATCCGACCCGCGTCGTCGACGATCAAAAAGATCCGCCCGCCGCAGTCCAGGAAGCTCAGCCCGGGAGCGGTGTCCCGGTGGGGCCATCCGGGCGCCGCGTGCAGGCCAACCAGATCGCCGTTCAGCGCGCGATCGCGGGTTGATGGGTCCAGCTCGACCAATGCGAGGGCAGGTGCGCTCACGGGAGGGGGGTCATCGCGGCGGCCAACGGTTGCGAGGTGAGCTCGACCTGCCAGGGCCGGGCGCCGCCGGCTCTGAGGTAGTCCTCGATCGTCGCGAGGTCGGTCCCTGGAGGAGACCAGGCGAGCCGTCGGACCAGCTCGGGGGTCAGGAGGTTCTCGACCGGCATGGAGTGAGTCTGTGCGACGGTTGCCAGCGCCTCGCGGGCGCGAGCGAGCCGTCCCGCTGCGGCCGGGTCTCGGTCCGGCCAGCGGCTCGGCGGCGGCGGCCCGTCGCCGGACAGTGCCGGCCGGGGGAGCTCGGCGTCGCTGAGGGCGCCGACTGCGGCGATCGTCGGCCACAACTGCGGCACGAGCCGGCGGGTCGACCGTCCGCCCCACCCGGGGACCCGGCCGAGGGCCTCGGCGTCCGCTGGCGCGGCGGTGGCGGCGGCGATGATGGCACTGTCGCCGAGCACCCGCCCGGGGGCGATGTCGCGGCGGCGGGCGAGCTCGTCGCGGGCAAACCACAGCGCGCGGACAACCGCGAGCTGGCGGCGGTTGCGGACGCGATGGATCCCGCTGGTACGACGCCAAGGATCGGTCCGGGGTGGGGGTGGCGCAGCGTTGAGGACCGCGGTGAACTCCTGGCGGGCCCACTCGAGCTTGCCCTGTCGGCCGAGTTCCGCCTCGAGCGCGTCGCGCAGGTCAACGAGGATGTCGACGTCGAGCGCGGCGTAGCGCAGCCACGGCTCCGGGAGCGGGCGTCGTGACCAGTCGGCGGCGGAGTGCTCCTTGGCCAGGCTGCGGTGCAGTACGAGCTCGACCATTGCGCCGAGGCCCACTCGCTCGTATCCGGCCAGTCGGGCCGCGAGCTCGGTGTCGAACAACGCCGTCGGCGCGAGGCCGACCTCGCGAAGCGACGGCAGATCCTGCGACGCGGCGTGCAGGACCCATTCGCTGTCGGCAATCACCTCCGACACGGCCCGCAGGTCGGGGAGCGCGATCGGGTCGATCAGCATGATCGGCGCGGGCTCGCGGTGGAGTTGGACGAGATAGGCCCGCTGGCTGTAGCGGTAACCCGAGGCGCGTTCGGCGTCCACCGCGATCGGGCCGGCGGTAGTGCGAAGTGCGGCGATCGCGGCGTCGAGCGCGGCGGGAGTGTCGATCACGGGCGGTACGCCGCCTCGGGGCTCGACGAGCGGCACGACGGTGACGGCAGCGTCCTGCGCGCGCGTGTCGACGGTCTCGCTCACACGTGCGACGCTAGTGCCTGGCGCCCGGCTCGTGCGGGAACCCGGCGGTGATCGCTAGCGGATGACGCCCGCTCGCATCGCCATCGCGACCATCTCGGCACGGTCACCCGTGCCGAGTTTGCGCGCGATTCGGGCGAGGTGACTTTTGACGGTGAGGGCCGAGAGGCCGAGCGCCTCGCCGATCTCCTTGTTGGACCGGCCGTCGGCGACCAGGTGCAGCACCTCGATCTCGCGACCCGAGAGCTCGGCGACCCCGTCTTGCTGGGGGCCGCCGCGCAACCCGGCGGCGAGCAGCGAGGCCACCGACGGGTCGGCGTACACGCCGCCGTCGAGGACGCGTCGGACGCCGTCTGCAACGACGAGCGGGGAGGCCGACTTGAGGAGGTAGCCCTGTGCGCCGGCGACGAACGCGGCGCGAACGGAGTAGGGGTCGTCGGCGGCCGAGAGGACGACCAGCCGGGGCCAGCCGGCCGCCCGTAGGTCGCTCAGCAGGTCCAGCCCGGAGCCGTCGGGAAGGCCGACGTCCAGGACGCACAGGTCGCGGGTTCCACCGGAATGTGCGCGGGCGCGCGCCTCGGCGATGCTGGCCGCCTCGACGACATCCCGGGCACCCATTGCAGTCAGGCGCGCCACCATCGACTCACGGACGAGCGGGTGATCGTCGACCACCATCGCCGTGAAGCCACCGGCGGCATCCGCCCCGGGGGTGAGCGCGCGCTCGGCGATTGCTGACACCGAGGTCCCTCCTGTCTCGGACGTGGCTGCTTCATGCCACTGCAAGCGTTCGAAGTTCTCATCGGACCGTCCGTGGACAACCTGTAGCCCGGGGGGCGTAGTGGCTGCTCCTAACGGGCCAGCGGCGATCGCCGATCCGCTTGCCCGGCGAATGGCGCAACGCGGGCTACTCCGAATGGGGGATTGGCCAAATGCGTCCCCAAGTCGAGCGGCATCCGTGCCGAGACAGACAGGTACGTGAAGCATGCCCACGGTGTCGGGAGGGATCGGGTGTCGATGCGTCGGGTTGCCGTGGCATCTGTCGGTGCTGTTCTTGCGACGGCCGCGGCGTTGTGCGGGTCGGCGGCGCCGGCGGCGGGAAGCGGTCCGCGAGCGGTCGCCGACCGCACGGTGATCGTGACGGTCCGTCCCGGCACTCGGTTGCCGCTGGCGGTCCCGGGCGTTCGGGTACGAGCCGTGTTCTCCCGGGTGTCCAGCGAGGTGGTGTCCGGTTCTGCGTCGGCCTTGTCGGTCCTCGTTCGCGACCCGCGGGTCGCCGGGATGTCGCCCAACTGGAGCGGTCGGGTGACGGGGTGGACTCCGCGGGTTTCCCACCACACCGCCGGGGTGCTCGCCGCCGATGCGCTCGGCGGCGACGCCGGTCGCCCCGGAGTCGGTGCGGGCGTCTCAGTCGCGCTGCTCGACACCGGTGTGAACGACACCCCCGCCCTGAACCGCGCATCGGGTCGACTCGTCGATGGCATCGATGTCTGTCCGCTGACCACCGGCGGGACACCGGTCTTCCACGGCCCGTACGGCGACGGGTACGGGCACGGCACGTTCATCGCCTCCCTGATCGCCGGCGGCCCGGTACCGGGCAGTCACGGTGACGGGGTCGGGGTCGCTCCGGCGGCTCACATCGTGGACGTCAAGGTCGCGAACTCTCAGGGGCAGACGAGCTTGCTCGCGGTCCTGGCCGGGATGAACTGGGTTGCCGCGCACGCGAGCACGATCTCGCTGGCGAACCTCTCGCTGTCGGTTACCCGCCCGACCTCGCCCGCCTACGGTGCCGACCCGCTCACCACCGCGGTCGACGATCTTCGGGCCGACGGCGTTCTCGTCGTGGCGGCGGTCGGCAACACCCCCGGCCAGGTCGGGGACCCGGGTATGGACCCGCAAGCGCTCACGGCCGGGGCGGCCGACACCAGCGGGTACGGAGCACGAGTGGCCCCGTTCTCGGGGAGCGGATCGGTCGATGGCATCACCAAGCCCGACGTCGTCGCCCCCGGCGTCCACATGCTGAGCGAGATGACCCCCAGCACCGAGATCGCGCAGCAGAACCCGAACGCGTGGCGCGACGGGCTGTTCCTCGGCTCGGGGACCAGCGAGGCGACGGCGGTCACCACCGGGGTGGCGGCGGCGTACCTGTCGGCGCATCCGGGGAGTACGCCGTTGGCGGTGAAGACCGCGATCCGGACGGCCGCCGTGCCGATCGACAGCTCCCGCGGCGGTGCGGGCCTGGTGTCCATGGGCAACCGATGGGGTGCGCATCACCCCCGTGGATTCGATCCGAGCGGCGAGGCCGGATTTGACCAGGCCACGTGGACCGCGAACTCCTGGCTCAACGGTGCCTGGGTCGACTGGCTGGCCTCGAGTTGGTCAGCGAGCAGTTGGTCGGCCTCGAGCTGGTCGGCCTCGAGCTGGTCGGCGAGCAGCTGGTCGGCCTCGAGTTGGTCGGCGAGCAGTTGGTCGGCGAGTAGTTGGTCAGCGAGTAGTTGGTCGGCCTCGAGCTGGTCGGATGCCGGCTGGGGTGACACCGGATGACCGACTCGGGTCAGGTGCGCGCACTTGCCGTCGGGTCGGCGGCGGTCGCGGTGGTGATGTGCCTCGTGATCGGTTGGGGTGACCCGGCCTGGTACGCCACTCCAGTACTCGCGATCGCGGTCGGAGCGGCCGAGACCGCCGTCGTCCACCTCTCGTTCGGTCGCCAGCGCTGGACGTTCAGCTTGACCGAGGCGGCGATCGCGATCGCCTTCGTCCATTCACCGCACGCGTGGACCGTGGTGGCGGTGTTCATCGGGGTCCTCGCGGCGCAACTGATCCGCCGGCAGGACCGGGTCAAGGTCGAGTTCAACGTCGCTCAGTTCACGGCCGCGACCGCTCTCGGAGCGGGGTTCGCGCTTCTCGTCGGTGGCGGCGTCCCCGGGGCGATCGGCGGCATGGCCGTCTTCTGGCTGATCAACAACCTGCTGATCGCGCTGGCGATGGCGATCATGACCAAGCAGCGGTTCTGGACGCTGCTGTGGGCGAGCGCGCCGCTTGCCTCCATTCACTCCGTCGGCACGTCGGGGATCGGGATCCTCGCCGCCTGGTTGGCGGTCACGGCGCCGATCGGCCTGCTGGCGCTCGTCGTTCCGATGCTTCTGCTGTGGATCTCCTACGACGAGCAGACCTCACGCGCCGCGGAAGCGCAGCTTTATGCCGAGCTCGCACGCCTGCAGGAACGCCACAGCGGCCGGTCGGTCGACGTGTCGGCGCAGGTCATCCTGACGGCCGCGGCGCGGCTGTTCGTGAGCGACGACGTCGAGATGGTGCTCATGGGCGAGGACGGCCCGGTGCACTACGCGGGAGGTACCGAAGGGATTGTGCGGCGCCGGGTTGACCCCGACGCCCTCGACGAGCCCTGGGTGCTCGCGGCGCTCGGGGAGCGTTCGGCGGTCACCGGCACCGACGACGGGCGGCCGTGGCTGTCGACCGTGCTCGGCGGCTACGACGCCCCGCTCGCGGTGCTGGTCGCCCGACGACCGGAGGGCTCGTCGGGGTTCGGCCGCCGGGAGTCGATGCTCGCCGACGTGCTCGTTCAGCAGGCCGAGTCCTGGCTCTCGATCGCCGAACTGGCCGCCTCCCGGGACGAGGCGCTGGCGCAGGCCGAGGCCGCCGAGGACGCGGCCCGAGCTCTCGGCGATCTGGGTGCCGACACGGCGCCCTCGCTCGTAGTCCTTCGCGAGTCCGCGAACCGGCTGGCCCGCCTCGCGGCGACCGAGGGACCGGCGGCGGTCCATGAGATCGTCGACGAGCTGTACGCCGTGGAGCGCGCGGTCGCCTCGCTCCTCGGCGCGATCGCTCTCGCCGCCGAGACCGACCTCGGCCGGGGTCCGGAGTCGGAAACCGACGAGTCGGCAATGACGCTGCGGTCCACGGAGTGGACGACGACGGGCGTGATCGCCTGATGAAGCGACTGATGCGGTATCACTCCTATCCGATCGCAGTGATCGTCTTCGTGCTCGCGTTCGCGGCGAGCTGTTCGGTGCTTGCTGCGTCGGGTTCGCTGTTGCGCGCCACCGATCACGTATCCGTGCCGATCGGTGAGCTGTTGCTCGCCGGTCTGCCTGCCGCGCTGCTGGTCGCAGCGACCGCGACGGTTGCGAACATGCAGGCCACCCGGGCGGTGAAACGTATGCAGGCGCGGGCTCGGACGGTCGACGCGCTCCAGCGCCGAGTCCGGCTGGCGGATGAGGTCGCGGAGCGACACCGCCGGAGCGCCGAGACGGCGAGCGCGGGAATGTTCGAGCTGCTGTCCGGGCTGGTGGAAGCCGAGGAGGGGGCTCGCGGCCAGCTCGCCGCGGAACTGCACGACACGGTCGCGCAGTCGTTGACGATTGCCCAGGCCCTGCTCGCCGACCCGCACGACGTGGCCAGCGTGTGCCGGGGGATCGAGGTGATCGCCGAGACCGAGGAGCAGGTCCGCGCGGTGATGGCGCGAACCCGTCCGGCGGCGTTGCGCGAGGGTGACCTCGCGCTCGCGGTCGTCGGCCTGCGCGACGACCTGGCCAACCGGTACGCGCTCGACGTCGACCTGTCCTGGCCGACCGAGGCCTACCCGCTCCCGCTGGTCACTGCAATTACGGTCTACCGGTTCTTCCAGGAAGGGTTGCTCAACGTCGTCAAGCACGCCGAGGTCGACGACGCGCGGGCCCAGCTGTGGGTGGACGACGAGTGGGTGGTCGCGACCGTGATCGATTCCGGGCCGGGCTTCGACCCGACCGCCGTCCAGTCCGACGGTGGGCGCCACGTCGGTCTCGGTCTCTTGCGCGAGCGCGCCCGGCTCGCGGGCGGGTCGCTGGAGGTCACCTCCAACCCGCTCCAGGGGACCACGCTCACCTTGCGATTGCCGCGGGTGAGCAACGGGGGAAGCGTCGTTCCGATGTCGACGTCTCCCGCCGCGGCGCTTAGCGAGCGGGTCGGATAAGCCGCCGCTTCGGGATCGCCACCACTCCCGGTGGGATCGGCGGCAGTCCACCGGCGAGGCAGAGTACTTCGGCGAAGGCGACGAGGTGCGGGCCGAGATCGCCCGAGGGTGACCATGAGGCGCGGATCTCCACGTCGCAGGAAACGGGGTGGTCGGTCAACGCGCCGAAGCGCTCGGAGGTGGTGCGGGTCACGGTCCCGCCTTCCGCGTCGTACTGCGCGCCCGCGGATTGCAACGCCTCGACCAGCCAGCTCCAGCCAACGGCGGCGAGCATCGGGTCGCCGGCGATGTCGGGGTCGACGCCGGCCTGTACGTAGGCCACGCAGCGGGTGTCGCCGGCCCATACCTCCTGTCCTTGCGGATCGTGCAGGATGACGAGCCGGCCTTCGGCGACCTCCTCATCGGCGACCAGAACGGCGGCGTGCAGGGCGACAGCGAAGGGCGCCAACCGCTGCGGCGGCGGGAGTTCGCTGATGACCACCTCGGGGCGCAGGTCAACACCGGTCAGGCCGGCCAGCGCCGCGCGGAACGCCGGCGGCAGGTCGGCCGGTGCGGACAGTTCCACCGACACGTGGCCACTGTAAGCGCCACACGCCACGCGGTCAGGACCGCGACACGCCCCCTCGGCCGACCCTAGTCTCGGGCGGCGTGGGAACCCTGCTTGCGCTGCTGTCGAGCCTCATGTGGGGGACCTCGGACTTCCTGGGAGGCACGGCGTCGCGCCGGCTTGCGCCAATCGGGGTCGTGGCGGTGAGCGAGGCGGTCGGGCTCGCGGGTCCGCTCGGATGGGCGATCGTCACCGGTGGCTTGTCGGCCCCGGCCGGCTATCTCGGGTGGGCGTTGCTTGCCGCGGTCGCCGGTACCACGGGCATCGTGGCCTTCTACCGCGCCCTTGCGACCGGAACAATGGGGGTGATCGCACCGATCGCGTCCCTCGGGGTGATCGTCCCCGTCGTTGTCGGAATCGCGCAGGGTGATCGTCCGAGCGCCGTGCAGGGCGCGGGCATCGCGGTCGCCGTGGTCGGCGTGGTGCTCGCGGGCGGTCCCGAGCTCCGGGTCGATGGTCGAAGCCGTGCCGCAGCGGCCGTCCCGCTTGCGCTCGCGGTCGTCGCCGCGGTGGGGTTCGGGCTGGTGTTCGTGGCTTTGGATCACGGCGCGCGGACAAGCACCGTGATGACGCTGGTCGTGATGCGCGCCACCAGCGTCTTGTTGCTCGTCATCGTCGCCGGTCTGACCGGGTTCGGTCAGCTGCGGGTCGGGGCGGCCGACCTGCCGATGCTTGCGGTCATCGGCGCCTTCGACGTCGGGGCGAACGCCACCTTCTCGGTGGCGAGCCGCCACGGGTTGTTGTCCCTCGTCGCCGTGCTCGCCTCGCTCTACCCGGCCGTGACCGCGATCCTCGCTCGCTCGATCCACAAGGAGCGGCTGGCTCAGATCCAAATCGTGGGCGTGCTCGCCGCCCTGGCCGGGGTCTGTCTGATCGCCTCCCAGGGTGCGTCCTGACTCGGCGTGACACGATCGTTGCGTGCCCGGACTCGCTGACAGCGCCTTCCTTCGCGCGTGTCGGCTCGAGCCGGTGCCGCACACGCCGGTGTGGTTCATGCGACAAGCCGGGCGTTCGCTGCCGGAGTACCGCGCGGTGCGCGACGGCATCGGGATGCTGGATTCGTGCCTGCGCTCCGATCTCGTCACCGAGATCACGCTTCAGCCGGTCCGCCGGTACGGCGTCGACGCCGCGATCCTGTTCAGCGACATCGTCCTGCCGGTCAAGGCCGCCGGGGTTGATCTCGACATCAAGGCCGGCGTCGGCCCGGTGGTGGCCGACCCGGTGCGCTGCGCGGCCGACGTCGACCGGATCCCCGTCCTCGATCCCGATGCGGTGTCTCCCGTCAGCGACGCGGTGCGATCGCTCGTCGGCGAACTCGCCGACGTCCCGCTGATCGGGTTCGCCGGGGCCCCGTTCACGCTCGCGTCGTACCTCGTCGAGGGAGGTCCCAGCCGGGACCACGCCCGCACCAAGGCTCTGATGTACGGCGACGAGAAGACGTGGCACGCGCTCGCGGCCAAGCTAGCGGACATCGCGATCGTGTCGTTGCAGACGCAGGTCGGTGCGGGCGCGAGTGCCATCCAGTTGTTCGACTCGTGGGCGGGAGCCCTATCGGCTGCGGACTACGAGCGCTACGTGCTCCCGCACAGTGCCCGGGTGCTCGCCGCGGTCACCGGAGTCCCGCGGATCCATTTCGGAGTCGACACCGGCGAGCTGCTGGGCTTGATGGCTCGGGCCGGAGCCGACGTGGTCGGCGTCGACTGGCGGGTGCCACTCGACGCCGCGGCCGCGCGGATCGGGCCGGGCCACGCGGTGCAGGGAAATCTGGACCCCGCCGCCGTGTTCGCGCCCTGGCCGGCGGTGGCCGAGCGGACCCGGGACGTGCTGAGGAGTGCGGCGGCCGCGCCGGGCCATGTCTTCAACCTCGGGCACGGGGTGTTGCCCGAGACCGACCCCGGTGTGCTCGAGCGCCTCGTCGCCTTCGTCCACGAGGAGACGGCGCGCGCGTGACTCGCCTGGTCGTGATCGGGGCGGGGATCGCCGGGCTCGCGGCCGCGCTTGATGCCACCCGGCGCGGAGCCGAGGTGACGGTCGTCGAATCCGCCGCCGAGGTGGGCGGCAAGCTCACCGTGTCCGAGCTCGCCGGGATCGCCGTCGACGAGGGGGCCGAGGCCTTCATCCGCAGGGTTCCCGAAGCGCTCGAGCTGGTCGAGCAGCTCGGACGGTCCGACGAGCTGGTGACTCCCCGTCCCGTGCCGGCCCTCGTGTGGGCGCGCGGCCGGTTGCGCGCGATGCCGACGGCGACGGTGATGGGAGTTCCCTCCGACCCGAACACGTTGCGCGGTGTGCTCTCCGACGAGGAGGTTGCGCGGGTCGCCGAGGATGCGCAGCTACCCGGCGATCCGCCGGGGGAGGACGTGTCGGTGGGCGAGTGGGTGCAGGCGCGGGTGGGTGCGGCTGTCGTCGACCGGCTCGTCGATCCGCTGCTCGCAGGCGTGTACGCCGGTCGCGCGCGGGACCTGTCCCTCGCCGCGACGCTCCCGCAGTTGCCGCGGGACGAGCGCTCGCTGTTGGCCGCCGCCCGCCGGGTCGTTGCGCCGGAGCCGTCGACGGACCCGATCTTTGCGACCTTGACGGCAGGCATGGGAAGCCTCCCGGGCAGCGTCGCGACGGCGCTCACGACCGCGGGGGCGGCGATCCGGACCGGCCGTACGGTGCGCCGCATCGAACGGACAGCATCGGGATGGCGGATCGTGCACGGGCCGACGACCGAGGAGCAGATGATCGATGCCGATGCGGTGATCGTCGCGACGCCCGCAGCTGCGAGCGCGCGCCTGCTGGCCGACGTCGCGCCGGCGGCTGCCGCGGAGCTGGCCGCGATTGACAGCGCCAGCATGGGGATCGTCACTCTCGCCTGGCGCAACGCGGACGTCCCGACGATCGACGCGAGCGGCTATCTCGTCCCCGCCGTCTACGGCCGTCCGGTCAAGGCGGTCACGTTCGCGTCCCGCAAGTGGGAACACCTCAGCCGACCCGACCTTGTCGTCGTCCGGTGCTCGATCGGTCGGGCCGGAGAGGTCGCCGAGCTTCAGCGCGACGACGCCGATCTCGTCACGACCGCGGCCGAGGAGTTGCGTCATCATGCGGGCTTCACGGGTGTCCCGATCGACTCGAGGGTCACCCGGTGGGGGGGAGCCCTCCCGCAGTACGCGGTCGGGCACCTCGGTCGGGTGGCGCGGATTCGAGCGGCGGTTGCCGCCGTTCCCGGGCTCGCCGTCTGCGGTGCCACCTACGACGGGGTCGGCATCCCGGCATGCATCCGCTCTGCCCACGCCGCTACCGCGCAACTGCTCGGCGCTACGAGCCCCGGAGCGCGCTGACCCCGTCGAGGGTGCCGACGTAGACCTCGTGGCCGACGGTCGACTCGGACGGAAAATGCGTGAGCGGACTCAGGCTGGCCGAACCCTGCACGTGGCCGCGCTTGAGCGAGATGACCTTCAAGGAGTCGGAGTTGAGGTCGGCGGCGAGGACGTGCGCGCCCGCGATGACCGGCGAGGCGTAGATGCCGTTCGCGCTCCACAGCCGGTGCAGTCCGGACCGTCGGACGCGAAGGGCGAGGATCCCGGACTTGCACGGCATCACGACGACCCGACCCTTTCGCGCCGCGCCGCCGAAGGCTCCGCCGCCGCAGTTGTCGGTCGACGCCACTGAGGAGCCGATCCCTGCGAGCGAGGGTTTCAGCAAGTAGATGTGCCCGTTCTTGCCCGCGACCACAAGTCGGTGCACGGCTGGGACCGGGATCGGTGAGGACGAGCCGAGGTCACGGTCGTAGCGGTTGTCCGATCTCCACACCGACGGCGCGAAGATTGCGATCCGGTGCAAGGTGGTGGGGTTGAGTTCGGTGACGGAGTCGCTCTTGTCCCACTTGCCGCCGATCTCGGCGCCGTTGCCGCTGGCAACGTAGACATTGCCGTTCGCGCCCGTCACCGGACCGGCAGGCGACCACATGCCGGCCTCGCGGGGGGTCGGGACGGCGTAATGAGCGGTCTTGCCCGTGCCCGTCGTCGCGGTCGACGTCACATAACCGACGTAGTTGCCGCAGTCACCCGACAAGCCGCCGTAGGTCGTGATGACTCGACCGTGCGTGACCAGCAGAGCTGAACGTTGCTGCTCCGCTCGCCGGTTTCGGCCGGGGAGCACGTCGGTGCTTCGGTGCCATCGGCGCGCTCCGGTCCTCGCGTTCAGCGCCCACAGGGTGTGGTGACCACCCCTCGACTCGGCGACGACGAAGACCGACCCGGTGGTCGCGTCGTACGCCGGGGTTCCGGTGATACCGAGCGGGAAGATGTCGCCGCACCCGCTCAGGCCGCTCCCGGATCTGATGTCGGACTCGCTCGCCGGCTTGGCCAGGTGGCGACGCCAGATCACCTGGCCGGTCGACGGGTTCAGCGCGTAGACGCTGTCGTTCTCGGTAGCCGCAATCAGGTGGCCCTCGACGTAGAGAACCTCGCCGTAGACCGCCCCGTCGAGGTGTCTGGTCCACGCGTGATGCAGCGGCGCTTTGATGTTCGTCGATGTCGCACCGGCGCGCAGCGCCGTTCGGTGGTAGGTCGTCCACGCCGGTCCGGATGGCCCCCCAGCCGCCCGAGCGGCCGCTCCCGCGGGCGTTGGCGCGGGAGCCGCCGGCGAGGCCTGGGTCGGCGAGGCGGAGTTCGCGCCGGCACAGGCGGCGATGATCGCGAGCAGGACGGTGAGGGTGGACGCGAGACGGCGCATGTCAGCAGTGTGCCCCGCTGCGTCACAATGGATCCATGGCGGGCGGACAATCTGCGGGTAAGCGAGCCAAGGAACTCAACGAGACGATCAGCTACGTCATGTGGTCCGTGTTCAAGGTGCGCACGCCGCTGGGAGACAGTTCCCGTGATGAGCTGGCGGTTGAGCTCCAGCAGCTCCTCGACCAGTTGGCGCTCAAGGGGATCGTGACCCGCGGGCTCTACGACGTCGCCGGGTTTCGGGCCGATGCGGACGTCATGATCTGGTGGGTTGCCCCGACCTCGGACGACCTGCAGGAGGCGTGGTCGAGGTTTCGCCGTACGGCGCTTGGTAGCCGGTGCGAACCGGTCTGGTCCGCGATGGCGCTCCATCGGCCGGCCGAGTTCAACAAGAGTCATTTGCCGGCGTACCTCACTGGTGAGGACCCGCGGCGGTACGTGAGCGTCTACCCGTTCAACCGGTCCTACGAGTGGTACCTGCTCCCGGACGAGGAGCGGCGCGCGATGCTCGCCGAGCACGGCGTCATGGCCCGGGACTACGCCGACGTGCGCGCCAACACCGTGGCGGCGTTTGCGCTCGGTGACTACGAGTGGATGCTGGCCTTCGAAGCTGACGAGCTGCACCGGATCGTCGACCTGATGCGACACTTGCGCGGCGCGACCGCACGGCGACACACCAGGGTGGAGATCCCGTTCTACACCGGGGCGCGCAAGTCGCCCGCGGAACTGGTCGCCGCGCTGCCCTGAGACGCCCTAGCCTCGATCATGACGTTGCGGCCGACCTGCTCGGCGTAGCGACAGCAACGCGATCAGCTCGGCTCGACGAATCCCCGAGGGGCGCCGTTCGACGTCGAGACCAGCAGTGTCGGCGAAGACATTCCGCACTCTGATGCCGGCGAGAACGGCGTACCGTCAGGGTCATGCGGGGTGAGCTCTGGCGCTTGATCCGGCGGTTCGGACACTGGTTCGCGCATCTGCTCGACGACCGAGAACCGTCCCGTCACACCACCAACTCCATTCGTGGGTCTGACGGCCAAGCCGAGGTGTTCAGCGCACCTGACCGGAGCAAGGGCGGATGACCGGCACTTCCTCGCTTTGGTGCCGTCGCCGTCCAACTACTTGCCAGGTCCGGTACAACTCGACGGCTACTGGGCAGTTGGCTCAAACGTGAGACTGATCGAGTTCATGCAGTAGCGCTGACCGGTCGGGGTCTGCGGGGCGTCGTCGAAGACGTGTCCGAGGTGGGAGCCGCAGTTCTTGCACCGAACCTCCACCCGTCGCATCCCGAACGAGCGGTCCTCGAGCAGCTCGACGGCGTCGGAGTCCTTCGGGTCGTAGAAGGACGGCCAGCCGCAGTGCGACTCGAACTTCGTCGTACTGCGGAACAGCTCGGCGCCGCAGGCCCGGCAGTGATACACGCCGACGCGGTGCTCGTCGAGCAGCGCACCGGTGCCGGCTCGCTCGGTCCCGGCCTCGCGCAAGATGTGGAACTCCTCGGCCGAAAGGTCGTCGCGCCACTGCTCATCGGTCTTCTGTACGGCGTACGTCATCGTGGTCTGGCCACCTTTCCGTCGGGTTCGATGCCGTAACACCGTGCGACCTCCGGTCGTTCCCGTTCGGTACCGTCGGGCCATGGCTTCCCCGTTCGTCGAGGTGCCGGTGGGCGATCGCGTCGTCAAGGTGACGAACCCGGATCGGGTCTACTTCCCCGCCCGCGGCGAGACCAAGCTCGACCTGGTCAACTACTACCTCAGCGTCGGGGAGGGGATCGTCCGGGCGCTCTACGAACGACCGTGCATGCTGCACCGTTATCCCGAGGGGGTGGGCGCGAGCGAGAAGATCTACCAGAAGCGCATCCCCAAGGGCGCACCCGACTGGGTGCAGACAGCCGAGGTGTCCTTCCCGTCCGGGCGCACGGCCGACGAGTTGTGCGTCACGGAATTGGCTTCGGTCATCTGGGCGGTGCAGATGTCGACCGTCGAGTTCCACCCGTGGCACACCCGGCGCGATGCGGTGGAGCAGCCCGACGAGCTGCGCATCGACCTCGACCCGCAGCCGGGCACCGACTTCGCTGACGCCAAACAGGTCGCCGAGCTCGTCCGGGAGGTGCTCGCCGACGTGGGCTGGATCGGCTGGCCCAAGACCTCGGGCAACCGCGGAATCCACATCTACGTGCGGATCGAGCCGACGTACGGCTTCCGCCAGGTACGCCGTGCCGCGCTCGCCTTCGCGCGCGAGGTCGAACGACGCGCCCCGGAGGCGGTGACCACCGCGTGGTGGAAGGAGGAGCGGGGCGCGAGGGTCTTTGTTGACTTCAATCAGAACGCCAAGGACCGCACGATCGCTGCGGCGTACTCGGTGCGCGGGTTCGCGCATGCCCCGGTCTCGGCACCGCTGACCTGGGAGGAGTTGCCCGACGTCGACACCGAGGACTTCACGATCGCGACGATGCCGGATCGCTTTGCCCGGCTCGGCGATGTGCACGCCTCGATCGACGACGTGTCCGTCGGGATCGAGCCGTTGCTTGAGTGGGCGGAACGCGACGAAACCGACCACGGTCTCGGCGATGCGCCCTACCCGCCGAACTACCCGAAGATTCCGGGCGAGCCGCCGAGGGTGGCGCCGAGCAAGATCAATCCCGCGAACTGGCCGGCGGAGCCGGAGTGAACGCTCACGAGATGTGGTCGCAGTCGGGATAGTCGAACACTTCGACGCTGATGCAAGTGTCGTTGTCGTCCACGCCCATGCTGAGTGACCGGTCGTGCCCTGGCCCGCCGTCAAACACGTCGGGGTACGTCGACCCCATAAACCGGTCGTCGCCGGCGTGACCGAAGAACGTCGTGCCGGCACCGCCCCCGGCGATGAGCAGGTTGTCCTGGCCGGTGCCGTCGATGGTCCATCCCGTACCCCAGGTGGCGAGGTCGGCATCCTCGAATTTCGTTGCGGTTGCTCGAAGTTCGGCGGTGAGGTCGAAGGTCATCGCTCCGGAGCGCATGTCCCACGATCCCGTCGCCGGATCGGCATGCGGGTTGACGACGCTGCTGAGCAGACTGAGGTGGTCGACTCCGGGTCCGCCGTCGAGCGTGGCGAACGGCCCGTCCGGGCCGATCTCGTCGATCACTAGGTCGCGTCCCGGCCCACCGGACATGACGTCGGACGAGCGGCCGATGTCGTCCATCGAGTCCCGTCCAGGACCGCCGGTGAGCGTGTCCGACCCGGCCGTGGCACTCATGTCGTCGTCGCCGGCACCGCCGTGGAGCACGTCATCGCTGTGGCGGGTCGACCGACCGGAGTCCCCGATCAGGCGGTCGGCTCCGCCGTAGCCGTAGACAACGTCCGGACCCGGACCGCCGTTGAGGTAGTCCGCACCGTCGGTGCCCTTGATCACGTCGCCGTACCGTGACCCGAGAACGGCGACGTGATGGCCCGCCAGCCGGTCGTGGCCATCACCACGCGCCGTGCCCGCGCGCAGGTCGACGTCGACCCGTCGCGGGGCGCGGTCGAACAGATACGCGTCTGGCACGACTTCGAAGCTTCCGCGCCGATCGGCCACGGGACCGCCGTCGAGCCAGTCGTCACCCTCCCCACCGCGGAGCGAGTCGCCGATCCGGTCGACCTCGCCTTCGTCCCGGACCAGGCCGTCCTTGCCGCCGTAGATATGGTCGTTCCCGGCCCCGCCGTCGAGGCGGTCGGTGCCGCGTCCCCCGCAGATGAGGTCGTTACCGCCGCGGCCGTTGACGGTGTCGTTGCCTGCCAGCGCAGCGATCACGTCCCGCCCCGGGGTGCCCGTGATGTCGTCGTTGGCTTCGGTTCCGACGATGCTTGCCGGGTGACCGTGGCACGACGCGACCACGGTCCCCTCGTGCGTGTCCGTCCCGGCCGCCGTGGTCGCCTCCACGTCGAGCGTCGCTGCGGACAGAATCGTGACGAACGAGGCATGCAGCAGGATCGATCTCATCTGAACCTCCGGCGCGTCGCGGTCGTGGAACGAGACGTAGCGGTCTGTCAACGTTTCAGGGACCTGCGGCGTTGACTCACCACCCGTTGATCGCGCAGTGCAGTGTTCACCCGTCCTGCGCACGAGCCGATAGGACGCTGTGAGCGAAACTCCGGACCGGCGAGGCTCCGATCGTCGGCGGCTCGTCGATCTGACCAGGCCCGCCTATTTGGAACGCCGCCAGCGCGGTGGCGCCCGCCGGGAGACCGATGCCCGTCGGCAGCGCGACTCCGAGGCGGTGCTTCCGGGCTCGGCGCGGCGTACGCAACCCGAGTCGGTGCCGGTACCGGTCCAGCCGTCAAAACCGCTCGACGAGCTCGAGGCCGACCTGGCCGCCCTGCGTGCCGCGATGGATGCCCGCAACGAGCGGTTGAAGTCGCTGTCCGCGCAGGAGTACGAACGCTCGCAGGTCCGGCACGAGAGCCTGATGATCGCGTGGAGCGTCCAGGTCCGGCGTCTCGAGAAGGAGATTGCGGCGGCCCGTCGCGGGTCGGCGACCTCGCGCGAGGACGCCGGCTGACAGATGCAGGGCCGCGCTCACCGGGTCCAACCTCCGGGGGGAGGGGTTGGACGAGCCGGATCGGTAGCTGCACCGGCGAGCGGGCCCTGCGACCGTTACTGAATCGCGCCAACCTGAAGAGCGGATGAAGGCAGCCCTCAGGCGTTGAGCACCTCCTCGATCGAGACCGTAAGTGGCCGTTCGAGTTGCTCGAAGGTGCAGCTGTGCGGGTCGCGATCCTCGCGCCAGCGCTTGAACTGCGCCGTGTGCCGAAATCGCATTCCTTCCATCTGGTCGTAGCCCACTTCGAGGACCCGCTCGGGCCGCAATGGCTCGAAGGACATGTCCTTTCCGGCGTTCCACCGGTTCGGCGTCCCCCCCGGACCCCACTCGTTGCCCAGCCACGGGTGGTCATCCGCGGCGCCGGCGCGCAGCGGCTCCAGCTCCGTGACGAGCTCCGCACGTCGTTTCATCGGGAAGGACGCCGCGACCCCGACGTGACGCAGTTGATCGCCGTCGTACAGCCCGAGGATGAGCGAGCCAACGATCGGCCCGGACTTGTGCCAGCGGAAACCGGCCAGCACGCAGTCCGCCGTACGGCTGTGCTTCACCTTGAACATCACCCGCTTGTCGGGACGGTAGGGCAGCCTCAGGGGCTTGGCAATGATGCCGTCGAGGCCGGCACCCTCGAACGCGGTGAACCACTCCCTCGCGGTTCCCGGATCGCGGGTGGCCGGGGTCAGATGGACGTCGTCGGTCGGGGTGAGGTCGGCTTCGAGGGCGGCGCGGCGCTCGCCGAACGGGCGATCCATCAAGGAGACGCTGTCGTGCGCCAAGAGGTCGAAGGCGATGAAATGCGCCGGCGTCTCGGCCGCCAGCTTCCGCACCCGGGACTCGGCGGGATGGATCCGCTGTTGGAGGGTCTCGAACTCCAACCGACCATCATGCGGGACGACGATCTCGCCGTCCACCACGCACCGCTGCGGGAGCGCGGCGCTCAGCGCCGCGATCAGTTCCGGGAAGTAGCGGGTCATCGGCTTTTCGTTGCGCGAGCCGATCTCGACCTCATCGCCGTCCCGAAAGACAATCGCCCGAAATCCATCCCATTTCGGCTCATAGAGGATGTCGTCCCCGAGCTCGTCTGGCGTGGGCAGCTCCGGGACCGCCTTGGCGAGCATCGGCGCGACCGGGGGCATGACGGGCAGATCCATGGCCAAAGTTCAGCACGACCCTCGGCCAATTGCGTCGAAATGACGTGGCCGAACGGAGCAGCGGGTAGCAGAAATCCAGTCTCAAATGACCATGCGGTCGGTGGTAGCGGCTGGTCGATACATCGGGGGTGAGGACGCGCCGCCCCGGCGTTGTCGGCCACCGGGAGGACCAGCAATGCCGTCGGATCAGGATCGGTCGCACCACCGTGGCGACGACGGGTTCTCGCTGATCGAGCTGCTCGTCGTGATCATCATCATCGGCATCCTGGCGGCGATCGCGATTCCGGTCTTCCTCGTTCAGCGCGGCAAGGGCTACGACGCCGCCGTCAAGAGCGACCTGCGCAACGCCGCCACCGCGGAAGAGGCGTACAACACCGATTACCAGGTGTACGCCCCCAGCGAGTCGATGCTGTCCGCCGAGGGATTTAAACCCTCCTCGGGGACGGAGTACTCGAGCGGCGTGTCGACGATCTCCGTCAGCGTCGGCAGCTCGAGCTCGTGGTTCTGCCTGACTGCGACGGCGGCTTCCGGCGTGACGTGGACCTACGACAGCGGCGCCGGCGGGGTGCTCGCAGCGAACCAAGGCTGCATCTCCAGCTCCTAGGAGCAGGAAGCGAGTGCTTGCCGATCGGGCCTTGGAGGGGCAGGCCCGATCGGCAAGTCAAGCCCGTCGGATCCGACGGTCAGCCGGCGAACGCGGCGACTCCGTCGGGGGTGCCCCAGCCGGTCGGCCCGTCCCACCCGGTGCGGGCCCGGCACCACTGCGGTATCGCGCACGTGCCGTTGGCGCCGCTGGTGACGTCGTGCAGGCCGGCGTGGTGGTCCCAGAGGAACGAGCCGTCGACAACGCTCGACGTCGCGCCGCCGAGGGCGAAGATCCCGGCCACCAACGGAGCCGAGGCGCTCGTGCCCCCGAACTCCAGCCAGCCCGCGGCGCCCTCGTCGCTGTCACTGTCATAGACGGCCACGCCGGTGGCAGGATCGGCGACCGCGGACACGTCGGCGACCGCCCTGCCGGCGCATCCGGTGATGACCTCCGACTGCCAGGGCGCGGTATTGAGCGTCGAGCATCCGCTCCCACCGTCGCTCCAGGCAGTCTCGGTGAAGCCACGGGCGCCGGAGGACCGCGACAACGAGGTGCCACCGACGGCGGAGACCCACTTCGACGAGGCCGGGTAGGACGCCCCGTACCCGTTGTCGCCGGCGGAGGCCGTCACCGCGATCCCGGGATGGTGGTAGAAGCGACCGTAGGAGCGGTCGGAGGCGTCAGGGCCGCCGTAGCTGTTGGAGATCGCGTCGGCACCGAGGGCGGCGGCGGTGTCGACAGCCTTGCCAAGGTTGGTCATCGAGGTGGTCGTGGCCTCGACGAGCAACAGGTGGCAGTTCGGGCAGGCCGCGGAGACCATGTCGAGGTCGAGACTCTCTTCCTCGGCCCACCCGCTGTCGGGCGCGGGGTAGTCGGTGCCTGCGTTCTCGTCGACCTTGCGGAAACAGCGGTTCGAGGTCGTGCACGCCGGTAGTCCGTAATGCTGGCGGTAGACGGCAAGATCGGCCGCTGCGCTCGGGTCGTCGTAGGCGTCGACAACCGCGACGGTTTCACCGTGGCCAGCACTCGCTGCCGGGAGGGAGTACGCCGACTCCAGGTCGCGCGCGCCGTAGCCGAGCGGGGTGCTCTCGTGGCGAACCCTGCCGTGGGCGACGCGGTCGACGCGAATGGCGAAGCAGCGCGAGCGCGAGTTGCGGGTGTGCTTGCACACGGTGGTGTCGACCGTCCGGTGGGTGGCGGTCGGCGCGGACCGCACGGACGGCGCGGTTGCGGCGGCCGCTCCCGTGGTGGCGAGGCCGGTGATCGTCGCCACCACCAGGGTGACGGACAGCAATCGGTTGTGGTGCACGGGTGATCCCTCCGGGTCGAGGAAACGGACCCGCAGACTGTCGCCGTTCTCGCTGAGGTTTGGGCTGGTGGCGGTCGTGATGTGGACGACCGAGCACGTCACGGCAGTTGGGGACGAGGGCGTGGGCGGCGCTCGCCCGTGCGG
>DATJWM010000071.1:0-6161 GCA_035501255.1 Mycobacteriales bacterium | reverse complement strand
CCTCCTACATTCCCGGCGGGTGGCGAACTACGTAGTTGCCGCCGTCGGCAAGATTTCCGAGCGGGTTCGAGCGCCACCGTGGCCCATCCCCGGACGGGATGTTGGGGCCGCCGTAGTCAGCCGTGTCGAACGCGATCCCGCCGACCACGATGAACGCGTGGCTGGGATCCGAGTAGATCGTGATCCACTTTCCGGGGCCGGGCTGGCCGTAGGACATGAGCCCGGACGAGTCCTCGGAGCTCGCCAGCAGACCACCGCCGTGGAGCGCGAAGCTGGCCGAGCCGGAGCAGTCGTAGCAGCTCGACTGCCACTTGCCGTGGCCGCCGCCGACGCAGTAGGAAGTGTCGATGATGCTGTTGGCCGCCGCAATGACGGACTGGACCGCGGCAGGGGCGCCGGCCGGGGCGGTGGCGGTTCCGTCCGGGTTGATCGTCGCCTTGGCCGTGGGCACGTCGCTCTCGTAGGCGCTGATCGCCGACTCGAGCACCTTGTCGAACGAGGCGCCCGCGATGCCGTTGGCCGGCGTGATGCTGTGGGCCGACTTGAACGCGGCCACGCTCGCCGCGGTGTCCGGCCCGTACTGGCCGTCGACCGAAGTCGGATAGCCCGCGATCGTCAGGTAGCCCTGGAGAATCGTCACGTCGGTGCCGTGCAGGCCTTGGCGCAGCATGCGCTTGCCGAGCTTGGAGGCCGTGCCCGGCCTCGTCAGCGTCCCGGCCGTCCTGACGGTCGCCGCCATCGCCGCCCCGCCCGAGGCGGGTCGCTTTTTCGGGGTGGCCGCGCTGGCCGATGCGCCGGCGAACACCGCCGTCGCAATGAGTGCAGACGCACCCGCCCTACGGGCGACGCGTTGAAAATCCAGGCTCGACAACTACAACCCCTTCTCTTTCTTGCGCCTACGGGGTTAGCTGTCGGGCTCGCGCTGAAAGAGTGCGCTACGCCGGAGATCCGGCGATTCGCCCCCCGGAGCCTTTCGGCCCCATCGGGTTCCCCGCTTCCCGGCGCCGTAGCAACCGGGAACTCGGCTGGGCTTCTATGTCGGCGCGGCACACTACACGACCCGCCCGACAAATGTCACATAACCCGTATCGGGCCCGAGCGGAGGATTCCTTTAGCGCGACCGAAAACTTGCAGCGGGCCTGGTCCGATCGCGGACGTAGCGCGCTCCGACGGGTCCGTGAACCTAGGCTACGTGGCCGTTCGCGGGCTCGAGCGGCAGCCCGGCCGCGTGCCAGTCGAGCAGGCCGCCGAGCATGTTGTGGGCGTCGAATCCGGCGCCGCGGAACGCCTCGGTGGCCATCGCCGAGCGGCTGCCGGTTCGGCAATAGAACACGACCGGCCTCTGTCGATCGATGCTGTCGACCACGCCGGCCAGGTCCGAGAGGACGACCAGCCGGTCGCCGGCGATCCGGCCCGCATCGTGCTCCTCGGGCTGGCGGACATCGATCAGCTGGACCTCGCCCTGCGCCATCAGATCGGCCACCTGCTGGGGCGTGTAGTCCTCCATCAAACCTTCCACTTGATCGAGCAGCCGACCGGCTTGGTCTCGGGCCGCTCCACGATCGACCCGGACAGAACCGCGTCGAGGGCGTCCCTCAGCCACTCCGCCCGCTCCCCCGGGTTGTCGTAGTCCGCGTCGGGCGCGCCGCGATAACGCAGCCGGCCCTGGGCGTCGAGCACGAACACATCCGGCGTCACCGCGGCGCCGTACTCCCGCGCCACCTCCTGGGTGGCGTCGTGCAGGTACGGCATCGGCCAGTCCTCCTGAGCAACGCGGTCCTTCATCGCGTCGAACGAGTCGCGCGGGTAGCGCTCGGCGTCGTTGGCGTTCACCGCCAGGACGCGCACACCACGCCCGGCGTAGTCCCGCGCCACCTGAACGATCCGGTCGTGCCAGGCGAGCGCATACGGGCAGTGGTTGCACGTGAACACCAACACGGTTGCCGGCGCACCGTCGTACTGGGCCACCGACCACGTTCTCCCTTCGGTGTCCGGCAGAGAGAAATCCGGCGCCACCGCACCAATCGAAAGACTCATCGCTTCACCTCCGTGCGCTCGGCAGCGCGTCGCAGCGCCTCGCGCAGGTCATCAGGATCGGGGATCGGGCTCACGCGGCCGTCACGCCGGCGATAGACGCGGCAGCTCAGGCCGATCTGCTCGTCCGCGGCGGACGGGACGAGGTCGACGCCGTCGATCAGGATCGTCGGCGACCCGACAAACCCGACCTCCTCCGCGTCGGCGTCGCTCCGAACCTCGCGGGCGCGCACCTCGATCCCGTCGAGGCCTATGTCGGTCAACGCTTGGCGCACGGCCGCCAGCGCCCGCTCGGTCGAGGGACATCCCTCCCACCACAGCAGCTCTACGTTCACATGCCCAGCGTAGCGATGGACCCCATCGCCCAACTCGACCTATCCCCACCAGCGAGATTGCGGTTCGGGGCCACTATGCACCCAAACGTCCAAGTCGACCGCAAAGGCCGGTCGAGACCAACGTTCGGGTTCAAGCGCAGATCAGCCGACGGTCCAGCTGTCGGCGCCGAGCAGCAGGTCTGACAGCTCGATGTCGGTGGCGGGCGTCGTGCGATGTGGCCCGCCGCGCCCGTACACGTGGCGCTCGACCTGGCGGAAGATCCCGATCGGAGTCGGCGAGGTCGGGTCGTCGGCGAGCCGCGCGAGCGAGAACGCGAGGCCGGGATCGGATCTCGTCGGGTCGTGCACGATCAGTGCGTCCTCGCCGACGTCCGCGACGTCGACGATCGCGAGGCCGCCGTCGCTGACCCGGGCGACGCCGCGCTCGTCGTCTTCGCCGAAGCGGATCGGCTTGCCGGCCTCGAGGCGGATCTGGTTGGCGTCCTTGGTCTCTTTCTCGGTCAGCGCGGAGAACGCGCCGTCGTTGAACACGGGGCAGTTCTGGTAGATCTCGACCAGCGCCGCGCCGTCATGGGTCGCCGCGGCCCTGAGCACCTCGGTGAGGTGCCGCCGGTCGCGATCGATCGTGCGCGCGACGAACGTCGCTTCCGCCCCGAGCGCCAAAGACACGGGGTTGAAGGGGTGGTCGGCGACGCCGAACGGGGTCGACTTGGTGACCTTCCCGAGCTCGGACGTCGGGGAGGCTTGGCCCTTGGTCAGACCGTAGATCTGGTTGTTGAACAAAAGGATCTTGATCGGGACGTTCCGTCTCAGCGCGTGGATCAGATGGTTGCCGCCGATCGACAGCGAGTCCCCGTCGCCGGTGACGATCCAGATCGAGAGGTCCTCCCGCGCCGAGGCGAGCCCGGTCGCCAAGGCGGGCGCGCGGCCGTGGATGCCGTGCATCCCGTATGTGTTCATGTAGTACGCGAACCGCCCAGCGCATCCGATCCCGGTGACGAACACGATCTTCTCGGGCGGGATCCCGAGCTCGGGCATGAACTGCTGCACCGCGGACAGCACCGCGTAGTCGCCGCAGCCCGGGCACCAGCGCGTCTCCTGATCGGACTGGAAGTCGGCCTTGGTGAGCGTCGCGGGCTCGCCGCCGTTGCCGTTCCCGTGGCCGTTGGTCGTGACCGCGCTCATTGCCGCTCCGCGATCTGCTGTTCGATCTCTGACGCGAACAGCGGCTGGCCCTGGACCTTGCAGAAAGACTCGACGTCGACCAGGTACCTGGCCCTGAGCAGCTGCGCGAGCTGACCGGTGTTCATCTCGGGCACCAGCACGCGGTCGAACGAGCGCAGCACATCGCCGGTGTTCTCGGGGAACGGGTGCAGATGGCGCAGGTGCGCGCACGCGACGGTGTGACCCGCCTCGCGGGCGCGGCGTACGCCGGCACGGATCGCGCCCTCGCTCGACCCCCACCCGAGCACGAGCAGCCGCGCGCCGGGCTCCGAATCGACCATGAGCGGCGGGAGATCGCGCGCGATCCCGTCGATCTTCGAGGCCCGCAACTCGGTCATCCGCGCGTGGTTAGCGGGCTCATAGGAGATGTTGCCGGTCACGTCGGCCTTCTCGAGACCCCCGATCCGGTGAGCGAGCCCGGGCGTCCCGGGAATCGCCCACGGCCGCGCGAGATTCTCATCACGCGCGTAGGGCATGAACTCCACGCCTTCCTCGGCGACCGCGAACGCGGGGTCGATCGACGGAAGGTCGGCCACAACCGGAACCCGCCACGGCTCAGACGAGGACGCCAGGAACGTGTCGGACAAAAGGATCACCGGCGTCCGGTAGCGGACCGCGATCCGCACCGCCTCGAACGCCGCGTCGAAGCACCCACCCGGCGTCGACGGGGCGATCACCGGCAGCGGCGACTCGCCGTGACGGCCACACACCGCCATCAACAGATCCGACTGCTCGGTCTTGGTCGGCATCCCCGTCGACGGACCGGCACGCTGCACATCAACCACGATCATCGGCAACTCGAGCGCCGCGGCCAGCGCGATCGTCTCCGCCTTCAGATCCATCCCCGGTCCGCTCGTCGCGGTCACCCCGATCCGCCCGCCGAACGCCGCACCCAGAGCCATCCCGGCCGCCGCGATCTCGTCCTCGGCCTGAATCGTCCGCACCCCTAGCTCCGCGTGACGCGAGAGCTCGTGCAGCAGCTCGGACGCCGGCGTGATCGGATAGCTCGCCAACAGCAGCCCCAACCCGCTCCGCGCGCTCGCCGCGATCAATCCCAGCGACAGCGCGTTCGTTCCGTTCACGTTCCGGTAGGTCCCCGGCGGGACGTCCGTCGCCGGCTTGACCTTGTACTGAACGTCGAGCAGCTCGGTCGTCTCACCGAACGACCATCCAGCGTTGAACGCCGCCAGGTTCGCCAACAGCGCCCCCGGGTTGCGCGCGAACTTCTGCTCGATCCACTTCTTGGTCACGTCGGTCGGGCGGCCGTACAACCACGACAGCACCCCGAGCGCGAACAGGTTCTTGGCACGGCCGGCATCGCGGGTCGAGGCGTCCTCGATGCCCTCCACCGCGGCCACCGTCAAAGAAGTCATCGGGATCCGGTGCACTCGATACGCGCTCAGCGATCCGTCCTCGAGCGGATTCGACGCGTACCCCGCCTTCTCCAGGTTGCGCTTGTTGAACGCATCCTCGTTGACGATCACGGTCGCGCCCCGCGGCACCTCGGCCAGGTTCGCCTTGAGCGCCGCCGGGTTCATCGCCACCAGCACGTTCGGCTGATCGCCCGGGGTCAGGATGTCCCGCGACGCGAAATGGATCTGGAACGCCGACACGCCCGCCAGCGTCCCGGCTGGCGCCCGGATCTCCGCCGGGAAGTTCGGCAACGTCGCCAGGTCGTTCCCGACCAGCGCCGTGGCATCCGTGAACCGGCTACCCGCCAGCTGCATCCCGTCGCCGGAGTCTCCCGCGAACCGGATTACTACTCGCTCGCGCTCCTCGACTGCCTTAGTCATTGCTTGGTGCGCCCAAGATCAACCGCCCTACCCATACTACGCGCGAGCCACGACGAAGTTTCGCCGTTGCGGTTCAAGCCCCCCGAATGGGTGGACCGCGGCACGTTGTAGGCGAGGCTGCGGCGTCTGGCCCGCGGCATTCGCGTCCGCCACGAGAGGCCAAGTCGCCCGCTTTCGGGACGCGGGGGTGCCGCGGGACGGATGTGCAGCCGAAGCTACAGCTTGTTTACGTTGACGGCCTTCGGGCCCTTGGGCGCGGCCTCCTCCTCATAGGAGACCTTGCTGCCCTCGGCGAGCGACCGATAGCCGTCGGCGGTGATGCTCGAATGGTGGACGAACAGGTCGCGACCGCCGTCATCGGGGGTGATGAAGCCGAACCCCTTCTCGTCGCTGAACCACTTGACTGTGCCAGTTGGCATGTGGAGAGCTCCTCCGCTTGAAGTGCTGCTACCGCGGAGGATGCGTCGCACACACCCCGGAGCCTGCACCTGCTTGACGCCGTCCGCTCTTCGGGCGGCCTTACGCGCGGGAAGGTAGCACGGCGGGTCCCTCGAACACGGCCGTGCAGCACACTTTCGACTGATGGACGATCCCATGTCAATCGGTCGCGACACAAAGCTGCCCCTCCGGGAGGTCGTGCTGCGAACTTCGCGGTCGTCCGGACCCGGTGGCCAGCACGCGAACGTCACCGCCTCGCGGGTCGAGGCGACGTTCGACGTCGAGGCATCCTCAGCGCTGACCGACGAGCAGAAGCGGCGGGTGATCGCCCGCCTCG